>NZ_CP011454.1:4344368-4716552 GCF_000695095.2 Gemmatimonas phototrophica | reverse complement strand
AGGCCACTTTGCACATCACATTGGCTGAGCAGATGCCCTTGACCCCGGGGGGGCTGGTCGGATACATTCTGAGGCTCATTCGCATATGCGTCCGCAGCGCGTTTCAGACCGGTGCTGCGGGTCCGGTTTATTCGTTTCCGTTCTTTTCTTAGAGTTTCGCCATGGGCAAGCCCACCTATCGTCCGCGCAACACGCGTCGCATCCGCAAGCACGGCTTCCGTGCGCGCATGGAGACGAAGTGGGGGCGCGCTGTCCTCGCTCGTCGCCGCAAGAAGGGGCGCAAGGTATTGACCGTTCAGCTCCCGTCGAAGTACGCGGGCGCCTGATTCCCGAGCCTTCCCGCGCCAGCAGCGACTGACGCGCGGGACCGAGCTCGAACGAGTCCGTCACGAAGGGAAGCGAGTGCGCACCGCGTCGTTGGACGTGCGCGCCACCGCTTCCCTTCATGCGTTCCCACGCGTGGGATTTGTGGTGCCCAAATACAAACATTCGGGCGTCGAACGAAATCTCGTGAAACGGCGGCTACGCGAAATCGTACGACTCCATATGCTCCAGCAGCTGGACGTGCCCCCGGCACGGGCGCCGCTCGATGTGGTCGTGCGGGTCTTTCCGTCGGCGTACGGGCGCGATTTTGACGCCTTGCGGGCCGAATTCCAACAGGCGCTCGCGCGCCTGCTGTGAACACCCCCGTCATGTCCTGGCAGCGCTGGCCGCGAACCGCCCTGATTCTCGGAGTCCGGGGATACCAACTCGTGCTCTCGCCCATCTTTGGCGGCGCGTGCCGGTATTATCCTTCCTGCTCGGCGTACGCCATCGAAGCCCTTGAAAAGCACGGCGCCTGGCGCGGCGGGTGGATGGCGCTGCGCCGAATCGGTCGCTGCCATCCGTTCCGCCCCGGCGGCTTTGATCCGGTGCCGTAGTCTCGTCTCTGCGTCTCTCTCAATTTCCCATGGAACCACGTCGTATCGTCCTTGCCGTCGTCCTGATGGCGGCCGTCCTGCTCGTGACGCCGTACATCTTCCCGACGCCCACGCCGGCACCGGGGAGCACGCCGGTGGCCGTGGACTCGCTGGCGGCCGATAGCGCGGCGCCGGTAATCGGCGCCACCACGGCGCCCGTCGCCACGCCCGCCACCATGAGCGCGGCGCAGCCGACCGACTCGACGGCGGTCGCCGCTGCCGCTGCCGTGATCATTGATACGGCCGTCGTGAACACCAAGCAGGCCGACTACCGCACCACCAACAAGGGCGCTGCTCTCATTGGTGCGTCGCTCACCCAGTACCAGACGCTCTCCAACGGCGGACGCACGCGCAGCGGCGCGGTGGAGCTCGCGCTCCCCGGCGAACGCATGATGGGGTTCCGACTGGTGGTGCCGGGTGACACGATTGACCTCACCAAGCAGGTGTTCCGCTCCACGCGCAGCGAGGAGAACGGCGCGACGGTCATCGCCTACGACGCCACCCTGCCGGGGAAGACGGTCTCCATCAAATACTCGTTCCTCCCCGACAGCTATCGCGTGAACGTGTCGGCAGCCGTGGCCGGTATTCCCGAGAACAGCTATCTGCTGGTGGATCTCCCCCCTGGCTTTCGCAGCTCGGAGTCTGACTCGGCGGAAGATCACTCGCATCTGGCGTACGCGTACAAGCCGGAGCTGTCGGGCGCTGAAGGCATTGCGTTCCGCTCGCTCGATCCGGGTGAACGCGAAATCGAAGCGGGCCCCATTTCATGGGGCGTGGCCAAGAACAAGTACTTCATTTTTGGCGTGCTGGCTCCCAAGGGCGCGCCGGGCTTTGCCGAAATCAACGTGACCGGTGGCGCGCGTATCGGGAAGGAAGCCACGCGCGGCATGGCGACGCTCGTCACGCCGCTCAAGGCCGGCAACGCCTCCTTTGAAGTGTACGCCGGCCCGCAGGAGTTCAAGCGATTGCTGGCCATGGGACGCGCCTTCGAAACCAGCAATCCCTATGGCGGCTGGATTCAGGGAATCGTGCAGCCCTTTGCCACCATGGTCATTCGCCTGCTGTTGTGGATGAAGGCCACGCTCGGCGTGTCGTACGGCTGGATCCTGGTGATCTTCGGCGTCGCCATCCGCATCATTCTCTGGCCGCTCAACCAGAAGGCGATGCGCAGCAGCATGCAGATGCAGCGTATTCAGCCTGAGATGCAGGCGCTGCAGACGCGCTACAAGGGCGATCCGCAGAAGCTGCAGCAGGCCATGATGCAGCTGTACAAGGATCACGGCATGAGCCCCTTCAGCTCGTTGTCGGGCTGTTTGCCGATGCTCATTCCGTTGCCGGTGTTCTTCGCGCTGTTCTTCGTCTTCCAGAACACCATCGAGTTCCGCGGCGTGCCGTTCCTGTGGTTCCCCGACATCTCGGTGAAAGACCCGTACTACGTCATCCCCATTCTGGTGGCGGTCACCACGTTGCTCATGTCGTGGATTGGCATGCGCGGCATGAAGGCCAACGAACAGCAGAAGATGATGATGTATCTGATGCCGGCCATGATGCTGATCTTCTTCTTCAGCATGGCCTCGGGACTCAACCTGTACTACTTCATCCAGAATCTCGCGTCGCTGCCGCAGCAGTGGCTCATTTCGCAGGAACGGAGCAAGGCGGCTCCGCTCGTGCGGGGATAACATGGCCCACGGCCCACGTGCCACACCCTCGCTGGTGGCTGGCGACGATGACACCATCGTTGCCCTGGCCACCGCCCCGGGACGTGGCGCGGTGGCGCTGGTACGACTCTCGGGGGCGCGCGCGATACCCATCGCTCGCGCCCTCGGCGCGTATGGTGGAGCCAGCGGGCGCGCGGCGGTGCCCCGCCGGAGTGTGCTCGCGGCGCTGACGCATCCGCACAGCGGTGAACCGCTGGAGCAGGTGCTGGTGACCTGGTTTGCCGCACCGCATTCGTACACCGGCGAAGAGGTGGTGGAGTTTGCCACCCATGGCGGAGCCGTGTCTCCGGCCCTTGTGCTGAGCGCGTGCGTGGCGCTGGGGGCGCGTGAGGCGCTGCCCGGTGAGTTCACCCGACGCGCTGTAATAAATGGGCGTATGGATCTGCTGCAGGCCGAAGCGGTAGCGGATTTGGTGGACGCCCGCACACGGGCCATGCAGCGTCAGGCGTTGGCGCAACTCGATGGTGGACTGTCGCGTCGATTGCTGGCGCTGCGCGACGACGTCATTCATCTGGAAGCGCTGCTGGCGTACGACATCGATTTCCCTGAAGAAGACGATGGCCCCATTGCCCCGGCGCGCATTGCGGCGGCGGCCCACCACGTGCACGCCGCGTTGACGGCGCTGCTGCGCACCGCGCCGCGCGGTGCCATGGTGCGCGATGGTGTACTGGTGGTGATTGCCGGCCCACCCAACGCCGGCAAATCGAGTCTGTTCAACGCGTTGTTGGGGGAAGCGCGCGCGATTGTGACGGCCATTCCTGGCACGACACGCGACGCCATTGAAGCGTTGCTCGATCGCCCATCACTGCCGCTGCGCCTCGTGGATACGGCCGGGCTGCGCGATACCGATGATGAAGTGGAACGGCTGGGCATTGAAGTGAGCAGCCGCTACCTGGGGCGCGCGCAGGTCGTGCTGGCCTGTGGCGCCAGCGATCCCGATGTGCAGCACACCATGAGCGTGGTGCAGTCGCGCACCGACGGCGTGGTGGTTCCGGTGCGTACCAAGTGTGACCTGCACACGGGAACGCTTGGGGTGCCGGTGAGCGCGGAACGCGGCGATGGACTGGCCGAGCTGCTCACGCACATTGATGCGGCCGCCATGCAGGCCGTGCCAGACGACGGTACCAGCGACACCATGCTCACTCGCGAACGCCACCGGGTGGGACTCACCGCGGCGCTGGAGGAAGTGACCGCGTTTCAGGAGGCGTGGGCCACCGGCGCGTTGCCCGCGCCGGTGGCAGCAGTGCACCTGCTTACGGCGCGCGAAGCCATTGGTGAGCTCATTGGCACCGTGGACACCGAGGATGTGCTGGACCGGGTGTTTCGGGACTTCTGTATTGGGAAATAGTGCCGTTGCCCC
The DNA here is from genome assembly GCF_000695095.2 of Gemmatimonas phototrophica. Lineage (NCBI taxonomy): Bacteria > Pseudomonadati > Gemmatimonadota > Gemmatimonadia > Gemmatimonadales > Gemmatimonadaceae > Gemmatimonas > Gemmatimonas phototrophica. The sequence goes on along the minus strand of NZ_CP011454.1, from coordinate 4,712,515 downwards.
ATAACTCGGTACCCAAACGCAAAACCCGAAACTGATCAGTTTCGGGTTATGGGTTGGAGTTGTGGGTGGTGAGTAACCAGCCCCTTAACTCACCACCGTCAGCCGTGGCCGCTCCACATACGGTTCAGCGGCGAACGCCAGTTCTTCGGCGCTGGCGCGCACGGACCAGGCAAAACCGCGGGCCGCGATGGCGGCTTCCACCTGGCGGGCGCCCAGGAAATAGCCGGCGCGTTCCGGCAGCACCGTGCGATCGACAGTGCGCGCTTCGTCGCTCATGCCGCCGGAGAGGTAGCGCAGGCGCAGTCCCAACCCGGCCCGGTCCAGATGCTGGCCGGCGGCGCGGGAGAGGATGGGCTCGATTTCGCGAATGCGCGCGTACTGGCGTCGGGCAAAGCCGAAATACTCCCAGGCCGCGTGGCCGGGGCTGATGGCGCGCGAGACCTGCACCGCGAGCCCTTCGTTCATGAGCAGTTCGCGCAGCGTGGCCTGACGGCCGGTTTCCCAGTACGAGTAGTACCCGCCGGCGTCCTGCACGAGCGCCCGCATGCTGCTGCGACTGGCGGGGGAGGTGTAGCGAATGACGTGCGTGATTTCGTGCGCGAGCCAGAGCGGAATGAGTTCCGGATCGAGGCCGAGCGCCTGGGTGTCAGGGTTGGTGACCCCGGTGAAATGCTCCAGGCAGACAAAGGCGATGCCGCGCCCGTTCACCACCAGTTCACCGGCGTTCGCGGCGCCCACGCCGACCATGAGGACGATGTCGTAGGGCACGTCCACGTCGAGCAGCATGCGCACCTTGTCCTCGGTCTGGCGCGCCAGCGTCACGAGGTCGGTGGTGGCCAGCAGGGTGAGCAGGTCGGTGCGGTCGGCCGCGACGGTGGCGCGCACGACTTCTTCGAAGTGCGGGCCGGACGGCTCAAGGACATAGTTGTCCCAATAGGCCGTGAGCAGTTCACGATGGCGCTCGAAATACTCGAGATACGCCGCAAACCGATCTTCGGCCTCGAGAACCGCGAGAAAATCTGGAACGAGATTGATCAACATCAACGACCCAGGGTCGGGAAGCCGGCAAAGTGAGACGCGGCAAGTTATCCCCGCGAAGAGGTCACAACAAGGAGATATTCACAAGAATGTGGAGAACTCATTCAACTCCGTAACGGGGCGTGCCGAGACTGATCGGGAACATCTCGCCCACGAAGTCTCCATGACGACGCTCCATCTCATCGAACTTTCCTGCCCCGTTTGCGACAGCGCCTTTCGCTCGCAGACCGTGGTGGCCACCAACGGCTTTGGCGGCAAGCGCACCGACTTTCACGAGCGGGCCGCCGGTATGCAGCCACTCCCGTATTTCGTGCACCTGTGCACGCACTGCGGCTATGCGGGCGTGGCCCGGGATTTCCGGGAAGACGTGGAGTTGAGCGACCTGCTGAAGGAGCAGGTGTGGAATGAATTGGCGCCGGCGCTGAGCACCTCACTGCCGTCAGGCTCGCTCAAGTACGAGCACGCGGCCAAGGTGGCGGCGTGGCAGGATGCGGACCCGCGCTACCTGGCGGATCTCTATCTGCGCGCGGCGTGGTGCTGCGTGGACGAAGGCGACAGCGAAGCCGAGCGCTATTTCCGTCGGCATGCGGCGTGGCGCTTTGCGGACGCGCTGGCGTCCTACGACGGCGTACCGCCGGACGAGCGGGCGGTGATCACGTATCTGGTGGGCGAGCTCTGGCGGCGCATTGGCGACGACAGGCAATCGGAATTGTGGTACAATCGGGTAGCCGACGAAGTCACGGAGCCCGCCGCGCAGAGCTGGGTGCTGGAAGTGGCGGAACAGCAGCGGCTCGAACCACGCGAGTGGTTTACCTGAGACAGGAAGCAGGGAGCAGGAGGCAGGATCACCTGCCGCCCGACTTCTGCTCCCAGCCCCCTGCTCCCTTCCTTGCCAAAAAAGCGCGGGGCGCCCGAGCCGCCCCGCGCTTTTCCTTACCTCGTCCCGAACAACCGATCGCCCGCATCGCCAAGGCCCGGCAGAATGTAGCCGTGTTCGTTGAGCTCGCGATCGAGGGCGGCGGTGAGCACCATCACATCGGGGTGTTCGCGGGCCAGTCGGGCGACCCCTTCCGGCGCGGCGACGAGACAGAGAAACCGGATGCGCGTGGCGCCGGCACGCTTGAGTGAGGTCACGGCTGCCGCCGCGCTACCACCGGTAGCCAGCATGGGGTCGAGCAGCAGAAAGTCCCGCTCCCCGACATCCCCCGGCACCTTGAAGTAGTAGTCCACCGGCTCGAGCGTGTCGTGATCGCGGTAGAGACCAATGTGTCCCACGCGCGCCGATGGCATGAGGCGCAGAATCCCCTCCACCATCCCCAGCCCGGCACGGAGAATGGGGACGAGCGTGAGCTTCTTGCCGCGGACCGCCCAGCCGGTGGTCGTTTCCAGGGGGGTATCCACACTGGCCGGTTCGAGGGCCAGATCACGGGTGGCCTCGTAGGCCATCAGCATGGCGATTTCGTCCACCAGCTCCTTGAACTGCTTGGTGGGAGTGGCGCGATCGCGCAGCAGCGTGATCTTGTGACGCACCAGCGGGTGGTCAACGATACTGAGCGTCGGGAGTTCGGTTCCATCGTGGGAATGAGCCATACTACGAGTATGACCGAAAGTCGCGCGGCGCGCGAGCACACGGTGGCCCGCCACGGCCGCACATCAACCGCCTTTGCCGCGGTGGGGGATCACCTGCACTGCTGGCGCCCGCCGGCAGCGGCAGGTCTCCCGGAGGATGCCCTGGTGGCCTACGCAACGCCGGTGGGGGCCATGGTGGTTGCAGGCGAGCCCGTGGCACCATTGGATGGGCTGGTGGCGGTAGCCGAATCGTTTTTGGCACATGCGGCCGCGCGTGGGAAGCGGGCCAGCTTTTTCGCCACGGAAGGACGACTGGCGAGTTCCGCGGCGCTGTCCCGGTTGCTCATTGGAGAGCAACCGGTCTGGGATCCACGACAGTGGCCGGCGAATGTCGCCACACACCGGTCCCTGCGCGAGCAGATCCGGCGTGCTCGCGCCAAAGGCGTGCACTCGCGGGAGGTCAGCGCACCTCAGATGGCCACGCCAGCAGTGCAAAGGGCCGTGGCGCTGCTCGTCCGTCGCTGGCGTGCTACACGCAGTATGGCCGAGATGGGCTTTCTGGTCACCATCGACCTGAACAGTGGGGCCAGCTCCCGCCGACAATTTCTGGCCGTGCAGCACGGGCGGGTGGCCGCGCTGCTGTCGCTGGCCCCGGTGCCAACCCGATCAGGGTGGGTCTTCGAACACGTGGTCCGCGATCCGGACGCCCCCAACGGGACGCTCGAACTGTTGGTAGACCACGCCATGCGCACGCTCGCCGCAGAACAGGTGCCGTGGGCGACACTTGGCCTGGCCCCCCTTCACGGACCGGTCGTCGGGTGGCTGCGTCGCATTCGTCAGTGGTCCACACCGCTCTTCAACTTTGAAGGGCTCGCCGCTTTCAAGCGGAAATTGCGTCCCACGCATTGGGAGCCCATGTATCTCGCCTGGCCGGTGCAAGACACGGAATGGCGCGCACTGCGCGATGGATTGCGGGCCTTTGCGGGGGGATCGCTCTGGCGGTTTGCGCTGCGCACCGTGCTGCGTGGACCCGCACCACTGTTGCTGGCGCTGGAGTGGCTGCTGGTGCCGTGGACCATCGCGCTGGCGCTGGTACCCACCACACCATGGTTTCCCTCCACCGCCGTGCATGCGGCATGGGTGGCGTTTGATGGAGCCCTGCTACTCGCGTTGCGATTGGTGCGGACACAGCAAGCGCGTACGCATCGTGCCCGCCAACTCGTCGCACGCGCGGCGACCGGAGTGGCACTGGCGGTGTCGCTCGACGCCGTGCTCTCGCTGCTGCAAGCGATCTGGTGGAATGTGCCACGAATGCACACTGTGGCCGACTGGCTGCTGCTGCTGGTGGCCGGCGCCGCACCTCTGGCTGCGACGCCGGTGTTGTGGGGGGCCGCACAACGTCTGCGAACACTGGCCGTGCAACGGCCAATCATTTTCCCGCCCTAGCACATCCCCCTTCCATGGTGCGTCGCAGCGGATCGTGGTGCCAACACACGCCCGTGCGCTTACCCGGCCGGGCAGTACCCGCCAGTTTTAGCGCATGACAACACACACACTGCAGCGCGTCGCCGTGTATTGCGCATCGAATGATGGGATAAAGCCCGCCTATGTGGCTACGGCGCGCGCGTTGGGTACGGTTCTGGCCGCCCGGGGACTCACCGTGGTGTACGGCGGTGGCCGCACCGGACTAATGGGTGCGCTGGCGGATGCGGCCTTGGCGGCCGGTGGCGAAGTGATCGGCGTGATGCCGCATGGATTGGTACAACGCGAAGTGGCGCATCAGGGCATTACGTCGTTGCAAATCGTGGATTCCATGCATGAGCGGAAAGCCATGATTGCCGAGATGGCCGATGCCTTCATCACGATGCCCGGTGGCATTGGCACGCTGGAAGAGTTCTTCGAAACGTGGACCTGGGCGCAGCTGGGCGTGCATCGCAAGCCAGTGGGGCTGCTTGATGTGGACGGCTTCTGGAATCCGCTCGTCACGTTGCTGGATCAGCTGGAGCACGAAGGGTTTCTGCGGGGCACGCCGCGCGAGTGGCTGGTGCGCGAGACCGATCCGGCAACGCTGCTCACCGCGCTGGAAGGGTTTTCCCCACCGCAGGTTCGTCGTTGGCTGCGTATGAGCGACACCTGACGACGCGCAGCCGATCGGCTGCATCTGGCGTCTCTTCCCGAGTTCGCCGAGTATCCGCAGGTATATGAAGCTGTCTCGTCCTGTGGTATGGGCGCGAGCCATGTCGCAGAATCGCCGTCAGGATTCGGAGATTTCGCGCTGGCTCGCCATCATCGCCATTCTGCTCGTCCTCCCGGGGATGGCCGGGCTCGTGCTTGGGGTGCCCTGGTTGGTGCAACCCCTGCCCACGTTTGCGCCGGCGCGGGCAAGCGGCGCGCTGCTTCTTCCGCTCGCGGCTGTCGGGTTGCTGGTCAAGTTGTCAGGGCACCGACGATGGGCGCAGCTGTTGGCGGTGCTGTGCGGTGTGATGGCCATCGCCGGCGCGTGGATTGCGCTCCGGGGAGCGGAAGCGCCGTTTGACGCGATGTTCATGCAGCGGCTGGGGCCGGAGTTCGTGGCCGGCGCCGGCGGACTGCCCGTGTCGGTGGCGGTGCTCTTTGTCTTTTATTCCGTCGCCCTGCTGTTGCTGGCGAGTGACCGGCAGAGTGAACACACGCTGCTGATGATTGGCGGTCTGGCCTCGCTGCAGGTCGCGACGGCCGGTGTGCTCTTCACGGCGCAGCTGGCCGGGTTGGTGGATGGTACCACCGTACAGCCGCTGCGGGCACCACTGCATTCCCTGCTCGCCGCCCTCGCCTTGGGCACGGCGTTGCTCGACCGTGTGTCCCGACGCGAGCAACTCAGTGTGGCCCCACCTCGTTGGGCACCGGTGCTTGCCGGCGTGAGCTCGGGGCTGGTGGTGATGGTGCTCTGGCAGGCGCTGATGGCTCGCGAAGCGGTGCAGTTGCGGGCGCGCGCGGCGATCACGGCCGAGGCCATCGATCGCGCCGCACAGCGCCAGTTCCGCTCCATTCAACGTGCCGTGGGGCGCGGTGCGGCGTATCTCACGGCCTCGCGGACGGATGAGGATCCGATGTGGAGCACCAGCCTCCCGCGCCTCATCACTGAGACCGATGGGTTGCGCCACATTCTCTGGCTCGATTCCACCGGCGCGCTGCTGCGCTCGGCGTCACCCAAGGTGGTTCCCCCGGATGTGCTGGCCGCGCTACAGGCATACGTACGGCGCTCCACGGTGCGACGCGACAGCATGTTCACGGCGCACAGCACCACGCTTCTGGCCGGGCCGTGGCGACTCGCACTCTGGTTACCGGTGCTCTCGCCGTTCCGGGGCCCTACGGTCCTGGTCGGGTTGATCGACGAAGTGGAAATGATCCGCCTGTTTACGGACGATGCCAGCGGGGAATTTTCTCTCCGCGTCCTGGCAGCGGATACTGTGTTGCTGCAGCAGGGAAGCGAGGCGTCGGCGGCGATGATCTTCCGCGCGCCTTTGGTGCTGGGTGCTCGCCGACTGTCGGTGGAAGTGTCAGAGCGCACGGGGCTGGCACGTTCACCACTGCCGGATGTGGTGCTGGCGCTTGGCCTGGTGGTGTCGGTGCTGCTCGCGCTGACGCTCTGGTTGCAGCGGCGCAATTGGCAGCAAGCGCTCGACGAAGGGCAGCGTTTTCGCGCGGTCTTTGACACCGCCTTTCAGGTGCAGCTGTTGCTGGACCATACCGGCACGGTGCTGGAAGCAAACCGGGCGGCCGGGGAGTTGGCCGACCGTGCGCCCGACGCCTTGACGGGACTGACGTTCTGGCGGGCGCCGTGGTGGGATGACGACGCCGTGACCGGCGAGCGGGTGCGCGACCGTTTCGAACGCGCGCTGGCCGGGGAAACACAACGCTTTGAAGTGGAGCTGGGCCGCGGACGCGACCGGGCGCTCACGATGGACTTTTCACTGAAACCCCTCCTGGACAGCGCCCGGCGTGTGACGCAGGTGATCGTCGAAGGGCGTGACCTCACCATTCGCAAGCGGGCGGAGGAGTCGCTGCGCGAAATCAGTGCCCTCACCACCATGGGGCGTCTGGCCGCGCGTGTTGCCCACGAAATCAACAATCCGCTCGCCGGCATTCAGAACGCTTTTCTGCTGATTCGCGGCGCCATTCCCACCGATCACCAGCACTATCGTTTCGTGGGCGCCATTGAGCGGGAGATCGCGCGAATCGCCGCCGTGACCCGTCAGTTGTATGAGACCTATCGCCCGGATCAGACCATGGTGGCCGAATCGTCGGTCATTCTCGCGGTCAGTGATGCGGTGAGCTTTCTGGAGCAGGTGAATCGCGGTCGGCAGGTGCGCATCGTGACGGACATGTCGCGGGCCCCCACCATGGTACCGGTTCCCGACGCGCTCCTGCGCCAAACGCTCTACAATCTGGTGCAGAACGCCATGGATGTGTCGCCGGCCCATGGTACGATCACGGTGTGTGCCGTGCAGGAAGAGCAGGAGTGTGTCCTGCGCGTGGCTGATGAAGGCCCCGGCATTCCCCCCGCCCTCCTCGAACGGATCTTCGATCCCTTCTTCAGCACGAAGGATCGCAGCATGAAGACCGGTGGCATGGGCATTGGGCTGGCGCTGGTGCGTCAGTCGGTATTGGCGGTGGGCGGCCGCATTGTGGTGCATGGCCGTCCGTTGGGTGGAACCGAATTTGAAGTGCGATTACCGATGATCCCTCTGGATACTGGAGTACTACGATGAGTCGCGGCCGCATTCTGATTGCCGATGACGAACCCACCTATCTCGCATCCACCGCGGAGCTGTTGCGGCGGGAAGGGTATACAGTGGATACCGTGGAAGACGCCGCTGGTGCGTTGGAGGCGATCACCGCCGCGACGTACGATCTGCTGATCACCGACCTCGAGATGCCGGGAAACGCGGATCTTGATCTGGTGCAGCAGGTGGCGCATGTGAGTGGCGGGTTACCCATCATCATCATCACCGGGTTTCCGTCGGTGCGCTCGGCGGTGGCGTCCATCGAGCTGCCAGTCGCGGCGTATCTGGTAAAACCCGTGCACTTTCCGGAGCTGCTCAAGCGTGTGTCGAGTGCGGTGGCCCGGTTTCGCTCGTACCAGGCCATGCAGACGGCGGAGGCCCGACTGCGCGAATACCGTCAGCAGTTTGAGCCGCCGGCGGTGCCAGGCGCATTGCCGTTAGCGGCCGCGGGAGACGCCCGCACTGGTGTGGATTCGTTTCTCGCCTTGACGTTGCGCAACGTGATGGGCTCGCTCACCGATCTGGAACAACTGGGGCGAGCATTGGCCGGTCAGCCGCTACCGGATGCGCACCCGTGCCAGCTCATCAACTGTCCACGCGGTGCGCAGTTGCAAGCCGCGCTGGAAGAGACGATTGCGGTACTGGAGGAAACAAAGGGCGCGTTCAAGTCGAAAACACTGGGCGATTTGCGGCACAAGCTTGAGCTGCTCCTCAAGCACGTGTGACAACGGTCACCATCCGCATCAGTACACGAACGAGTTGTGCACATGTTGTGCACAAAGTGTGCATTCCATCACCGCAAGGGAGTTTCCACCCTTGCGGTCCACTGATCTCTCTGCAATCTTGAACGCTCCACCAGGTTACTGGTAGGAAGACATAGCGGATCGCTCGAACGATCCAACCTTGGCGGACGGGACATCGGTCCCGCTCAGCTGGAGGCGCGAAGCCCACTCACCACGAGTGCGGCCTCGCGCCTTTTTGTTTTTGTCTGTGGTGATACGCCGCACACCCACCCGATGCCGGCTTCGGCCGACATCCTTCAAGGACCGGATATGAGCAACGTAGCTCTATACACTCCCGAGGCATCGACGCCCTTCCCTCTGGGTCGCGGTTCGTCTGTTCCCTCGCGCTCCTCCGGTGGGCGCGAACGTCACCTGCGCATGGATTCGACCGTCTCGGTGGCAGGTTCCATGCCGGAGCGCGCCGTGCAGCGCATTCTGGTGGTCTCGCCAAACGCCGAAGTGCGGCAGACGCTGCGCGAAATTTTCGAGCAGGATGGGCGCGATGTGCTGACGGCGGCGGCGTCTGCCGGCGTGGAGGAGATGATCAGCCGCGCGGAAGTGGATCTGGTGTTGTGCGACCAGCAGCTTCCCGACGAGTCGGCGTATGCACTGCTGGAGGCGCTGCGAGCGCATCATCCCGGGGTGCGCACAGCGCTGCTGGCGGCACCGGGCATGTCTGCGGCCGCATCGCCCGCGTTTGAACGTGGCGCCACGGACTATCTCGCGCAGCCGGTGGTAGCCGCTGAAGCCATCACGATGTTGCGCCGAGCGGACCATACCCCGCGGGCGCATCCGTCGGCCAGCCTGACGAGCGGCGAAAACGAATCGCCCTCGTTTCGCGGCATGTACGGCACGACGGAAAGCATGCGTTCGGTGTTCCGCATGATTTCGCGGGTGGGGCGGACGGGGGTAACCGTTCTGGTGACGGGCGAAAGCGGCACCGGCAAGGAGCTGGTGGCGCGGGCGCTGCACGACGAAAGCACCCGTCGCAACAAGCCGTTTGTGGCGTTGAACTGTTCGGCCCTGCCATCGGAATTGGTCGAGAGCGAGCTCTTCGGGCACATGCGCGGTGCGTTCACTGGCGCGGTGAAGGATCGCGGCGGTCTGTTTGAAGCCGCACATGGCGGCACGCTGTTTCTTGACGAAATCGGCGATCTGGGGCCACTGGCCCAGGCCAAGGTGCTGCGTGCGGTGGAGAGCGGTGAAGTGATGCGGGTGGGTGGCACCAAATCCACGCACGTGGATGTGCGCGTGATTGCGGCCACGAACCGTCCGCTCGATGAGATGGTGATGGACGGTCGCTTCCGCGAGGATCTGCTCTATCGTCTGAAGGTGATCTCACTGGCGTTGCCGCCTCTGCGCGAGCGGACGTCCGATATTCCGTTGCTGGCGGGGCACTTTCTGCACCTGTTTGCCGAGCGCCATCACCTGCCGTTACGCGCCCTTGGCGACGATGCGCGCGAGACGCTCATGCAGTATGACTGGCCAGGCAACGTGCGCGAGTTGCGCAACGTGCTGGAGGGGGCGCTGGTGATGTGCGATGGCGCCGAAATCTCGGCCTGCGATCTGCCGGCTGGTTTGTCGGCAAGCAGTGCCCCGCGGGTCAGTCTCTCCACCGCCTTTCTCGAGGCCAACGCGGACCTGCCCTTTGTGGAAGCCCGAGAGCGAGCGCTGCGGGAGTTTGATCGGGCGTTTCTGAGTGCTGCGCTGGCGCGGAATGGCGGAAACATTGCCCGCACGGCACGGGCACTCGGTCTGCATCGTCAGTCGCTGCAGAAGCTGCTGGCCCGACGCGATCTGCGAAACGGAGAGAACGCGCACGAAACGGTGGTACCCCCGGTACCCCTCCGCACCGGACATACCACCGCTCGTGAGCACCCGAAGGTGCGTTGATTGCTCACCGATGCGGGAACCGTGCCACCAAACCCGCCGTGGCTGGGACAAAAGGCGCCATTGGACACACCGAATGAAAATGCCTCCCGGAGCCGCCCGTGCCACAGCTATTCCATGCCGAGTGAACGGAATGCCGCGTGTCAGGGGACTCTGCCGGTAAAACAATCCCTGCAGTAACATTCGGATACGGTTGCGTCTGTCGCGCAATCGTGTGCCGGCAGGTGCGGCTCAATGGATGCTATGACTTCGAGGGTATTATGGGTCGGAAAAATCTGACCGATGCGGTTATTCCGCTGGTGGCGGAGCGGTTCAAGGCGCTCTCCGAGCCGGCGCGGCTTCATCTGTTGCGCACGCTCATGCGTGGCGAACACACGGTCAATGAACTCGTGGAAGTGACGGGCTTTGGTCAGGCCAATGTCTCCAAACATCTCCAGGTGTTGTACAACCACGGGTTTGTGCGGCGCCGCAAGACCGGGCTGTTCGTGCACTACACCATTGCCGACCGGCAGGTCGTGCGGTTGTGCGACGCGATGTGTTTGCGCGTGGCGGCACCACCGCCCGGAGAAAAGGGATTGCTGGCCAGTGACGATTCGGAGGTGTAGCATCAATCCATGCAGATCGAATTCTCCGGCGCAGCGCAGGAAGTCACCGGCTCCTGCCATATTCTGCGCGTAGGCAAGCGCACGGTGCTGTTGGATTGCGGGCTCTACCAGGGGCGCCGCAGTGAATCCCGCGAAAAGAATCGTCGCCTGCCGGTGCCGGTGGAGGAGATTGACGGCATCATTCTCAGCCACGCCCACATTGACCATGCCGGGCGTCTGCCGTATCTGGTCGCACAGGGGTACAAGGGCTCCATCTGGGCCACCGCGGCTACGCGCGACCTGTGCGCCATCATGCTTGCCGACTCGGCACATATCCAGGAAAAGGACGCGGATTTCCTGGCGCGCCATCGCAACGAGTTCATCGAACCGTTGTATCGCATGGAAGACGCCACGCGCACGCAGGAGCGCATGGTGGGGATGCCGTACAACAAGTGGTTTGAGGTCACCGATGGCGTACGCGCCCGGTTCACCGAGGCCGGTCACATTCTGGGCAGTGCCTCGGTCGTCGTGGAAATGCGCGAAGGCGATGACTTCAAGCGCCTGATCTTTTCGGGCGATGTGGGGCGCATGGGGCTCCCCATCATTCGCGATCCGGCGCCGCCGCACGATGGCGCTGACGTGGTGATCTGCGAAAGCACCTACGGCAATCGCGATCACGACTCCGTGGAGGGCGCGCGCGAACAGCTGGCGCGCGTGGTACGCGAAACGGCGGCTCGTGGTGGCCGGTTGCTCATCCCGGCCTTCGCGGTGGGGCGCACGCAGGAGTTGGTGTACGACCTGCACGCGCTACGTCGGGATGACAAGATTCCCAACATCCCCATCTACATCGACTCACCGCTGGCCACCAATGCCACGGCGGTGTTTGCCATGCATCCCGAGTCGTACGATCACAACGAGGAGCTGGTGCGCACCGCGCCCAATCTCTTCGATTTCCCCATGGTGACGTTCACACGGGATGTTCTGGAGTCGAAACGACTCAACACCTTGCGCGGCCCCATGATCATCATCGCGGCGTCGGGGATGTGTGAGTCGGGACGCATTCTCCATCACTTGCAGCACGGGGCCAGCGACTCGCGCAACACGATTCTCATTGTGGGTTTTCAGGCGGAGCATACGCTGGGGCGGCGCATCGTGGAGGAACGGTCCACCCTCCGGATTTTCGGGGATGACGTGCCTCTGGCGGCCCAGGTGGAAGTGTTGCTGGGGTACAGTGCCCACGCTGATCGTACCGAGTTGCAGACTTGGTTGCGCGAGGTCCGCGGCGCTGGCGCCCCCGACGGACGGGACACGCCAACGGTGTACCTGGTTCACGGCGAAGCTGAAGCCCAGCAAGCGTTTGCCACCCAGCTGCGGGGGGACAACTTTCAGGTGGAGATCCCTTCACCCGGCACGGTCGTCACGGTGTAGCCGGGCAATTGTCGGGGGGCTCAGGTGCCGTTGCGGCGTGTGATGCCGTAGTTTGGCGATGTCTATGGCACGCTCGGCACCCAAAATCCCCCGCCCCCGCTTCGTCCAGTTCGTCTCGCGCGCCGTTGTGGTTCTGGCCGCGGGGTGGCTGGTCAGCTTGCTCTGTATCGCGGGCTGGTCACGCCGTGCGTCCACGCAGAACGCCGACGCGATTGTGGTGCTGGGTGCGGCGCAGTACGGCGGGCGCCCGTCGCCGGTGCTCAAGTCGCGGTTGGATCATGCGCTGGGGCTCTACCAGGCCGAGCGGGCACCGGCCGTGGTGCTCACCGGTGGGCGCCGTCCGGGAGACCTCATCAGCGAAGCCGCCGCCGGGCGTCGGTACCTGGTGAAACAGGGCATCCCGAATACGGCCATGCTGCTCGAGCCGGCGGGGAGAACGTCGCTCGCGTCCATTCAGGGCGCGGCAGAGGTGTTGCTGGCGCGACGCGACTCGCTGGTGCCTTCGGCGGACAGTGCCGGTCGCAGTGCCCGCCCGCGCGTGTTGCTGGTGAGTGACCCCTTCCACATGCTGCGTCTGGAAGTGCTGGCGCGCCTGAATGGCCTCACGCCGTTGCCCTCGCCCACGCTCACCAGCCCCATCTCGGCCAACGGGGCGGTGCTGGAGTACATGCTGCGCGAGTCGGTGGCGTTACCGACCGACCTCGCGCTCATGCTCTGGCTCAAGATGACCGGGCGAAAAGTTGACGGGTGAGTCGTGTCGCGGCGCTGCTACTCCTGGCGCACCCGCGATGCGCGACCAGCGGCGTCAATGGAGAACAGCGGTAACGCTTTGACGTCGCGGTGCATGGTGCGGGATGTGCCGGCGCCAAAAGGGAAGCTGTATAACGCGGCGGTGAGCGAATAGCCGTCGGCGGCGGCCAAGTTGACGGTATAGCCGAGATCCTGCAGTGAGCCCACGGAGATGCGGCTGAGCGGATTGCTGCCGCGGTTGAGAAAGCCCGTCATGAGTTCACTGCGGAGAATGCTTTCGCGCCAGTGACTGTCGCGCGTGCCGCCGCCGCCGGAGTTTTCCACGGGGACGGCGAGCCCGGAATAGGTGGCGGTGTTCAGTGCCGCAAACTGCGCCCGTGCCGCCGTGCCCTGGAAGAACGGATCGCTACCGCCGGCCCCAATCATCAGGGAGCGATTGAAATTCCAGAGCGTGCCGATGCCGAGCACATGCCCCATCTCGTGGATAATGACGTCGGTGAGTGATCCGTCAGCGACCAGCCCGTCCAGATCGAACTCATCGAATTCCATGAGCCCGTACGCGGTGAGCCGTGTTCCGGAGTTGACCGCGCACGGTCCCGCCTGACCGAGAATGTTGCCGTTGGCTCCCCCGGCACTGTCGATGGGTGCCACCCGCGCAAAGATCACCACGTCGTTGATGGTTTCGTTGATAGCGGGGAGCCAGCTGTCGCAGAGCCCAGCCGCGCTGTTCACGATGGTGCGCTGCAGATCGCCCACAATGACGGTGCGCCATTTGGCGGCGGCGGTCAGGAACGCCTGTCGCACGAGGGGATTGGCCACACTCCCCACAAAGCGTACGTCGATATCAAACTGCGTGGCCGACGCCGTGGCGGTGAATGTCACGGCGCCAGTGGGGAGCGACGTTGCCGACGCGACCAGCGTCTGTGTTGTGGCATCGCTGAGGGTCCAGGCGCCGACAAAGGCGGTGCCATTGGCGGGATCAGAGGTGACCGTGGCGTTGGCCACCGTACCGGAGTTGGGCCCGGGGGTGAATGTCACCACCACATTCCCCACGCCATTGCCAAACGCATCCACGACGCGCACACCCGGCGGCACACCCACCGCCGAGTTGAACGTCCCCAGCTGATTGTCGCCGGCAATCTTGTTGAGGCGCACTGGGGCACCCGGCAACGCCGTCGCATTGATGCTGGCACTCGCCGAGGTGCCCGCCCCGGCGTCCACGGCGGTGGCCAGCACACGCTGCGCGCCACTGATGGTGCCCAGCGTCCACGACTCCAAGGTGGCCACCCCGAGCGCATTGGTGACTTGCGTGGCGCCGGTGATGCTGCCGTTGCCTTGCGTAATGGCGAAGGTTACCGGCAAGTCGGGAATGCCATTTCCGTATTGATCCTCAGCGCGCACTGCCGGCAGCGTGCTGAGTGTGGTCGCAACGGGTGCCGTCGGCGAGGCATTTCCGGCGACGAGCAGGCTGGTCAGTGCACCCGGGGCGGCCTGCGCCGTGAAGGTGGTCGGCGCAATCCCGTCGGCGGTGGCCTGCAGCGTCTGCGTGCCCGCCGTTGTCCCAAGGACCCAGCCACCCGATGTGGCCACACCATTGGCATCAGTCCGCGCGGTATCGCTGGAGACACGTCCGCCGCCGCTGGTGACACGCCACCGGACCAGGAGCCCCTTGATGATCTTGCCCTTCTGGTCGGTAATGCGCACGCTGGGCGCTTCCTGCAGCACTACGGCGACGCGCCCGCTCAAGGTCGCGTTTGCCACCGGCGCGGAGGCGGTGGGGACCTGCGGGTCATCGCCGCACGCCGCCAGCAGGAGGCCGGCACAGCAGGCGACGACACGAAGGCAATAGGACCGGGTGGACATAATTGAACGGGCATGAGGAGCAGAACGTGACCGATTCGCCACGCTCCATGAACGCGAATGCGTGCACCCGGGGTTTCGGGTTGCTGGTACACACCCGAATATTGACCAATGCACATCCCCGTCGAGAGCTACCACCTCCCGAATGGCCTGCACGTGGTGTTCTCTGAGGACCACACGGCACCCATCGTGGCGGTAAATCTGTGGTACCACGTCGGCTCGGCCAACGAGCGACTGGATCGTACCGGCTTCGCCCACCTGTTTGAGCATATGTTGTTTCAGGGGTCGGCGAACGTTGAGGCCAACGAACACTTTGAGCTGGTGCAGCGCGCTGGCGGTACGTTGAACGGCTCCACCTGGCTGGACCGCACCAACTATTACGAAACGTTGCCGTCGCACCAACTGGCGTTGGCGCTCTGGCTGGAAGCCGATCGCATGGGGCGCATGCTCCCGGCGATGACGCAACAGAAGTTGGACACGCAACGCGACGTCGTGAAAAACGAACGCCGCTGGTCGGTGGACAACCAGCCGTACGGGACGTGGTGGGAGCGGTTGCCGGCGCTCGCGTTTCCCGAGGAACATCCGTTCAATCACTCGCTGATTGGATCCATGGAGCATCTGACCGACGCGTCGCTGGATGACGTGGCGGACTTTTTCCGGACGTACTACACCCCCGACAACGCCGTGCTGACGGTGGCCGGAGACTTTGACCGGGCGGAAGCGGTACGCCTGATCGAGGAGTATTACGGCCCTATTCCGCGTGGGACGGCGCGTCCGCCATTGCGTGATATGTCGGTGCCGCCCACGCTAGGAAACACGCGACGGGAAGTGGTACCCGACGCGGTGGCGCTGCCGCGGTTGTTTGTGGCCTGCCGCACGCCGGTGTTTGGCACCGATGGCTACTACGCCGCCAGTCTGGCAGCGGCGGTGCTGGGGCTGCGCACCGGGTGCCGTCTGGAGCAGTCGCTGGTGCGCCGGCAGCGCGTGGCGTCGCAGGCCAGTGCCTTTACCTACGATCTGGCCAAGGGGAGCGACTTGCTCGTGGTGGATGCCACCGCGCACCCTGGGGTGACGGTGGAGCAACTGGAAGCGGCGGTGCTGGCCGAACTGGATGCCATGGCCACCACGGGTGTCACGGAAGACGAGGTGACGCGCGCGCGCGCCCTCATTGAAACGAGTTTTGTGATGAGCATGCAGTCGGCGGCCGAACGGGCCGATCAACTGTCTCGCTTTGCCACGTACTTTGGAGATCCCACGCTGATCAACACCCAGGTGGCCCGTTATCAGGCGACCAGCGCCGCGGATGTGTCGCGCCTGGCGCGTGAACGCCTGGGTGCCGACAATCGCGTCTTGCTGGTCTTTGTTCCGGCCGACGAACCGCCTGCAGAAACAGATATGGCACTCGCCGAGGCCACTGCATGACCGCTGTACCAACCGACGCATTTCCGCCGGCCCCACCACGTCCAGGCGCTGGTCATCCGCGTCCGTATCGATTCCCGCATTTCGAAACGCGCATTCTGTCCAACGGATTGCGCATCATGGTGGCGAACGTCCCGGCGTTTCCGGTGGTCACCACCCTCGCGGTGGTGGAAGCGGGCGTCACTCGTGATCCGCGGGACTTCGAAGGGCTGGCGCAGCTGGTCACGCGCGGATTGAGCGAAGGCACGCGCACCATGAATGCCCTCGAGCTCACCACGCGACTGGAAATGCTCGGGACGACGCTGGATACCGGCGCCGACTGGGATTCGGCCATCGTGCAGCTGACGGCGCTGTCCTCGCGGGTGGAAGATGCCATGGCGGTGCTGGCCGAAGTGTTGCGCTTTCCTGCCTTCCCGGAGTACGAGCTGGAGCGGTTGCGGGCGGAACGCCGCGCGGATCTGGCGCAGCTGCGAGCGGAACCGCGCGGGTTGGCCGACGTATTCTTTTCGCGGCTGTTGTTCGAGCGCAGCTCGCGGTTTGCGCGACTGGCTGGCGGCGATGAGCAGAGCATTGAACGGCTGTCGCGTGACGAAGTGGTGCGATACCACGACACGTTCTATCGCCCCGACGCCACCGCGCTCATGCTGGTGGGAGACATTGACGTGGAGCAGGCGGTGCGCATTGCCAGTGCGCACTTTGGGGACTGGAGTGGCAAGGGACCGCCGGTCACGGAGCCGCCCGCCGCGCAGCGGTATCTGGAGCCGCGCGTGCATCTCGTGCACAAGGACGACGCGCCGCAGTCGGAGGTGCGGGTGGGCCACGTGGCCATCCCGCGCTTCCACCCGGATTATTTTCCGGTGGTGGTGATGAATGCCATTCTGGGCGGGCTCTTCTCGTCGCGGCTCAACTTGAACCTGCGCGAGCAGCACGCCTACACGTACGGGGCCCACTCGGCGTTTGACTGGCGTCGCGCGGCGAGTCCGTTTGAGGTGAGCACGGCGGTGGAGACCGCGGTCACGGCCGACGCACTGCGGGAAATCGTGCACGAGTTCACGCGCATTCGCGAAACGCCGGTGTCGGAGGCGGAGCTTTCGCTGGCGGTGTCGTATCTGGTGGGCGTGTTCCCCATTCGGTTCGAAACGACGGCCGAGGTGGCCGGTGGCATGGCGAACGTGGAGATCTTCCGGCTACCGAGCAACTATTTCGATACGTATCGCGAGCGCGTGGCGGCGGTCACGGCGGCCGATGTGCTGCGGGTGGCGCAGACCCACCTGGATCCGGCGCGATTGCAGGTGGTGGTGGTGGGCAACGCGGAGGCCATCCGGGAGCCCATCGCTGCACTGGGGTTGGGGCCCATTACGGTGTATGATCCCCTCGACGAGGATCTCGCCGATCGTGTGGCGTGATACCGTGAGGTAGCCGTGCCTTCCCCCCTGCTCCGCCGCCACCCTTTCTCTGCCTTCGTTACGTGACGCCAGCCAAGAAGTCCACGACCAAGCCTGCTGCGAAAAAAGCTCCCCGCGCCAAGACGCTGGTCAAGCCGCCCAAGTCTGAACTGTACGAAGTGCGGCGATCCAAAATTCAGGGGCGCGGTGCCTTTGCGGTGAAGTCCATCCGCACGGGGCAGATCGTGGATGAGTACTGGGGACAGCGCATCACGCACGAGGAAGCCGACCGTCGCTACGACGACAGCGAAGGGCGTCATCACACGTTCCTGTTCGTGCTCGACGATGATACGGTGCTGGACGCGCGCTTTGGCGGCAACGATGCGCGGTTCATCAATCATTCGTGCGAGCCCAACTGCGAAACGGAAATCGAGAATGGCCACATCTACATCAAGGCCATCAAGCCCATCAAGCCGGAAACGGAGCTCGCGTACGACTACCGGTTTGAGTGGCAGGACGAGTACGAGCCGGATGATGTGCGCTATTACGCCTGCCGCTGCGGGTCGAAGAAGTGCCGCGGCACGATTCTGCGCATTCCGGTGTATCTGCGTCCAACCATTCGTGAATGGCTGGCGGGCAATGATGTGAAGCGGCCCCGCAAGCCGGTGCGGGCGAGCAAGAAGAAGGCGTCTGGCGAAAAGCATGTCGTACATCCGCACGTGGCGGAGCGCCATGCGACGCGCACGGCCAAGGTTGCCAAGAAGGCCACCAAGAAGGCGACCAAGAAGGCAACCAAAAAGACCGTCAAGAAGACCACCAAGACAGTGACCAAGACGGTCACGAGGAAGCGGGCGTAAACACGGTGAGCACAACGGGGAAAGTGGGAGGGGAGCGCGTCTACCACGGTCGCATCATTTCGGTGGACCTGGACGAGGTGCGCTTTCCGGACGGGTCGGTTGGGAAGCTGGAAATGATTCGGCATCCGGGGGCGAGTGCGGTGGTCCCCCTGCTTGGCGATCCGTCGGAGGACCCGGAGGTGCTGCTCATCCGGCAGTACCGCTACGCCGCCGAGGGCTATTTGTACGAAATTCCGGCCGGTCGATTGGACCCCGGGGAAACGCCGGCCACCTGTGCTCGGCGGGAATTGCAGGAGGAAACCGGATACACGGCTGAGCGTGTCGAACAATTGTTCACCATGTTCACGACCCCGGGCTTCACGGATGAAACGATCCATCTGTTTGTGGCCACGGGACTTGTCGCGGGCGAGGCGCACCGGGAAGCCGATGAATTCATGGAGTTGGTGCCCACCCGGTTATCGGTGGCGCTGGACATGATTCGGCAGGGGCAGATTCAGGACGCCAAAACGGCACTCGCCCTGTTGTATACGGCAGCATTCCGGATGCGCAGCGCCTAACGACGCTGACAGGTGTCCACTTTTCCGGACAAGAATGTTCGGAAATTGGACGGTCGAGAAAAATACGCGTGACGCGGTGACGCGGGGCACAGAACCCTAAGTAGTTGCTCTGTAGGGTTTTGCGACGAAAGGTTCCATTTGGTTCCTTTCGGCACGCCCCGTGCACTATCCCCTGTTGTGCAGCGACATGGTCTGCCGGATCGTCCGGCCATCTGGTCGAGGCACCGTGAGTCTTCGGGCTCGCGTCACCGTAGTGAGGAGGGCTCGACTCATGGCCGAACTGGCTCGTACGAAACTGACATCCCATACCACCCCCGCGGTGCCGGTGCGCGAGCATCTGCGGTCGCTTGAGGATGGAGATGTGGTGTCAGCGTTCCTCGGTGGCGAGGAGCGGGCGTTCGAGGAGCTTGTCGACCGGTATCAGGGTCGCCTGCTGAACTTCGTCTACCGCACCATCGGTGACCGCGACCGTGCCGAAGATCTGGTGCAGGAAGTGTTTATCCGTGTCTACCGGCACATTGGCCGGTTTGACCGGTCGAAGAAGTTTTCGACCTGGATTTACACGATCGCCAGCAACCTGGCCAAAAACGAGCTGCGCAACCGCTCGCGCAACCCGCTGGTGCTCTTCCAGACCATCAAGGCCAAGTTCGAGGACGAGGAGCGCCCGCTCCAGTTCGAGGACGTGCACTCGCGCCCCGACGATCTCTTCCGCAAGCGTCACCTGCGGGAAATGGTGGAGCAGTCGGTGGGGCAGCTGCCTACGCACCACCGCGAGGTGTTCGTGCTGCGCGAGCTGGAAGGGAAGTCGTACGAGGAGATCGCCGACATCACCGGCGTGAACCTGGGCACGGTGAAGTCGCGGCTGAACCGGGCGCGCACGGCCTTCGCCGACATCATTGCGCCGTTGGTTCGCTAACGAACCATTGGGGGTTTCAGAGGGCACCGCGTGGTCTACTCGACTGCGCGGTGCCCTTTTGTTTTCCCGGAACAGCACCACGGACAAGAACTGAGGGGTGCTTTTAGCGGTGCCCGTTCCGCCAATTGCCAAATGGTCCAGTCCGTCGTATCTGTGTGTAGCTGATCGCCGAGTTCGTCTGGCGGTCGGGGAACCCCCCGGAACCGGCTGTGGCAGCACGGGTATGCTGCCCTGTACGCTTCCCTCGCAGGACTCAGAAACAGACCGATGGACTGCAAGCACTTCCGCAAAAACCACCTCGCGTACCTCGACGATACGCTGCCGGGTGATCTGATGGCCCAGGCCCAGCATCATGTGATGCTGTGTAAGGGCTGCGCGGCCCACGATACACTCGTTCGCCGCTCGTTGATGGTGGTGCACAGCATGCCAACCATCGAGCCCAGCGCGGAATTCCAGGCCAAGCTGCGCTCCCGTCTGGCCGAATGTCGTGAAGCTCGGGCGATGGAGATGGCCCCGGCGGCTTCGGCGGTCCGTTTTGCCTCGCCGCGCCCCACCCGGGCCCTGGTGGCGGTTGCCGCGAGTGCGGTGCTGGGAGTTATCGCCTACCAGGCGTTCCGCGACGAGGTCGTGCCCACGCTGGCCATGCAGCCCGTGATCGCCTCGCGCCCCGCTGCTTTCTCGCCGCGGCCTCGCATCAACCCGGCGCTCATGCAGGCCATGGCCACCGGTAACCCGGTGTGGGGAGCGGCCATGGTCGTGGAAGAGGCGCCCGTGGGCTTCGTGAACGCGGAATACCGGTTCGCCGAGCTGCGCTAAGGAATCCTTTCGCGATCGGGCTTGGCTGCCGTTACCGGAACCGCGCATCTTTCCCGGATGCCTCCGAAGTCTGCTGCCCCCACCGCCAAAGAAGCGTCACCACTGCGTGTCATTCAGGCCGCGATTCAGTCGGGGCAGTTTGCACCGGTGTATTACCTGCACGGTGACGATGACTATCTGAAGGATGGCGCGGTGCGCGACCTGCTCACGGCGGCCATCGACCCCAGCACGCGCGACTTCAATCTCGAGCAGCGTCGCGCCGCCGATCTGGACGCCGAAATGGTGGCCAGTCTGCTCACCACGCCGCCCATGCTCGCCGAACGCCGGGCGGTGGTGCTGCGTGATGTCACAACGCTCAAGAAAGCAGCGCGCGGACAGCTTGATCGCTATCTCAAGAACCCGGCCTCAGACACGCTGCTGCTGCTGCTGAGCCCCACCGGGACAAAGCCCGACGCCGCGCTCATGAACGCCTCGGTGTCGCTGGATTTTGCGCCACTCACTCCGGAGCGCATTCGCCGCTGGATTGCCCACCACGCCACCACCACGTTGCAGGTGGATATCGACGACGATGCGGCGCAACTGCTCCAGCAGGCGGTCGGCAACGATCTCCATTTGCTGGCGGCCGAATTGGACAAGTGCGCCAGCTACGTGCTTGGGGCGCACGATGCGGAGGCCAGCCAGAGCGCCCGCGCCATGGTGGACGTGGACGCTGTATCAGCGGTGGTGGGGGTGCGGCGCGGTGAAACCGTGACCGACTTGCTGGACGCTGTGGCTCGGCACGACGCCAAGACCGCCGTAAGCCTGGTGGGGCACGTCCTCGCGCAACCCAAGATGAGCGCGGTGCAGGTGGTCATGATGCTCACCACGCAGGCGTTTGCCTTGAGCTTCGGGCGGGCGCGTCGTGATGCCGGCATTCCCACCAATCGATTGCCGTCGGAGTTCTTCACCTTCCTCAAAGAAACCGGGGGCTATCCCGGACGTCCGTGGAGCGAAGCCTCTTCGGCATGGACCAAAGTCACTGACGGATGGAGTGCGGACGCGTGTCAGCGCGCGCTGGCGCTGCTCCTGGAAACGGATATGGCCTTGAAGGATTCGCGGGTTTCCTCTGAAGAGCAGGTGTTGATGTCGTTGGTGCTGGCATTGTGCGCAACGCGCACGCGGAAAGCCGCATGAAGCATTCGTTCACGCCTCGTTCGGTACGCCACGCGGCTCTCGGTGCGTCGTTGCTGTTACTGGGTGCGCCAAGCGTTGCTCACGCACAGGGGCCGGCAACCGTGTCGCCCGCCATGGACGGCGCAGTGAGCCGCGCCCGTCAGCTCGTGGACAACGGCAACGGCGCGGAAGCGCGCGCCATTCTCGATTCGCTCGTGAGTGCCGCGGGTTCCTCCAGCAACGATCTGGCCGAAGCCCTCTTCTGGCGCGCCACGTTGGCGGAACGCGTGGGCGACGCCGAGCGTGACTGGAAGCGGCTCATCATTGAGGTGCCGCTGTCGGCGCGCGCCACCGAGGCGCTGGTGCGACTTGGCGAGTTGGAAATGCTGCGTGGCCATCCCGCCGACGCGCGCACGTACTTCGCGCGTGTGGTGCGCGAGTATCCCGCCGGTGCGGCGACGTCGCGCAGCCAGTTGTGGATTGCCAAGAGCTACGTGGCGGAGCGCGACCTGCCGCGTGCCTGCGTGGCGTTGGCGGAGGCGTCGGCCACCGGTGTGCCCGATGGGGAACTGCGGCTGCAGGCCGAAGAGATGGGGCGGCAGTGTGCCACAGTCGATCGCGCGCTCATTGCCAAGGCCGGCGCCAAGCCGGCGGCGGGTGCAGCGCAAAAAGCCACGCCGGCCGCCAATCCAGCCGCCACCCCCGCTGCGGCCAACAAGAGCGATACGGCTCCCAACGCCGACGTGGCCGCCAAAGACGCGGCGCCCGCGAACGCCAAGTTCAGCGTGCAGCTGGCGGCGTACGACACGCGCGACGAAGCGGAGCGATCGGCCAAGCGTCTGGAGTCGCGTGGTATTGAGGCGCGCGTGGACGGCGACGTGAAACCGTTCCGTGTGCGTGCCGGCTACTACGCCACGCGCGCGCAGGCGAATGCCGCGCTGGCGACGCTCAAGAAGCAGGGACTGGCGGGCTTTGTCGCGGAGATCGCGAAGTGAGTGGGAGTGCCACCCCGTTGATGCAGCAGTACCGGGAGATCAAGGCGCGTCATCAGGATGCGATTCTGTTTTTCCGGATGGGCGACTTCTACGAGATGTTTTACGAGGATGCCGAGGTGGCATCCCGGGCAATTGGGCTGACGCTCACGTCGCGCAACAACGGCGGCGCCGCCGAAGTGCCGCTGGCCGGTATTCCGGTGAAAGCGGCGGCGGAGTATCTGCGCCGGCTGGTGGGGCAGGGGTATCGCGTGGCCATCTGCGAGCAGGTGGAAGACCCCAAGCTGGCCAAGGGGCTGGTGAAGCGCGAAGTCGTGGAGACCATTACCCCCGGCGCCGTGTTTGCCGACGATCTGCTGGATGGATCGCGGGCCAACTACGTGTGCGCCGTGGCCATGGGGCGCGACACGTCGCGGGATGCGGCGCGTGACCAGATTGGTGTGGCGGCGGCGGACCTCAGCACCGGTGAGCTGCGCCTGTTCATTGTCACGCTGGCCGACGCACCGGCGGTGCTGGCCCGTTTGGCGCCGCGTGAATTGCTGCTGGTGCGCAACGCCACGCAGCCGGAGCTGGATGCGGCGCTGAGTGTGGTGGACAACGCGCTGGTCACGCATCGTGAAGGGTGGGAGTTTGATGCGCAGCTGGCCGCCGACGAACTCACGCGGCAGTTCGACGTGCGCAGTCTGGAAGGATTCGGACTGGGGAGCGACGACCGGGCCGCGGTGGGTGCGGCTGGTGCGTTGCTGCGCTATTTGCGCGAGCTGCAACCGGGCGGGTTGCCGCATTTGGCGCGCCCGCTGGTGGAGCGCCCCGGCGGCATCATGCCGCTCGACGAAATGACGCGACGCAATCTGGAGTTGGTGGAGTCGCTGCGCGGTGGTGAAGTGGCGGGCACGTTGCTGTCGGTGCTCGATCGCACGGCCACCCCCATGGGGCAGCGTCTGTTGCGTGCGTGGTTGC
The DNA here is from genome assembly GCF_000695095.2 of Gemmatimonas phototrophica. NCBI lineage: Bacteria > Pseudomonadati > Gemmatimonadota > Gemmatimonadia > Gemmatimonadales > Gemmatimonadaceae > Gemmatimonas > Gemmatimonas phototrophica. The sequence continues at coordinate 4,688,794 of NZ_CP011454.1, read as the reverse complement.
TGGCGCCGCTGCTGGAGCGCGGCGCCATTGAGCAGCGGCTCGATGCGGTTACGGTGCTGGTGCGTGACCCGGTGGGACGCACGGCGCTGCGCGAGGCGCTTGATGGCGTGCGTGATGTGGAGCGTCTGGCCAGCAAAGCCGCGGCGGGTCGGGCTACGCCGCGCGAACTGCGCGCGCTGGGTGATTCGCTGGCCCGATTGCCGCAGGTGGCCAAGGCGGTGCGCGATGTCTTGTCGCACGCCAATCAGGGGGGCTCGCAGGGTGGCGAACTGGCGCACATGCTGCAGCACTGGGACGACGGCGCCGACTGCGCCGCGAAGCTCACGCACATGCTGGTGGCGCGTCCGCCGCTCATGATTGGCGACGAAGACACCATTGCTCCTGGCGTAGATGCCGATCTGGACGAACTGCGGGCGCTGCGCGACGGTGGCAAAGATGCCATTGCCACCATTCAGCAGCAGGAGCGGGCACGCACCGGCATTGCCTCGCTCAAGGTGGGCTTCAACAAGGTGTTTGGATATTTCCTCGAAATTTCCAACGCCAACAAACATCTCGTCCCCGATGACTATCAGCGTCGGCAGACGCTGACCGGCGCTGAACGGTACGTGACGCCGGCGCTCAAGGAGTACGAAGAAAAGGTCCTGAGCGCCGCCGACCGCATTGAAACGCGCGAGCGGGAACTGTTCGAGGCGCTGCGGCGCGACGCCGGCGCGGCCATTGCCCGCTGGCAGGTGGTGGCGCGACGGGTGGCCACCATAGACGTGCTCTCGAGTTTTGCCGATGTGGCCGAACGTGAGCAGTATGTGCGCCCCGAGCTGCACGACGACTACGATATGGAAATCGTGGCCGGTCGGCATCCGGTGGTGGAGCGCATGATGGCGCGCGAAAAGTTCATCCCCAACGACTTGCTGCTCACCAGCGACGCGCAGCTCATTGTGCTCACGGGGCCCAACATGGCCGGCAAGAGCACTATTCTGCGTCAGGTGGGGCTCATTCAGCTGCTCGCGCAGGTGGGGGCCTACGTGCCTGCTCGGCGCGCGCGCCTGCCCATTGTGGACCGGCTGTTCACGCGCGTGGGGGCGAGCGACAATCTGGTGCGCGGACAATCCACCTTCATGGTGGAGATGAGCGAAACGAGTGCCATTCTGCACACGGCCACCAAGCGATCACTGGTGCTGCTCGACGAAATTGGTCGCGGCACCAGCACGTACGACGGCGTGTCCATTGCGTGGAGTGTGAGTGAGCATTTGCACGACGCCATTGGCTGCAAGACGGTGTTCGCGACGCACTATCACGAACTCACGCAGCTGGAGAACGAACTGGCCGGCGTGAAGAATTTCACGGTGGCGGTGCGCGAAGTGGGTGACCAGGTGCTCTTTCTGCACAAGCTCATTCCCGGCGGCGCCGACCGGTCGTACGGTATTGAAGTGGGGCGTCTGGCCGGCTTGCCGGCGCCGGTCATTACGCGCGCCAAGGAAGTGTTGGCGCTGCTGGAAGGCGAGGGAGAGCAGATGGCGGCGCGTCTCACCGCCGACGGCATGCAGGCGCCCCTGAGCACCAAGCGTCGCGGGCCGCGCATGAAGCACCAGCTGCACGCCGATCAGCTGGGCTTCTTTGGCGAGGCACCGGCGGCGCCGGTGGATGCGTCGGCCACGCGTCTCAAGGCGGCGGTATCGGCGCTCGATACCGACAGCATGACGCCGCTGGAAGCGCTGACCACCTTGGCCGCGCTCAAGCGCGGCGCCGAGGAATAGCGCGCAGCGGCGTTGCTGCTGCTGGGTGCCGGTGGTTACCGGCGCACCATGGTGATGTCGAGCAGTTGCTGACGTACCGCGTCGGCCTTTCCGGCGCGGGTGAGCGCGGCCCACAGGCGCTCCACGGTTTCCATATCGACCAGACCGGCCGGTGAGCCACCCACGGTGGGGGTCCCCATCTTCTCGCTGGCGCGGAACGCATCAACCGCCGCCACGGCATCGGCACCAAAGAGCGACGCGTCGGGCGCCCGCAGGTTGAACGGTTCGCCGCTGCGGTAGAAGCCCAGGGTGTGCAGCATGAGCTTGAGCTGCACCACATCGCCGCCCGCGTATTGCTGCAGGGTGCGATAGCCCAGCGTTTGCGAGACGGTGTTGTAGACGCGGCGCATTTCGCCAATCGGGTCGGGGTGCTCGCAGATGTTGATGCTGGCCGTTTGGCCGTCGGTGCGACGCGACATGCCGGGGCGCGGGTCGGTGACCACCACGGCGGCCGAGGTGCGGAGACCATGGCGTTTGTCACCGCCCAGGTCGAAGCCGGCCTGAATGGCATCGATGAGTCGGTCGGCCAGATGGCGAGGGGTGCCTTCGCTGGCCTCAAAGCTCTTGGCGACCGCCGCCAGCACTTCGGGGCCAACGAGGATGTTTCCCTGAGTCACGTAGTTCGGGCCGGAACGATGACCGGCCCAGGCATTGGGGCGGGTGCCGGTGTGCTGCGCCGACTGGCCGTTGGCGGCAATGACGGCCACCTGTCGCTGCTGAAAGCCGCTGTCGGCGGCCAGCAGCCGGGTGAGCGCGGCCTGCGGCGCCTCGCCACGCTGCAGGGCATCCAGTAGTTCGGTGCCGTACTCTGTGCGGGTGCTGGCCTGCGTGGCCACGGCGCCGACGCCTTTGCGCACCCAGGGCACACCGTTGCCCACGCACGAGACCCGGGTGGTGACCGCGACGCCCAGCTCGCCGGTGCGCGGGTCGAGGGCCGCAATGGAGAAGGTGTGAAAGTTGAGCCCGTCGCGCCAATCGGCCGGTTCCTGCGCCTGGGCAACGGTGGCGGTGGCAGAGGCGGTGCCAAGGAAGGTCAGCAGTGACGTACCAACCAGACGGGCGAAGCGCATGGGAGGGCGGGATATAAGTGGGATTGCCGGGGTTCCCGGTGTCCCTCAGCTTACCTCCGTGATCGTACCGCCGCCCAAACCCAGCAAAGCCGACCTCGCTGCCGCCGTGCACAAGACGGTGCCAGATCTGGTGGCGCCGCAGCTCAAGGTCCTTTTTTGCGGGATCAACCCCGGGTTGTACACCGCCGCGCTGGGGCACCACTTTGCGCGCCCCGGCAACCGGTTCTGGCCGGCGCTGCACGGGGCCGGCTTTACGCCGCGGCTGCTCAAGCCGTGGGAAGAGCACGAACTGTTGCCGTTGGGGTACGGGATTACCAACATGGTGGAGCGCACCACCAATGCGGCGTCGGAGCTGCTGCCCGAAGAGTATGTAGCGGGCGGTCAGCGCCTCGCTCGGCTGGTGCAGCAGTACACCCCGCAGGTGGTGGCCTTTCTGGGCATTGGCGCCTATCGCTCGGCCTTTGCCCGTCCCAAGGCGACGTTGGGGCTGCAGCCGGAGCGGTTGGGGAACAGTCGGCTGTGGGCGTTACCCAGCCCCAGCGGTTTGAATGCGAACCATCAGCTGAAAGATCTCGTGGCGCTGCTGCTGGAGCTGCGCGAGTTTGTGGAGACCCCTCGCTAACGGTGCATGTGGCTGGTGCACGATCTGTTTTGGCAGAAACCCTGTTGTCTGATGCCCATGTCTTTTCCCTCGTCTCGTCGGCGCTCGCGTACCTCAGCGGCCATGATCGCGTTGTCTACCGCTGGCCTGATTGGCACGGCTGGTGCCTTTGGCGCCTGTCGCGACGGCGAGCAGCCGGCGATGGCTGAAACGACCGCTGCGGAAGCGCCGTCTGGCCCGCGCACGCCGGGCTACGGCTTTGACGTGGTGGCCGAATATCCGCACGACCCCAAAGCGTTCACGCAGGGGCTGCTCTGGCACGACGGCAAGCTCTTTGAGAGCACGGGGCAGGTGGGGCAATCCAACATTCGCGAGGTTTCGCTCACGTCGGGGAAGGTGGTGCGCCAGCAGGATCTCGAAGAGCCGCACTTTGGCGAAGGGATCGTGATTCTGGGGGAAACGCTGTACCAGATCACGTGGACGAGTGGCAAGGCGTTCACGTACGACTGGAAGACCTTCAAGCGCACCGGCGAATTCAGCTATGATGGCGAAGGGTGGGGGCTCACCACCGACGGTACGTCGCTGATCATGAGCAACGGCAGCAACACGCTCATTTATCGCGATCCCAAAACGTTCACCGCGCAGAAGGCCATTACGGTGACCGACCGCGGCAACCAGGTGTCACAGCTCAACGAGCTGGAGTGGGTGAAGGGCGAGATCTGGGCCAACGTGTGGCAGAAGGATTCCATTGCGCGCATTGATCCGGCCACCGGCAACGTGACGGGCTGGATTGATCTGGTGGGGATTCTGCCCACGCTCGATCGTGCGGGGAACGAAGATGTGTTGAATGGCATCGCGTACCACCCGACCACGGACAAGATCTACGTGACCGGCAAGCTGTGGCCCAAGCTGTACGAGATCCGTCTCAAGGCGCGCTAGTGGCAGTTCTCTCCACCTCTTCACCTCACCACCACCTCCCATCTGGCACGTACCAGAACGAGGGAGGTGGGGAGCTGTGGAGGTGAAGAGCGTTCAGCGCAACCGCACAATGCCGTAGCGCAACGTGCCGGGTGGCAACGCGCCGTTGCTGGAGAGTGAAATGAGTGCACGCTGGCCGGCGGGAACGCTGAAGCGGATGTAGCTGCTGGTGCCGCCGGCGAGGGAGATGCGTTGCGGGTTGTTGCTGAGCAGCGAGCGCGTGGCAATGGGATAGACACCCAGTGGCTGGCTGGTGCCAATTCGCAGGCCGGGGTAAATGCTGCGGAAGCTCCAGGCCGGGTTGGTGTACTGTGTGCCCAGTCCGTCGCGCGTGGCTGCCGAGTAGTCGTCGGCAATGAGGGAGATCGTCCAGTCGCGCAGATAATCGGCGAAGGCACCGCCTGAGAGCACCTGCTGCAGATTGTTCACGCCGGTGCTGGTGGAGTTCACCAGCTGTCGCAGGAACGACGCTTCGTTGCTGGCGCCTTGCCGGGCGGCCGCGAAGCGGAGGAAGTTCCAGATGGCGCCGCGCGTACCGAGTGAATCGTTGGGCGCGTACGGTGAGTTGGTTTCCGGCGCAATGAGGAAGTTGTAGAAGCGCGAGAAGTTTTGCGACGCGAAGTTGCTGAACTGCTCGGCCCGCGTGCCGTTGACGTCGGTGAGCACCAGATTTTGGCGCGAGTTGTAGTTGCTCACGCGGAAGTAGAGCAGCTCTTCGGCCACATGTGACAGCCCTTCGTCCAGCCACACCTGCTCGGTGCTGTTGGGGGCGCTGTTCACATAAATGCGGCGCGATGCGTTGATGAGGTGCTGGAGTTCGTGCGCGATGGTGGTGAGGTTGAGTCGCGTCACCGCATCCTTGGCGCGCCGGTTGCCGTTCACGGCGCCGTCCGGGTCGGGGACGAGCAGATAGAACATCTCCTGCTCGTTGGACGCTGCGCAGGCGGGGAGACCGTTGCGTGCCGTCTTGGGATACAGGTCGCGTGCGAAGAAGAACCCGCCAATGGTGAAGCCGGCGCCCTGCGGCGTGAGGGCGTTCACGGCACGCGTGTAGAACAGAATGATCTTGCCGTACTGCGAGATGTTGGACGGTGCCCCAAAGGCTGCGGTGTCCATGGGGAACACCAGCGTATCGAACGTGGCGGCAATGCTCGCAAACTCGGCGTCGGTGTAGCCGCCGGAGGGATTTTCCTTGTCGGCTACCACGAGCGCGCGGGTGCCCACGGCGGCAACACGACCCGTGCGCGTGTCGGCACTGCTGCAGGCGAGATTGGCGTTGGCGTTGAGCTTGATTTCGTCGCCCACGCTGACGGCGGTGAGGGCGGCGCGCTGCCGGGTGACCGGCAGCCAGTCACGGGCATCGGCAACGAGGGGTTCCAGCTCGCGGCGTTCGATGGCCCGTCGCGTCTGCTCGAACTGTTCGGTTGGCGACAGGACATTACTGAAGGTGACGCCACTGGCGAGTGGCACGGTGGCCGAGCCGGGGAGCGGACTGACGAGCGCGGCCGACAGCGGGCCGTTGGTGCCAATGCCCAGCACGTCGGCAATGGTGGTGGTGCCGAACGAGGTGGCGGTGGAGATGAGCGTGAGCGCGTATTCGGAGCTGAGTACGCCCACTGGCGAGGCGAGACAGGCGGTGAGGCTGCTGGTGCCGGCCACCGGATTGATCACTTCGCCCAGGGCGAGTGTGCGAGGCGTGGTGGGGCCACAGGGGGCCGATCCGGCGGGGCCGATGCTCACCGGCACCGTGTCGGCGCGGCCAGAGGCACTGGTGACAATGCGGGCGTTGCCCTGCGCCACGGCGGTAATGAGCCCGCCGCTGTTTACGGTGGCGGCGACATCCAGCGACGCGTAGGTAATGGCCTGCCCCACGATGTCGTTGCCGAATTGGTCACGCAGCGACGCGCGCAGGCGGAGCGTATCGCCCACGCCCAGAAAGGCCGCTTCGGGGGTGGTAATGATGGCGGCGACCGGGCCGGGCAAGACGGTGGCGGTGAAGCTGGCCGGGTTCACCCCGTTCACCTGAGCGCTTACCCGGGCCACCCCGGCCGTGGTGCCTACCGTCCAGGTGGTGGTGGCCACACCACGCGAGTCGGTGGTGCTGCTGGCGGGGGAGACGGTGCCCGATCCTACGCCCACATCCCAGTCTACCCGTCGTCCGGACACCGGTTTGCTGTCCTTGTCGGTGACCAGCACGCTGAGCGTGGTTGGGAGCGCCGCCCCGGCTACCCCGGTCTGGAGATCACCCGTTTGGGCCCGAACCAATGTGGGCGTAGGGCCAGGGCCGGTGCTGCCGTCGCTGGACTTGCAGGCGCCAAAGGCCAACGCGCCGAGCAGAAGACTGCTCAGGGCGGTGTGACGTGAGACGCGGGAGACTACGGAAGGCAGCGGGCGCATTGGGTGACGCGAAAAAGGAGCGGGCAGAAAACGCAGCTGGAGGCGAAAGATGGAGGCTGCGCGGACAAGTGCGAGGGGAGGCGGTGGTGCGGAGCGATGCGAAGGGTGCCGGTGTACATTGCGGCATGCGAGCGGGCAGGATCGTTCACCGATTGCCATCTCTGATGCCTGCCCTGTTGATTCCCCTCACGGTGCTTGGCTGTTCCGAGCGCGCGCGAATCGCCCGTCCAGGTGGTGGGTGGTTTGGTGCCAGCTCAGCCATGCCGGATGAGCGCCCTCAGATGCTGAACGAGGATGTGCCCTTCCGGTATCCCGTGTCGTTGTATCTGCAGCGGATCGAGGGCAATGTGACGCTGCGGCTGTTTCTGGACGCGGACGGTCGTGTGGTGTCTGACAGTACACGGGTGGTGCAGCCTTCGGGTCACACCGCCCTCGACTCGGCGGCGGTGGCGGGGGCAGCGCAGCTGCGGTTCCGCCCGGCGCGTCGTGCCGGGACCCCCATTCCCGTCTCGCTGTTGTATCCCGTGCATTTTCGGCATCCGGACGGCCGGATGCCCGCGGGCGATACGTTGTAGCGGCGCTGGTCCAGCGCCGGTTATGCCCACCTCTCTCCCCAGTGACGTGACGGCCTCCGTCGATATTTCTCAGCAGGAACACGTGCGGCACCGCCGCCCCTATGACAGCGTCCTCGACACGATTGGCTGGACGCCGCTCATCAGGTTGTCGCGGGTAGCCCGTGGAATCCGTACGCCGCTGTATGGCAAGGCGGATTTCTTCAATCCGGGTGGCAGCGTGAAGGACCGGATTGGCATGCCCATGATTGAGGCCCACGAGGCGGCGGGCACGCTCAAGCCGGGCGGCGTGATCGTGGAAGCCACCAGCGGCAATACCGGAGTGGGGCTGGCCATTGCCGCCGCGCTCAAGGGGTACCGCTGCATTTTCACGATGCCCGACAAGATGAGCCAGGAGAAGGTGCGCCTGCTCAAGGCGTTCGGGGCCGAAGTGATCATTACGCCCACCGCCGTGCCCCCCGATCATCCGCAGAATTACGTGCAGATGGCGAAGCGTATTGTGCGCGAAACGCCGGGCGCGGTGCTGGCGGGGCAGTTTGAAAACCCGGCCAACCCGGCGGCGCATGTGGCTACCACGGGTCCCGAGCTATGGGAGCAGACGGAGGGGCGCATTACGCACTTCGTGGCTGGCGCGGGCACGGGTGGCACCATTACCGGTGTAGCGCGCTACCTCAAGAGCAGGAACCCCAAGATCAAGATCATCGCCGCCGACCCGCAGGGGAGCGTGCTGGCCGAGTTGTGGCGGACCAAGGGGGAAGGCCATCCCACGGGCGCGCCGTACAAGGTGGAAGGGGTGGGGCAGGACTGTGTGCCGGCCACGCTCGATATGGCCATGGTGGACGAGTTCATCTCGGTGAGCGACAAGGATGCGTTCACGATGGCGCGCCGGCTGACGCGCGAAGAAGGCATTTTTGTGGGCGGCAGCGCGGGGATGATTGCGCACGCGGCGCTCACGGTGGCGCGTCGGCTCGATGATCCTGAGGCGCTAGTGGTGACATTCCTGTGCGACACCGGCGAGCGGTATCTGAGCAAGGTGTTCAACGACGAGTGGATGCGCGAGAATCAGCTGCTCGATTCGCCGCACACGAGCATTGAGAGTGTGCTGGGGAACAAGGATGCCAGCGCGCCGGCCATTGTGAGTGTGACGACGGGGGCGACGGTGCGGCAGGCCATTCGTTTGATGGCGCTGCACAACGTGAGTCAGGTGCCGGTGATGGACGGCGCGGTGTGTGTGGGGAGCGTGGCGGAGAGCCAGCTCACCTCGCAGTCACTCGCGGACCCCAAGACGCTCGACAAGAGCGTGGGCGATGTGATGGACCAGCCATTCCCCACGGTGGAGAGCGATCAGCCGGTGGAGAGTGTGGCGAAGCTGTTGTCGAAGTCGAACCGCGCGGTGCTGATGCGCAAGGATGGCGTGGTGCAGGGGATCGTGACGCGCTTTGACGTGCTGGAGTATTTGATGCACCGGTAGGTCGTGATGCGGTCGTAGCGGTTGGGAACCGATCGCACGAAGGCAGCCGAGGCAACCGAGGCATGCAAGACCATCGAGGCAACCGGGCGGAGACGCCCTGGTTGCCTCGATTGTCATATGGGCTTGCGCGATCCTCGGCGCGGCGGAACGTTAGACTGCATTCTCTGCAGTCTAAATCGGGGCACCCAATTGCGTTTGTGCGGCGTAAGCAACGCCTTGGCAATGACATCCGACTATGCCATCGACGCGAAGTGCTGTGGACTAGACTGCAGAAATCCGCTGTATAACGCGCTGGCTGCAGTGATCGGCTGCAGGCTAATACTCGTTAGGCAACGCACGTATACCCTCTCAAAGTCAGCTGCCATGCGCCGCGCATTCAAGACTGTTGTGATTGGTTCGGTACTAGCGGCAGGCTGCGCGAAAGAGCGGGCTCCGTTCCAATCGCCACTGATAGGTGAGTGGCAGCTGACCAGCTACCGGCTGCCCGATTCCAGTGGTGGCGCGCATCCGTGGTGGGATGACAAGCCTGCTGGGCTCATCATTTACACGGAAGCCGGCTTCATGTCCGCCCAGCTTTATGACACACGCCGTCCGTCAGTCGGCGTTCGGTGGGACTCAGTAAGCGCAGATGCAGCGCGCACTCAATTTGCGGGCCTGACGACATATTACGGCACTTATGTGCTCGACACTCTGGCACACACGGTCACGCACACCGTGCAGGGAGCGATGTCCCCCGACTGGGTCGGCCGAAAGCTGGTCCGCGGCTACCGGTTCATCTCTCCCAACGAGGTTGAGTTGCGAGTCATTACAGATGCGAACGGACGACCCACGTCCGTTGGCCCCGTACTCGTTTGGCGCCGCGCCCCGTCGCCTAACGAACGTTGAAGCTGACGGGCGATTCATGGACTGCTCGCTTCGCTCGCCGAATTGATTCGCCCGCAGCTTAACTCATGCGTTATACCGCTAACGAGCGATGGCGTACCCTGAGCCTTGCTGGTCCGGCACGGCCCGTACGCTCCGTGCGCGTCGCGAGCCCTACGCGTCGTGCTGCTTACGCCTCTGCTGTGCCACGGAGTTGGAGGAGCAGCATCGCCGTCGCGATGAGCGCGCCGCCGAGCAGGGTGCGGCCCGTGAGTGGCTGCGCGAGCAAGATCGCGGCGAGGAGTGCGGTGAGAAACGGTTCGACGGTGGACACGATCGCGGTCCGCGTCGCACCGAGTCGCACCAGGCCCAAGACGAAGAACACGCTGGGGAGGACGGTACTCCCGACCGCGAGCGCCGAAATCGTCAGCCACGCCTCGCCCGACAGTCGCCACGAAAACGAGTGGCTCACGATGCTGCCCACCAGAAAGGCGGTCGCCGCGCCCAGCTTTGCCAGCGCGGACGACGGCGCGACGGGATGATCGGCCTGGAGCGTGCGCAAGATCGGGATGTACGCGCCATAGAGGAGGGCCGCCCCGAGGGCGAGCGCAACGCCCCGCCAATCGGTGCCGTCCACCCCGATGCCCCCGACCATGGTGACGATGCCCGCGAGCGAGAGAGTGAGGGCCGCAAGTTGTCGACGGTCGACGCGCTCCGCCCCGCGCAGCACTTGGCCTATTGTCACCCACAGGGGATACGTGTAGAACAAGAAGGCGAGCGTCGCGGCCGGGATGAAGCGAAGCGCCGAGAGCGCGAGGTACACGACCAGGGCCTGCCCGAATCCCCCGACCACGACAAAGCCGAGGATCGTTCGGCGTGGGATGGGCACGTAAGTGTGGGCGAGGACCCAAAGCGACAGGAGGAGCGCGGACAGGAGGTATCGCCACGCGAGAATCGTCGCGAGCGTAAGCCCTGTAGCCAACGCTTTCGCGGTCAGAATACTGACGGCGGCGAAACCCGTGGCAGCGAGGACCGTGTAGACGGTGCCGGTTGCCTGCGCGTGCGGATTGGTCGTGCGGGGATCAGGCATCAAGCAATCACAAAGAGGGCAAGACGAGCCGGGGCGGCTCACTCGTCAATATTGGCGCAGTGAAGCGTCCGCAGCATCATGTGGCAGCGGTATAACATAGCATTGCTGTTGCCAGGGCCTTCAAGGACTACAGGCTTGCTCCCTCCGGCCGCCGCCTGCAATCTATTGGAGGGCCCTGCAACAGAATGCCAGCGTTAGGCACACATACACTCGAGGGTAAATGCGCCGGACGTTGGCTCTCGTCACCTTGTGCTTGCTTGGCGTCAACTGCGCGCCGGCAGGGGCAACGCGCACCGCGGCATCGCCCCCCTCAACGGTTGTAGCGCAGCTGTATCACGACTACGCGTGGGAAGTCGTCTTCGCGGACGGCCGGGCGCGGCGGAAGCTGCTCGAGGAGCCTCGGGACGTACTGACCCGGTACTTCGATGACCGCCTTGCCGACCTCCTGGAGCAGGATCGACGGTGTAGAGAGCGCACCAAGGAGGTGTGCAATCTCAGTGGCTCGCCGATCTGGCACTCGAATGATCCAGAGGCCAAGCGCCTGAGCATCGCGGTAGGGTCGGACTCAACCGAGATCATCGTGACGTTCGGCCGGTCGTATCCGCCGCCGGACGGAGAGGTCGTCCGACTCACCTACCAAGTGGTCGTCACTCCACACGGCTGGCGGATACACGATGTGCGCTTCCCCGACGGTGGCTCTCTGGTGGAGCTGCTCAGTGCAAAGTGAATCATCACGCACGGATCTGGTGCCTAACGAGGCGCTGCTGCCGACGGGGCTAAACAAAGGAGGGCGGCTGGCTCACTCCGTTCGCCTGCCGCATTGTTATCCTGCCCCGCGGCAGAACGTGGGGCGTTAGGGCGCACTTCAATTTTCTCAGCGATTATGAGATCGTGTCTCAAATGATCGATCCACGTGCTGCGGCAGCGGGGATAGGCAAGATCGCCGTCCTGCTCAGCCTCCTCGCCTGCGCGAGCGCGTCGCCAGTGCCGGTGGTGGCAAGTGCCGTACGATATGTACGCGCCGATACGCTGACGCCGGCCCTCGGCGCCCGTGGGCTGCTGATCGTGTGCGCTACCGCATTCCCTCGTGACACCGCCGTCGCGAATGTGTTGGTGCAAGGCGTGAAGGGCGGGGATACCGCGCGTACGAAAGCGGACGGCTGTGCGCGTGTCGCGCTTCCGGCGGGACCGGTGGCGTTGCGGCTCGCGCGGATGGAGTTCGCTCGTGCCGACGTGACCGCCCTCGTGCGTGCGGGGTTCGCGGACTCGCTGTATGTTCGCTTGGAGCGACACGGCCTTCCCACACCGGCGGCGTGCCGTGCCGCCGTTCGCGCGGGCCGGCCCTGCATGTGACCGTGCGCCCTAACGTGCGCTGAAGCTGACGAGCGAGTTTCGGAAGCTCGCTGCGCTCGCATTTTATTTGATGCGCTGCAGCAGAACGCTGAGGCGTTAGGCGGCAACGCTTCCAGAGGGATAAATTGGCCACTGCTAATTTGGTCGAGAGGTTTCGTCGTGAGCTTCGTCGCATCGGGCTTGACGAAGAGAGTTCACCATATGGTGTAATGGCGTCCGGCAGTGAAGAAGCCGTCGTGGAGTTCTTAGCGCATGTGAGCTCACTGCCGGTCGGTGCTACCTGGCGCGATGTTTATCCCGACATCCCCAAGCATTGGGATCTTGCCAATGAGGAAACGTGGACCTCTGCATATCGTCCGCTTGGGCCATTTGACTATCCGACACTCCCCTGCGGACCGGCCGTACTGATCCGCCTTCCACGCGGGTCGACTGAGGATGCCTTGGCACAATTGGCGGCGGCGGCGGACCTTAAGGGATGGGTCGTGTACGGGAGCGGATTCGTGCCCATTGAGAATCCCGATTGGCCAGATCGCCTCGCCTATGTCGTGCTGGATCTGTCGACGACCGAACCGCAGTACTACGAGTTCGCTTTATGGGTTGAGAGCCGTCCTGCAGTCACCCTCGCGGGCTGCACCCGGCCTGTCGGAACGCAGTTCGCGCCCGAGCCGGGCACCTAACGAAACGTTGCTGCTGTCAGCGCGAAGCGGTGTGCGGCAGGCGGTCGCCGTGCTGGCGCACGTCGCCCGTCCGGCCGCATTTTGTTGGAAGCGCTGCAGCAGAACGCTGAGGCGTTATGCCGCCCACCGACACCTGGAGACCTGATAGTATGCCTACTCTCCTTTACCCTTGCTCTCATGGCTCTCTGAAGCGTCTCGGCCTGCCAACAGGCCCTACATGGTCACAGGCAGCCAGGTAAGCGCGCCTGCGTCGCACGAGGCGACGAACCTCCCGCCGTCGGCTCGCACGCGCAGTCGGCTGACGCACGGACCTGAAAATCTTCCACGTATCCCGTCGCATCGAGGAACACGGCGCAACACGTCAGCACGCGCTGCCGGAGTAGGCCGCGCGCCCGACTGACCCGACTCTTGATCGCGGAGACCGTGACGCCCTCGGCGTCGGCGATCGCGGCGAGCCGATGTCCCTGGAAGTCAGCCGCGTCCAGCGCGTCGCGATAGAGCGGCGGCAGCGTGGCTGCGAGGGGCGTGAGGCAGGTGGCCAAGGCTTGAAACGCCGCCACGTCCGGCGGCTCCTGCGCGGCCAGTTCGTGTTCCATTAGCGGGACGTCCGGTCGCCGAGCGCGGAAATGATCGACGATCGTGGTGCGGACCACCTGGTGCAGCCATCCCGCCAAGTTTCCAGGTGCGCGCCCTTCGCGCATCGCGCGCACCGCCTTGCCGAACACGTCGTGCAGCAGGTCCTCGGCAAGCTGTGGGTCACTGATCTGTCGGCGGATAGACGCCAACAGGCCATCGTGCAGGTCCAGGTAGGCAGTCGCCAACGCCTGCTCGGCGGTCGCGTGTTCGGCGGTCGTCGGTGTCTTCGCGATCTGCGCGCCGCGGCTCGTCACGCGCAGCAGCGCACCGCGGCGCGCGGGCGTCCGGACGCTCCGCGCGGTGCGCAGCAGCGGCTTGAACCGCCTGCCGATTTGTCCGCGCCACATACCGTCCCGCTGCGCTCCGCCGCCTTGCACTGCGTGCGAGCCCCGTGCGTTACCACGCGCAGCGACCCCGCCGCTCCGCTCACGATCTCCGAGACGTGATACCGCTGCGCAGCGAGCGCACCCACCGGACGGAACTCCAGTACCAGCTCACTATCCGGCACCAGCGGCACCATCGCCTGGGAGCGCCGCAGGATGCCACCAACCTTCTTGGCGCTCATGGGCGCTCGGCCTTCGACCGCCGGTGAGTCCACCAGCTGCAGTACGGTCTCCTTCCAGTGGTCCTGCGCGCCACCGCAGTCGACGGCGTCCACGGTCAGACGCAGTACCTCGGTCAGGTGATAGCCACGACCGATGGTCGTGTCGCCGAACGTGAACACGAGTTCGTGTTCGGGGAACTTGGCGAGCTCGGCAGCAAAATCGGCGAATAGCATGGCGGCGCTTCCTTTGAGGACGGAGAATGTGCCTCGAACGCCGGCCAACGTGGACACGGTTCATCGGGCACATAGGTATAGACGCCGATCTTCAAAATGGTCGCAGGACGGGGGGCACGCCAGTTGCGCCAGATTGGCCTAACCGCAGTTGGTGACCGACGACCGTCGAGGGGGAGCAGGTGGGCCGCCGCGCCTTGTCGTACCTTTCGGTACCACGCGGCCGTCCACCGGCATTTTCCGAACGCGGCCGCAGCACAACTTGGCGTTATGCAGGATTCCGGCATGTACAGTCACACATTCAGCGGAAAGAGCAGATCCATGAGCAGAGCGCGCGCCACACGTAGCACGTGGTTCCCTGGTTGTGTAGCCGCCGTCTTGGTCGCGACGCTCATTGCCTGCAGCAAGGAGGAGCAGCCGGTGGTGCCTGAAGATCGCACGAGCTTTGCCACTCGCTACGCGGCCGCTTGGAGCGGAAAGGATCCGGTTGCTTTCGGTACGTTCTATGAGGAGGCGGGGTCGCTCATCGTGAACGGATCGGCGTCCGCTGGGCGGGCCGCCATCGTCGAAACGGCTCGCTCCTACATGGCCGCCTTCCCCGATATGGTCGTCCGGATGGACTCACTCCGCGAGGAGTCGGGAGCGAGCGTGTTCCACTGGACGTGGACTGGGACCAATACGGGACCGGGTGGTACCGGGAAAGCGGTGAACCTCACCGGATACGAGCGGTGGACGTTCAGTGCGAATGGGCTGATCCTCAAGTCCGATGGTCACTTTGACAACGACGAGTATCAGCGACAACTCAAGGGTGAGTCGCCCGCCAGCCGCTAATGCTTTGATTGCCGGCGTGCGACTGACGGTCGTCCGATGCCGCGCATAACGATGCCCGCTGCAGACGCTCGCGTGATGCTGACCCGCGCGTTCGAACGACAGGGTGATGGCTGGATGCGAATTACTTTCGACGCTTCTGCCTTTCGGCTCGTGGCGACTTGCTCGTGCTCCCCGTACACGTGCTGAGCGTGCGCGAGGCCGGCACGGCCAATTTGGTCGCGCGAGGGGCGTCGGCAGCGTAGCTTCATCCGCCATGAGCCAGATCCCGGAACGGCTGATTGCCGCCTTGGCCGACCGCTACCGTATCGAGGGTGAACTTGGCGCCGGCGGCATGGCCACGGTCTACCACGCGATGGACCTGCGTCATGATCGTGAAGTCGCCATCAAGGTGCTGAACCCGGAGCTGAGCGCATCGTTAGGCGCCGAACGCTTCCTCAGCGAGATTCGCATCACCGCGAAGCTGCAGCATCCGCACATCGTGCCGGTGTTCGACTCCGGCGATGCTGGCGGCCATCTGTTTTTCGTCATGCCGCGCATCGAAGGCGAGACGCTGCGGGCGCGCATGGAGCGCGGTGGTCCGCTCCCCGTGGCGGAGGCCCTGCGCTATGTGCGCGAGGTGGCCGATGCACTCGCGTATGCACACGATCGCAGCATACTCCACCGGGACTTGAAGCCGGAGAACATCCTAGTGAGCGGCGAGCATGCGTTGCTGGCAGACTTCGGCATCGCCGCGAGCACCGGCACCCCGATCGCGCAACGTCTCACCCAAACGGGGGTGGCGGTCGGCACGCCGGCCTACATGTCGCCGGAGCAGGCCACCGGAGAGCGCACGCTGGGCCCGTCCTCCGACATCTATGCGCTGGGCGCAATCTGTTTTGAATTGCTCACGGGCACGCCGCCCTTCACGGGTGCGACGTATGAGGCTATCCTCGTCCAACGAATCACCCAGGATGCGCCGCGGGCCTCCTCGCGCCGTGCCGACACGCCTGCGCGCTGCGATGCGGCCATCGCGAAGGCGCTCGCCCGTGATCCCGCGGCGCGCTTCGCCACGGCTTCTGCATTTGCCGAGGCTTTGGGCGATATGAACGCTGTACCGGTGGCCGAAGGGCCATCGCTGGCGGTGCTCCCGTTCGCGAACCTCAGCGCCGATGCGGACAACGGCTACTTTGCCGACGGGCTGACCGAGGAAGTCATCCTCATGCTGTCCAAGGTCTCGGCGTTGCGCGTGCGGTCACGCACCAGCGTCGCACAGTATCGCGAGCGTACCGGGCCACCGGCGGAGATCGCGCGCGCACTCGGAGTCACGCACCTGCTCGAGGGCAGTGTGCGCAAGGCGGGGGCTCGCATACGCATCGCGGTGTCGCTGCTTGAGGCGGAGAGTGATCACACGCTCTGGACTGAGAAGTTCGACGGCACACTCGACGACGTCTTTGACATGCAAGATCGTGTCGCGCAGGCCATCGTGGACGCGTTGCGATTGCGGCTCTCCGCTACCGAGCAGGCGTCGCTGCTTGAGCATCCGATCTCCAGCGGCGCGGCCTACGACGAGTACCTCCGGGCGCGCGAGGGGCTCGAGGCGTTCAACGTATCTGGATTCCAGCGGGCGATGTCACACCTCGCTGAGGCATCGCGCCTGGAGCCGCAGAACGTCTTCGTGTTGCGCGGACTTGGGCGCGCCTGCTGGGCGGCGGTGAACCACGGTGTGTCGGGTGACGTAACGTACTTGGACAAGGCACTCGGATACGCTGATGCTATCGAGCGTATCGCACCGACGAGCCCGTATGTCAACGAGATTCGCGGGCTTGTAGCCGCCGCGCGTGGGGACACGGATGGGGCGCTCCGCGGACTCGCTGCCGCCTACGACGCGATGCCCACCGATGAAGACGTCGGGGTCTGGTACTCC
This sequence comes from Gemmatimonas phototrophica, assembly GCF_000695095.2. Taxonomy (NCBI): domain Bacteria; kingdom Pseudomonadati; phylum Gemmatimonadota; class Gemmatimonadia; order Gemmatimonadales; family Gemmatimonadaceae; genus Gemmatimonas; species Gemmatimonas phototrophica. The sequence continues at coordinate 4,671,786 of NZ_CP011454.1, read as the reverse complement.
ATCATCCTGCTGTTCTCTGGACGAGTCGATGCCGCGCAGGTCTTGGCGGATGCGGTGACGCGGGCGCACGGCAACGGCTACACGGAGCTCTGCCGACGCGCAGCGCACATTTTCCGCGCGGAGCCGGAGCGCCTGCGCTCGGAGTTTGGCGCGGAACTTGGGAATGTGCCGGAGTTGCCCTACTTGCTGTTCCAGCTCATGGCGGGCTATGCGCTCGGAGACGCCGAGCACGTCCGTAAGGTATTCGAGCGTGTGCGGATGCTTCCTCCCGATCCGCTGGTGGAGATGGCGCGATTCCAGGTCGCGGCGATCACCGGTGATGCGGCGTCCGCGCAGACGGCACTGACGCCGGCGGTGGCCGCGGTGCTCTGGAACGACTGGCAGTACACGGAGCTCGTCGCGGCAGGATTCGCAGCGCTCGATGACGAGCCGAACGTCGTGAAGTGGCTCGGCCGTTCAGTGGAGCTCGGGAACGCCTACGTCGCGTTCACGGCGCATGCGCACGTGTACTGGCGCGCGTGGCGGGAGCATGTGGCTGTCGCGCCAGCCTTTACGATTGCGCAGGCCCACGCGGAGCGCTACGCGGCAATCCCGCTCGCCACGCGGCTGCTCGAGTTGATGGCGACGCGTTAGGCCGGTGCCCGCCAAGAGGGGCGTCGGTTACGCCGACTCCTCGTCCGACACGATCGTCCCGCAATCGACGAACAACGCTTCGCCCGCCTCGTTATCTCGCAGGGCCTCGAACCACGCGCCATCGACAATGGAGCAGACATTCGGTCTTTCCGAGTCATTCAAGCATAGCAATGTTTGCTGCAGGCGGGCGTCTTTGGAAGCGCGCTGCGCGCGCGTACTGGCGAATTCGTGGCGCTGCGTGATGGGAGTGCATTGAGCCACCCACTGCACTGACCTGCTCTGGCGGCAAGCCGTCCGGATGCCATGAAGCCAAACCTACTCGGGAGAGCATGATGAAGATGACTGGCATCGTTTTTGGGACCACAGACTGGTCGCAGGTTCCTCGCACTGAGCACAAGGGAGAGACCGGTGTGGCGTACTGGAGGACTCAAGAGTTTGGCGGCATCAGAGTGAGAATGGTGGAGTACACCCCCGGCTATGAAGCGGACCATTGGTGCGACAAGGGGCACATTCTGCTCTGTCTGGAGGGCGAGCTGAAGACCGAACTCGCGGACGGCCGCGTCTTCACCCTAACTCCGGGGATGAGCTATCAGGTTGCCGACCACGCCGAAGCCCACAAGTCCATCACCGCTATCGGTGCCACGCTCTTCATCGTTGACTGAGTGAGGTTAACCCCTCGCTCACGCTGACCGGCCTTTGCACGCGAACGAAGCACTCGCGCGCCTGGCGTCGCCGGCACTGCCACCTGGCCAGGCGTTGCTGCTAACGAGGGCCCTTGCACCAGCTTCGTGTACACTTCCACCGCACGGCTTGTCTACCGCGGCAACGAATACGCCACGATCTCCGACGCCTGCCCGCCGGCGGTGGTCGCGAATACCACGTACTGCCGCCCGTCGTGCATGTACGTCATGGGAATGCCTGTCTGCGTACCGCTCGGAATATCGAGTCGCGTAATGCGCGCACCGGTGCGCTTGTCGAGCACCCAGAAGTTGCTGCTGCCGTTTGTGCCTTCACCGGCGAAGAGTAGCGTACGCGTTACCAGCAGTCCGGCGCGTGATGCACGGCCGGTGTTGGGAATGCTGGCCGGCGGCAGTTTGAGCCGCTCGGCGACAAACGCCGGCGTGTCGCCGTTTGGCACCATCCACGCATGGTTACCCGTCGTGAGGTCGATCGCGGTGATGCGCCCCCAGGGCGGCTTCACGAACGGCACGCCCGGGGCGAGTTGACCGCCCCGGCCGCCCGCGATGTAGTTCATGTCCGAGACCTTGCCACCGGGGAGCAGCGCCAGGAACGACGGGGCCGTGACCGACGGCACATACAGATAGCCCGTCTCGGGGTCGAGCGCACCGCCCTCCCAGTTGGCACCGCCTGTAGACGCGGGGAGCGAGAGCGTGCCGCGCGTACCGTCGGCGGCGCCCGCCAATGAGGGCGGGGTGTAGAGCGGCCCCCAGCGGTACTGGCGCGCGATCTCCCGCGCACGGGCGCGGATTTCCGGCGTGAAGTCGAGCAGGTCGTCCTCGCTGAAGCCCTGTCGCTCGAAAGGCGCGGGCTTGGTGGGGAACGGCTGCGTGGGACTATACCACTCGCCAGGCACGTCCCCCTTGGGTACGGCGCGCTCCTCGATGGGCCAAACGGGTGTGCCGGTCACGCGGTCGAGCACGAACACGAAGCCCTGCTTGGTGAGCTGCGCGAGGATGCGGCGCGGCTTTCCATCAATGGTGAGGTCGGCGAGGATGGGCGCGGTGGTGTTGTCCCAGTCCCAGATGTCGTGATGGATGGTCTGGAAGTGCCACACACGTTTGCCCGTGCGCGCGTCGAGCGCCACGATACTCGTCGAAAACAGGTTGTTCCCCGGACGGTGGCCACCGTAGTAGTCGCCGGTTGCCGCTTCGGTGGGCAGATACACGTAGCCCAGCTGCGCATCCCAGGAGATCTGCGCCCACGAGGCCGCATTGCCGGTGTACGCCCACGACTTCTCGAGCCAGCTGTCGTTCCCGACTTCGCCGGGCAAAGGGATGGTGTGGAAGGTCCAGAGCAGACGCCCCGTGCGTACATCGAAGCCGCGAATGTCGCCCGGCGTGTTCACCTTCGACGGCGGCTGCATGCCCACGTGCAGCGCCGCTCCCACGACCAGCACATTGCCGATCACCGCTGCCGGTGAGCTTGCGCCAATTGAGCCGTCTACCGACACGCCCTCGCGCACGCGGAGATTCTTCTGCAGGTCCACCACGCCGTTGAGTCCGAAGCCACGGATTGGCTGGCCGTTGTCAGCGTCGAGGGCGATGAGATGATAACCGGGGGTGACCACATAAATGCGGTCGTCGCCTTTCCCATCCGACCAGTACGACACACCGCGCCCCGAATTCACGCGCGGTGCCTTGGCGAGTCGGTCACGCTCGTCGAATCGGTACATCCAGATGGTTTCGCCAGTGGCCGGATCGATCGCCACCACATTCCGGTGCATACCGGCGGTGGCATAGAGCCGGCCCTTCACGAAGATGGGCGTCGTCTGACTGGCGGCGGCCGGGTTGGGACCCTGATTCCGGGCGCTCCATCGCCACGCCACTTCGAGCGTCGCCGCATTCGACGCGTCGATCTGGTTCAGCGACGAGTACCGGGTGTGCCCCGGGTCTCCACCGTAAATGGGCCACTCGGCGCCGGCGCCGCGCTGCGCGGACGCGGTTGAACTCGCGGTGGCGGGGAGCGCCAGCAGGGCGAGGAGAAAAAGCCGTCCCATCAGAGGCTCCATCGAGAAAAAGGTGATCCAGCCGTCGCGACAACGTGCCCCGCCGTTGCCGTATTCGCTAGGGAATGCAGATTCCCCTTCATGGTGATCGTCGTGCTCCTCGTGGCGCTGCTCGTGGCGCCGATGGTGTCGCCCTCAAGGCTGGCCGCGCAAGTCCATGAGCACGCCGCCAGCGCACCGGCCTCCGACGCGCGCCTCCAGCTCGTGCTCGGCGGTCCGCACCTGATCCTGTATCACGCCGGCTATCTCGCACTCGGTGAGGGGCAGGTGGCCAACCTGCAGCGACTGCGGCGCGCGGTCTGTGACGCGGAAGCCGTGTACGTGGAGCGTACCGCCGGGTGGCGCGACCGGATGTCCGCGCTCCTTGCTGACACCGTTTCGCTCTCCCGCGAATCGAAGGCGGCGCTCACCACGTTGTCGGGGCTGCCCGACGCGATGAACGCAATGGCCGCCGCAGAGACGGCGTGGCTAACGGCGCTGCTGCGTGCACGGCGCGACGCGCTCGGGGTGCTCACCACGCCGCAGCGCGCGCAGCTGTCCACGCTCCGCGACCACTGGGTGCGCGAGTCCCTCGCGATGATCGAGGAGTCCACGCGCCCCGGTCAGCGTGGACATCCCGGCACCCAGCTTCCCATTCGCGTTCCCGGGATGGTGGTTGGCACCACCACGTTGCTCCCCTACTGCGAGTCGTTGCACGGGCCATCGATGCACATCAGCGTCCCCGGTGTCCCTCCGCTGATCAACCGCTGATCAACCGCTGATCAACCGCTGATCAACCGCTGATCAACCGCTGATCAACCATTGATCAACCGGTGATCAGCCGCTGACCTTCACGCGCACGTAGCCGTTCGTCCAGCAGCACTGCTGGCCTGGCGCGCTGTCGGTGATGCCGAAGTTGTCCACGCGTACCCGCAGCATGTACTCGCCCGGCGCACTGAAGCGCACGGACGTGGTCGCGTCGCCGCCGCCGGGTGCGGTGGTGGCCGAGCGCGGCTCGAAGGACACGTCGCCGGGCCCCTGGTGCTTGAACCAGAGCATGTTCACCGGGATCGGTTTCCGTTCGCCGCGATCCTCCATCCAGACGCGAATCGTGAGGGCGCTGCCCACCGCGACCGTGAGTGGTCCGGTGGTCACGCCTTCGCGGCCGGCGGACGCGGGGCCGTTGGCGGCGAAGCGCACGACCGGCATCATCGATCCGGCGGCCTGCGGCGTGTACGAGAGCTTGTAGTACTCGCTCGTCGCGCGGCCGGGCACCGAGTAGGTCACGCCGTTGCGTTGCAACGTCCAGACGACGTCGCCCTTGTGCCCCTTGGGCACCCGAATGGCGAATACGCCGCGTTCGCGCCGGCCACCAAATGCGGAATACCGTACGACCGGGAAATGGGTCGGTTGCAGCCCATTGAACTGTGCCGGCTCGATCCGATTGTCCGGACCGATGGGGATATCCACCGCGCCGCTCGCGTTGCGATTCATGAATCCAAACGAGAGCGTGGTGCTGCCATCGGGATTGGGGTACCACCCGTCGAAGTACGGCGCCACGCCGGCGCCGGCGGGGGCGCTCGGCCCCAGCGGGTACCGCGCGCCCGGCTGCGGTTGCGCCCTCAGTGGGACTACCGCGAGCGGGACGGCAACACAGCACGCGACGGCGACAAGCGCGACCCTCACTTCTTGGCCCGCTGCGCGAGCAGCCGCTGATATGCTGCCTCATCGAGCTGCGTGACGGCGATCCAGGCGTGGCTCATTTCGTCGGTGGTGCGATCCCCGATGCCCACCCATTGATCGGGATCAGGATTGAAGATGTTCTTGTCGGTGTTGTCGTACCACGCGGTGTTGATGATCACGGAGCCCGCCGGCAGCAGCGGCGCTGCGTCTTCGGCATACACGTGGCTATGGTGCCAGCCCGGGTTCCAGTTCGACACCATGCTCAGCGTTTCGCGCCGGCCGTCGGGGTACAGCACCTCGAGCCGCTTGGCGACCAACCGCAGATGCCCGTGCGGTTGCCAGGAATCGATGCGTACCGGCGTGTTGAATCGATGCATGCCCTGGGTGACCAGCGTGCCGCGTGGCTCGATCTCGAAGTCTCCCGAGCCGCTCTGCAGCCCATAGAGCCCGAGTGTCTGGCGGTGCCGCGTTTGCGGCGTGACTTCGGGCCCGTGGAACCAGATGCCGACTTCGAGCTGATCGTCAACGACGGCCTTCCCATTGGGGAAGTAGTGAATGTCGAAGAGCACGTTGGAGCCCGCAGGCGCGATGCGGCAGGCGTCGGCAGGAACGATCTCGCCGATTTTGCCGAGTGCGTATTCGGAGAGGCGCACGCTGCCCGGACCGCCTCCGCCCACGGCATCCGGTTCCGTGGTGACGTTGCCGGGGACGAAGGTGGAGTTGGCGTGGTGCGTCACGCTGCGCCCGGCGACCGTCGGCTTGGTTTCGATGGCCTTGATGCAGCGGTCGGTCGTGAGCCCGCTCGGCACGGCAGGGCGCCACCAGCGGTCCTGGCCGACGGCCGGCACGGTGTACTTGGCCGCCTTGATCACGAGGTCGGGTGGGCCGTACTGCGCCGCGAGCTGGTACTGGCCCGCTTCCGGGAGTTTGGGCGCGGGTGGCATGTCGGCCGGGTCGCCTTCCGGCATGCCTTCGTCCACCCACCGGAGAATCATGGCGATGTCCTGGTCCGAAAGCCGCCAGTCGTGCTTGAGCTTCTGAATGCCGATGTGGGTGTCGTACTGATACGGCGGCATCTCGCGCGCCTGCACGACCTGTTTGATGAGCGGGCCGTGGCGTCGCGCGTGTTCGTAAGTGAGGAGGGGCATGGGCCCGATCCCTCCCGGCGAATGGCACGTCTGGCAGTTCTTCTGCAGCACCGGTGCGACGTCGCGGGTGAAGCTGATGCGCGACGAGTCGGTGGCGCGGTGTGGCAGGAGTGGCGCTCGGCGGCCGGCTTCGGCGGCTGGCGTGCCCTTTCGTGCCGCGGTCAGCATGAGGGCCGCGGCGCACGAGAACGCGAGGGAACGACGCCAGCGTCGCGGTAGCGGCTTCCGCTGTGGCGGACGGGTCGGCACCATGAAGTTTCTCCGGGGACGGGTGGCGGATAGCGTAGTACGCGTGGCGTGGCGGGGCAAGGGAACGGTTGTGGGCGCCGCCACGAGCACCATGCTGTCGGTGAGGGCAACGCCGAGTGACGCGTTGGTAAAGCAGGCCGCGACCGCTCTTCCGAAATGTGAAGGCGTGCAGTCCCGCCGAGGGCTGCGGTGGGGTGTCGCGGAGGTGGGCGCCTCTTGCGGGCCTCTCGGCGCGACACAACGTTAGACTGCATTATCTGCAGTCTAATTCGGAGTGCCAAATCACAACTCCGCGGCGTAAGCAACGCCTTGGCAATGACATCCGACTATGCCATCGACGCGAAGTGCTGTGGATTAGACTGCAGGAATCCGCTGATTAACGCGCTGGCTGCAGTGATCGCCTGCAGGCTAATACTCGTTATGGCGACTCGCACCGTTCGCGATAAGGCTACCCGTCACGACTCCGCTTGCCTGAGATGCGTATGACCTCCGCCGCTGCTGCCCTGGTAATCGCGCTCGGAGCTGGCTTGCTCACGTTCCATCCGAGTCGTCCGCTGTACATGCAGCAGCGCGCGGTCGCCATGCGCGCCGCTGACGGCGTGGTCCTGCAGGGCACGCTCTCGCGGCCGCGCTGGCGACGCGCCGCCGTGCCGGCCGTGGTCATCGTGCACGGGTCCGGTCCGCTGACCCGCGACGATGTCCGCGGCGACATGCGGGCCCTCGTGCGCCTGGGGTTCGCGGTGCTGACGTACGACAAGCGTGGCACAGGACGCTCCGAGGGCGTCTTCCTTCGGCAGTGGGGCGACTCGGCGGAGACCGTCCTCATGCAGCTGGCCGGCGACGCCGCCGTCGCGCTCGATTCACTCCGCGCCGCCGACGGCGTCGACGCCACGCGCGTCGGGTTCTTCGGCGCGAGCCAGGCCGGGTGGATCATTCCCCTCGCGGCGCAACGCGCACGACACCATCCGCGCTTTCAGGTGCTGCTGGCCAGTCCCGCCGTCTCCACGGGCGTCGAGCAGTACTACAGCGATCTCTCGGGTGACGGGTCACGGCCCGCCCAGGTGACCGACCGACGCGAGCTCGAGGCGCGGGTGCTCGCGTATGCGGGGCCTCGCGGGTACGACCCTGCTCCCCTGCTCGCGAAGACCGCGGTCCCGACCCTCTGGCTGCTCGGGGACCGGGATCTGAGCGTGCCGACCTTCGCCTCACGCCGCGTGCTGGACTCGCTGGCGCGTGCCGGCACTCCGACGCACACCGTCGTGAGCTTTCCGAACGCCGACCATTTCCTCCGGGACGCCGACGGCGGGCCACAACCGGCCGTGTGGGACGAGATGATGGCGTGGTTGCGAACGCAGGGCATCGTCCGTGCGCCATAACGACGCTTGCTGCCGACGGCCACGCTAAGGATGGCGCGGGCTACGCCCGCGCGTTCTATTGGAGTGTCCGCAGCAGAAGCAAACATTAGGTGGACTCAAACATCTGAGTCATGATTCTCCATTCCCGTTCGTAATGCCGCCAGTTCAGCTAATGCGTCAACGACCATTTTCAGCTTGAAGGTCTCGCATGATCAAATGCCGCTACTTCACCGTCGTGATCGCAACGCTCGGTATTGGTTGCCAAGCGCTCACAGCGTCAGACGAAGATCGCCAATGTGCGCGTCGGAACGCGTTCTCCTCAAATACAGCTCAGATGCGAATTGCAGAAGAGCGACAGTTCAGAGCACAGGGCTTTGTATCGGACGGACCAAGTCGTTGCCTCAGCTTGGTAAAGGGTGGATTCAAGTACAGCATCGATAATCCTGAGGTAGCAACGGTTGGCAGCACGACGGGTATCGTGATCGCACGCTCGACCGGCGTAACGCGTCTGACGGCACACCAGCGCGTTCGGGGCATCGATTACCGAGGTGAGCTTCGACTCCAAGTAAGTCCGTGAGTGCCACCTAACTGGGCGTTGTTGCGGATAGCGCGGAGCGGTGTGCAGCAGGCGGTCGCCGTGCTGGCGCACGCCGCCCGTCCGGCCGCACTTTATATGATGCGCTGCAGCAGAACGCTGAGGCGTTATACCGCTTGACTCGCTCCGCAACGGCCTTGCGCGAGTGTATATACATTTGTATCTTTACCTGTGACCTTTGAGTGGGACGCCGCCAAGAGCCTGCGGAATCTCGCGCATCGCGGGTTCGACTTTGAATTCGCCTCGCAGGTATTCGCGAGCCCGTACGTGGAATTCGACGATACGCGTCGCGACTACGGAGAGCGACGCGTGGTGGCGCTCGGCACCGCCGACGGCTTCGCGCTCACGGTCGTGTTCACCGATCGCGTCGAGCCGTCCAGCGGCGTGGTCCGCCGCCTGATCAGTGCCCGTCTCAGCAACCGCAAGGAGCGCCGCCTGTATGCCGAAGCCCTCGAAGCCATCCGCGAGCAAGACGAGCCCGACGAAGGGGCGCGCTGATCTGGCGCGGCTCAGGCGCGTCACGGAGGCGGAAATTCAACGGACGTCGCCGGCGGAGCTTCGCGACCTCCCGGATACGCTGTGGCAGAGTGCGCGCGTGGTATCGCCGGTGTCCAAGCAAGCGATCTCCATTCGCTTGGACCGCGACGTCGTGGAGTTCTTTCGCGCCAAGGGGCCTCGGTATCAGTCACAGATCAACGCGGTGTTGCGCAGCTACGTCGATCACGTGGTCGCGTCGACACCAACGCCACGTCGAAAGCGCGCGGTGTAACGCAAGGCGTCGGGCCGTCCGCATGCCGTGGGGGCACCCTCAGATTGCCCGTCTGGCTCGAAACGACGAATCCCGCGTCTCCCCCAATTGATTGCAGCGGCTTACCCCCAACCGTTGCCCTCGTCCCGCAGGCCGTCGCGCGCCATCTTTCTCGCTCCAGCCAACGTCTCGCCACTGCGGAATGTATGGCACTGACACACCGGCACTCACAGCTCCATCATGCCAGCCTACATCATCGCCGACGTCAAAGTCCGCGACACCGAGCAGTACAAGGCATACGTCGCCCTCTCCCCCGCCGCCGTCGCTGCGGCCGGCGGCAAGTTCATCGTCCGGGGCGGCCGCACGGCGGTGCTTGAGGGTAACTGGGTGCCGTCACGTGTCGTCGTCATCGAGTTTGACGCCTTCGACGACGCGCAGGCGTTCTATGACTCGGTGCAGTATCGCGACGCGCGCGCGAAGCGCGCGGGGGCGACGGACTTCTTCAACATGATTCTGGTCGAGGGCGCGGCGTAGGCATGCCCCATCAGCTGGCCGTTGCGACCTGCCTGGCTTGACGTGCACCATCACATCGTCTGATCGCCACGCCGCACGTTGAGAACGTGTCAGCGACCAACGCGACCACGGGGCGCCACTGACCATAGTCGCGCGCGGTCGGCGCCGCGTCGGGCATGCGCGCTCCGAGTCCGAGGAGCGCCAAGCATACGCCCGACTCCGGCGCATACAGTAGACCGACAGAGAGTATGATCGAAATAACTCACGCGGTGGTTGCACACGAAATCGAGACGGTGCGTCTCCTTCTCATGGAGTATCAGGCGCAGCTTGACGTCGATCTGGCGTATCAGGATTTCGAGACCGAGGTCCGCCATCTTCCCGGAGCGTACGCAGGGCCGTCCGGCCGTCTGCTCCTCGCCACGCTTGAGAACCAGCCGGTTGGTATGGTAGCGCTTCGTGATGCGGGCGGCGGCCGCGCCGAGATGAAGCGCCTGTTCGTCCGTCCCACCGGCCGAGGCCATGGCGTGGGACGCGCGCTGGTCGCTCGTCTGCTGCGTGAGGCGCGCGCCGCACGATACGAGGAAGTCGTGTTGGATACGCTTCCGTCGATGCAGTCGGCGCAACGATTGTACGAGCAGTTTGGCTTCGTCGATATCCCGGCGTATCGCGCGAGTCCGGTTCCTGGCACGCGATATCTCGGGCTAACGCTTGGTGTGGTCTAACGGCAGTTGGTGCAGGCGGCCACGTTATTGAAGCGGCGGCTGCGTCGCTGCAATTTCTTTGGGTATCGGCAGCACAACTTGACGGTAACCCGATGCCCACGTGACGTGTTTATGACGGCAGCATGACAGCCAGCGAGCTTGTAGTTCGAATCCGCGTTGAATCGCCACCGCCCGACGTCGCGTGGGCGCTCCAACTGGGGCGCACGGAGTTGTCGCCGCCGACCCGATGCTCACCGCACCTTGAGTTCGAGGCGTCTGTGCGGGTCGTCGTTGGCACGAACGGGGAGCTCGACTTTCGAGGCCCGGCGGTGCAGGGCCCGCGAGCCGGCCGGTTCATCTATCTCACCTCGGGCACCCGCGCGGGCCAGTTCGGTTCGTGCTGGGATCGGCGCGCCAAAGTGTCACTCGAAGGGTTGCGGCCGTTGCTCGCTCAGCGATTCGGTGACACCTCAGGTACTATGGGTGTCGCCAGTATCGCGGGAACGAGTCGGGACGGTGGCCCTGCCTGTGCGAGTGTGCCGCTGCTCGGCGTCGGCTGGAGTGTAGTGCCCCGTACGGGCTAATTGAGGTTGGTGCAGACGACAATACCGATAGGAGAGCTCACGATGTGGGAGTATCTGAAATCCTGGTGGGTTCGTGCGGGACTCGTTGGCCTCGTAGTGGGCTCCGGCCCCCTCGTAAGCATCATGGTCGCGGCACGCCTTGGCTTCTACCACGACCCGAATCCGAATCCGGTCTTTCTCGGCATGCTCGCCGGTCTTACCTTCTGGCCGAGCGTTGCCCTCATTGCCTTTGGCATATGGCGCCGCAGAAAGCAGGCGCACGCGGCATAACGATGCGTGCTGAAGCCTGACGATATGATGGCTCGCTGTGTTCGCGTTCTCCAGGATCGCCCGCTGCGCAGTCCGGCGCTAGATGACGTCCCAAACTGCGGATATCCGGACTTTGGGTGAACGTCTCAGATCTGCGTGAGATGGCACTCGCGTTGGCCTGGAGGGTACGGGGCGATCAATGCTGCCCAATCGAGCGCTAGTCGCCACGTAAGCGACCCGTCACATCCGTCTGTGGGCGCTGCTGAGGGTGGGACTGAGTGGAGTGTTCCTCCTCGCCGGGACCGATCCGCTACGCTTGCCTCCGCTGACGCTCGCGGCGGTGGTCGTGTTGGCCGCGGCCGTGAACCTCGTGGAGCTGCGGCGGCGCCGGGAATACGATCTCCTTTGCAATCTGGGGGTCGGCGCCGTCCCCGTGGCTGCGCTGGTGATCGCCCCGCCGCTCACGGGTGAACTCCTGCTTCATGTGGTGGGGACCCTTCGCGGATGACCGCCCTGCTGCGCGTGGACAGTGTGGCGAAGTCGTTTGCGGGGCGTCGCGTCTTGTCGTCCGCCTCGCTGCGCGCGGTGCCGGGCGAACTCCGCGTGCTCTTCGGCCGCAACGGCATCGGCAAATCCACCCTGCTCAAGATCGCGGCGGGGCGCGTGGCGCCCGACGGCGGGACGGTACACTTTGGCGGCCACGCCTATTTGCACGCGCGACCGCACCGCTTGGCCGCGGCCGGCCTGTTCTATCTTCCGGATGCCGATCTCCTGTCGTCGGCGTTTACCGTCCGGCACCAGCTGACCCTCTTCCAGCGCCAGTTTGGCGGCGGCGATATCGGCGCGGCGGCGGCGCGTGTCGGCATCTCGGCGCGACTCGATCAGCGTCCGGACACGCTCTCCGGCGGCGAGCGTCGACGGGCGGAACTGGCCGCGGTCCTGGTGCGACGGCCGACCTGTCTCCTGGCCGATGAGCCGTATCGTGGACTCGCGCCACAGGACGCGGAGCTCCTCACGATGGTCCTGCGCGCCCTGGCCGCGGACGGGGTGGCGGTGCTGGTCACGGGCCACGAGGTGCCCACACTCATGGACGCGGCCGATCACATCACCTGGTGCACGAGCGGTACGACGTACGAGCTGGGGCCCCCGGCTGTCGCCGTGAATCATGAGGCTTTCCGGCGCGAGTACCTGGGCCCGTGGCGCACCCCGAGTGACATCTAACGAACCGGTGCTGCTGACAGGGCCATGCGGTGTGCGACAGGCGGTCGCCGTGCTGGCGCAGGTCGCCCGTCCGGCCGCATTTTGTTTGGTGCGCAACAGCAGAACGCTGAGGCGTTAGGTGGATGCGCGCAAATTCATGGACGACTCGGCTTTGAGTGACTCGGCACGTTCCAGCGGCTCCGACATCCGAACGGCTCTACACGCGCTGCACCGCGAGAGCGTGGCGTACTGGGATGCGCTCAACACGGCGACGTTTCTCGCGCCCATCGGCACCGCGTGGTCGCCCGCCGAAAACGTCCGCCACCTCACGAAGTCGATGCGCGCCGTGACCCAAGGGCTACAATTGCCGCGCGTCGTCCTGTTGGTGGCGTTTGGTCGAGCGACCGCGCCATCGCGCCCCTACGCCGCCGTGCGCGAGGTGTACCGGGCCCGCTTGGCACAGGGAGCAAGTGCTGGCCGATTCGCTCCGAGGCCACACGCCGCCCCGAGCAATCCCGAAGACGCGCGCGCCCGAACCATGGCGGCTCACGCGGCGGCCGTCGCGAGTCTCTGCGACGCCGTTGAACGCTGGCCCGAACGAGCGCTCGATGCACGCCGGCTCCCGCATCCCCTCCTCGGGCGCCTCACCGTCCGCGAAATGCTGTTCTTCACGCTCTATCACAATCGGCATCATCTGGAGAACGTCCAGCGTCGCTTCGCGAGCATCCAGACGGGCGCCACCTAACGACACGTGCCGCTGATGAACGCAGGTCGCGAGGTGACATGCCATTCCAGCATCCGCCGCCCGGGGCGCGTACAGTGAGGTATGCCGCTTGCCATCCTGCCGTCGCGCCGCTTCGTCCTCTGGGGTACTGTCTGCCTGCTTGTCGCAGGCACTCTGGCGGCAACGCCCGGAGCCGTCAGGGCGCAGGACGGCGCCGTTGCCGAACGCGCCGCAGCCCCGGTCAATCCCGAAACGGTACCGCGTCCAACGTTCCGCGCCGTACGCACGACCGCACCCATCGTGATCGACGGAAAACTGGAGGAAGCCGCATGGTCCACAGCGCCGGTGCTTACCGACTTCGTGCAGCAGCTCCCCAACACGGGATATCCGTCGCGCTTCCGCACTGAAGTGCGCCTGCTGTATGACACGAAGAACTTGTACGTCTCGGGCGTGAACTTCGATCCCGAGCCGGAGAAGGCCATTACGGTGGGGCTCGAACGCGACTTCGTCTCGAGCAACAGCGATATCTTCGGCCTGGTGCTGGACACCTTCCACGACCGCCGTAATTCGTTCCTGTTCATCGTGAATCCCAAGGGGGCCGTGCGCGACGAACAGACCTTCAACGATTCGCGCACCATCGTGGAGGCGTGGGACGGCATTTACACCGTGCGCACCACGCAGCAGGACAGCAGTTGGACGGTGGAGATGGTCATCCCCCTCAAGACGCTGCGCTTCGACGCCTCGCGTGAACCGCAGGACTGGGGGATCAACTTCATCCGCCGCGTGCGCCGCGTAAACGAAACGAGCTACTGGGCTCCACTCGAACGCCAGTATCGCCTGCATCGCATGTCGAAGGCCGGCACCATCGAGGGCATCTCCGGGCTGCAGCAGGGACGCAACCTGCAGATCAAACCGTACGTGCTCGCCGGCAATTCACGTGGCGCGCAGGTTCCTGCCGCGTCGCTCGGCAGCAAGGCCGACCTCGGCGGCGACATCAAGTATGGAGTGACCCCGTCGCTCACCCTCGATCTCACCTACAACACCGACTTCTCGCAGGTCGAGGTGGACCAGCAAGTGGTCAACCTCACCCGCTTCGGCATTCTGTTCCCCGAGCGCCGTGAGTTCTTCATTGAGAACAGCGGCTCTTTCACCTTCGGAGACGTCTCCGAGCGCAACTACCGCATGGGCGCGGAGCTCCGCGACTTCACGCTTTTCAATTCGCGGCAGATCGGCCTCACCGGCGACGGTCTCCCCATTCCGATTGCCGGCGGTGGCCGTCTCACGGGTCGCGTGGCGGGATGGGAAGTGGGGATGCTCGACATGCAGACGCAGCGCACCGGAGCGAGTGCCGCCGAAAATTTCGGCGTGGTGCGCCTGCGTCGGAACGTGTGGGGCAACTCGGATATCGGCGTGCTCGGTGCCAACCGACAGGCCACTGACGGCAGCGATGCCTTCAACCGCAGCTACGGTGTCGATGCCAACATCCGCCTGCTTGGCAACCTCATCATCAATACCTATCTCGCCGGCAGTCGCGCCGACACCTCGACGTCGAACGGCAGCGCGGGGCGCGTCTCGGTGGCCTATCGCGGACGTCTCTGGAACAGCTCGGCGATGTACAAACGCATCTCCGATCATTTCGATCCGGGGATTGGCTTCGTGAACCGGCGCGGCTTTGAGCAGTGGTACGCCACCACTGGCATCCATGCCCGCCCCACGGTGACGCTGCTGCAGGAGGTGAATCCCTACATCGAGGCGGAACGCTTCGCGGGCATTGATGGGTCACTGCAGTCGCGACGCGTAGTGGGTGGACTGAATTTGTTCTTCCAGCCCGATGGTGATCTCAAAATCGAGGTGAACGACTGGTTCGATCGCCTCGACCGGCCGTTCACACCCTTTGCCGGGCGTACCATCCCCGTGGGGAGCTACGCGTTTCGCAATGCGAGAGCCACCTACACGTCCACGCAGCGCTATCCGTTGTACGGAAACGCCAGCGTGCAGGTGGGCGAGTTCTACAACGGCACCAATCAGACAGTGAGCGGAGGGCTCACCTGGCGGCCGCGCTATGACATGAGCTTCGAGGCTACCTATCAGCACAACGATGTAACGCTGCCAAGTGGTGCCTTCAATGCGGACCTCGCGGGAGTTCGTCTCAAGTACGCCCGTTCCACCACGCTCTTCGGCAGTGCGTTCGTGCAGTACAACACGCAGTCGCGCAGCTTCGTGACCAATGCCCGCGTGGCGTGGCGCTATGCTCCGTTGAGCGACGTGTTCCTCGTCTACACCGATCGGCAGAACACCCTGACCAACGTGCGCAACGAACGGTCGGTGGCACTCAAGGTCACGCGCATGGTGGCGTGGTGATCCGCAGCGGTCGGTGCGTAATTCGGTCCTAGGCGCGGGTTGGGCGCGTCGATCATGCTCGAAGGCGCCAACGTGCTGTCTACGTGCGTGAACGGTACCGCGCTCTGGAGCGCGTTCATGGTGCCCGCGAGCGGGGCGTTCACGAACGGGACAGCCACCGTCAAACTGTCTGTCGCCGGCGTTGGCAGCGCGGTGCCGTTCGCCAGCGGCACGCTGATCAAGCTGAACTGGGCAAAGTAGTCACGTGCCGCGTTGCGTTCGACAAGGACCGACCACTCCTTGCGGAACCTTCGCGTTTTCGGTGAGTTTCACGGACAGCTCCTGTTGGAAGGTCATGAACTCTCCGCAACGGACTCATTGGCGTTAGGTGCCCACCCGGATATGATGGACGTTTCCCTCATCGGCCTGCCGTACGACGCCAGCTCCTCGTTTCTGCGCGGTGCTGCGGACGCCCCGCAGCGCATTCGCGAGGCTTTGCATTCGCCCTCGGGTAATCGGTGGTCGGAGTCGCTGCACGACGTGTTGGACCCGCAATGGCTGCGCGATGCCGGTGACCTGGTGCTCCAGCCTGATGCCAGCGCCCGTGCCGAGATTGAACGGGGCATCACCGCCCTGCTCGACCTCCATACGCGGCCCCTGGCGCTTGGCGGCGATCATTCCGTGACCTATCCGGTGCTGCGCGCCATAAACCACAGGTACCCGCGTCCTGCCATTTTGCACATTGATGCGCACGCCGATCTGTACGACGAGTTCGAGGGTGACCGCTACTCGCACGCCTGTCCGTTTGCCCGCATCATGGAAGAAGGGCTGGCTTCGCGGCTGGTGCAGGTGGGTATTCGGACGCTCACGCCACACCAGCGCGCGCAGGCCGATCGCTTTGGCGTGGAAGTGATCGACATGCGCGCGTGGGTGGCCGGTGTGCGGCCAGTGATTGAGGAGCCGGTGTACATCTCGGTGGATCTGGACGGACTCGACCCGGCATATGCGCCAGGCGTATCTCACTGGGAGCCGGGCGGACTGACCACGCGAGAGGTACTCACCATGATTCAGCAGTGTGCCGGTCACATTGTCGGCGCCGATGTGGTGGAGTTCAACCCACACCGTGATGAGTCGGGGCGTACTGCCATGGTGGCCGCGAAGATCGTGAAAGAGCTGGCGAGTGCGATGTATACGGAAAGGGCAGGGGGTTAATTGCCCAATCGCGCCCCCCTTCCAGTGCGAATTCCGAGTATTGTTTCGTGATGCGTCACGAACCCCTCAACCTCTACAGCCTCACACGAGCCGAGCTGCAGCAACAGCTTGTGGAGTGGGATATCAAGCCGCTGCACGCCGAACGGCTGTGGAAGTATCTGTACATCGACCTCGTGTCGTCGTTCGACGAGATGCCGGAGCTGTTGCCCAAGCTCGCACAACAGCTGCGCGCGCACACCACGCTGGGGGTATTGCCTACGGCGCTCGAGACTGCGTCCAGCGATGGCTTTACCCGCAAATATCTGCTGTCACTGCCGGACAGTGCGCGCATTGAAACCGTGCTCATGCGCTTCACCGGGCGCGTCACGGCCTGTGTGAGTTCGCAGGTGGGGTGCGCCATGGGGTGTGTGTTCTGTGCGACGGGGCAAATGGGGTACACCCGCCATCTCACCGCGGGCGAGATTGTGGCGCAGGTGGTGCACGTGGCGCGCGTGCTGCGTTTTGAGACGCCGCCGGGAGCCGCCGTGCGGGCGACTCGCCACACCTTGGGCACGCGACTGCGCAACGTGGTGCTGATGGGCATGGGCGAGCCGCTGCACAACTACGATGCGGTGATGCAGGCCATTGATATTCTGCGTGATCCGCACGGCCCGTCGCTGGCAGCCGAACGCATTACGCTCAGTACGGTGGGGGTGGTGCCGGGCATTCTGCGGCTGGCTGCGGAGCAGCGTCCCATGCATCTGGCGGTGTCGCTGCATGCCGCTACGCAAGCCGAGCGCGCGGCACTGGTACCCGCCGCGCGCAAATGGCCATTGGAAGAACTGATGGCGGCGTGCCGCACGTACAGCGAGTCCACCGGTCGGCGCATCTTCTACGAGTGGACCCTCATAGCGGGGCAGAACGACAGTGTGGAGCAGGCGCGCGCGGTGGGCGAATTGTTGCGTGGTTTGCCCGCGCAGGTGAATCTCATTCCGCTCAATCCCACGACCGGCTACGACGGCGCTCCAACCCGCAGCGAGGCGGCAAAACGGTTTCAGGAGATTCTGGCGCAGGAGTTTGGTATACCCAGTACCGTGCGTCAGCGGCGCGGAATTGATATCGCCGCCGGCTGCGGGCAGCTGGCGGTGGCCGCGTCGTGACTCGCAGGCTCCGCTACAGCAGCAAGCCGTCCAAGGTGGCAATGAGCGTGGAGCGCAGGGTGCTGCCGCGCGCACTCAGCTCCCGCTGACGCTGCTGATATTCGTCGCGTCCCTCAGCGGTTTCAATGCGTACCGGTGGGAATCCCATGGCGCTGAGATCGTACGGGCTGGCTTGCATATCAAGCACACGCAGATCGACCGCGAGGGCAAAGCAGTGCCATAGCAGATCGCTGCCAATCCACGGCATGACCGTGTACGCCCAGCGGTAGAGATCCATGTTGGCGTGAATGCAGCCGGGCTGTTCGGCGTCGTAACGCGACGCCCACGCCAGCGGGACGCGGTTGAATGGCTTGGCATCCGGCGCAAAGAACCGGAAGGCGTCGAAGTGACTGCACGCCACCGGACGACTCTCCACCAGGGTGTTGATCTCCTGTTGCGAGAGCCGCAGTGGCGTGATCTGCGCATGACGCACATCGTGCCCGCCGTACACCATGGCCCACTCGTGCATGCCGTAACAGCCGAAGTTGGGGGCGCGGCCCTGCGTGGCGCGCAGCAGCTGCACCACCTGCGTAAATGTGTCGCGTTCCGCCGTGGTGAGGGCGCTGATATCGCGGCGAATGACGCCGTCGTGCACGTCGTACGCCGTGCCATCCAAGCACGCGCGGGCCTGCGGGCTGTCAACCAGCTGCTCGTGCGGGGCGGGGTGCCATGCTTCCAACTTGCCGGCGGAGTAGCTGTAGTACTGGAAGAGAAAGTCGTACACCGGATGCACGGCACCGCGCGAACGCCGCTCCCGACGCGGTTGCGTATACTGCCCCACTCGAGCACGGTGCGCGGCGCTGCGCGCCTGCCACTCGCTGGTGGTCAAAATCACCGGCGTGTTCACGATTAGAACGGCGCCGGTTGGTCAACCACCACCACGTCGCCCGTTACCGGATGCACAAATTCCAGATGTTCGGCGTGCAGCAGCAGCCGTTCGTCGTCGTGCGGTGCGGTGCGCCCGTACAGCCGGTCACCAACAATGGGCGCATCGAGCCCCTGCGGATGCGCCGCATGCACGCGGAGCTGATGCGTGCGACCGGTGTGCGGAATGAATTGCACCCGCGAGCGTTCGCCGTCGCGGGCGAGAACGCGCCATTCGGTTTCCGCGGGTTTGCCAAACTCCGGGTCGTGAATATTGCGCGGGCGGTCATCAACATCCTGCCGCAGCGGCAAGGCGATGTGCCCGTGGTCTGCGATGACGGTACCGTCCAGCCACGCCACATAGTGCTTGTGAATCTCGCGCCGCGAAAAGAGCCGCTGGAGTGCCTTGGCGGTTTCCAACTGTTTGGCCACCAGCAGCAGTCCCGACGTATCCATATCGAGACGATGCACCACCAACGGCCCCGTGGCGTCGGGATAGCGCTCCTTGAGGCGCGACACCACGCAATCCTGCAGCGCCGCGCTGCGCCCCGGGACGGTGAGCAGTCCGCTGGGTTTGTTCACCACCACCACATAGTCGTCTTCGTACACGACGACCGGTTCGTGCGCGGGAATGGCCGCCGAGCCAAACAGTGGTGGTGGATCGGCTGGCAGCCCCTCCAGCATATGCGTGAGGATAGGCAGACACTTACCACGACAGGCGGCATAGAACACCCCCGCCCGACGGTCACCGGTGGCCGAAGGCGCGCCCCACCAGAGTTCGGCCAGGGCAAGCGGCCGCAGCCCCAATCGATAGGCGTGGGCCAGCAGTTTGGGGGCCGCGCAATCACCCGAACCGGCGGGCGGTTCGGCGGGAGCAAAGAGCGACCGGAGCGGACGCACCTCGCCACGCGCATTGACGAAGTGATAGCTGTCCTGAATGAGCGCCATCAGCGTCCGCGAACGCGCGGTGCGCGCTTCGTCGAGCGCGCGAATGGCCGCCGCAATGCGCTGTGCCTCCGCACTGTCGGTCTGCTCCGGCATGGCAGCGCACAGACCGGCGCGCTGCGCGGCGAAGTCGAGCATCTCCGCTTCGCCGGGAATCCACGTGTGGTCGCGCACGGCTTTGTCGAACGCTGCGGGTACCCAACCCTCAATGTCCCACTGGCCGTTCATCATGCCGGAGAAGCCGCGCAGATATCCGACGTCGCCGTTGGGTGCCGCCACCACCAGCACGCCAAACATCTTGCCGTTCCCCGGTTCGTGCAGACGCCATGCGTGCGCATACTGCGACTGCACCGTGTCCACGAGCTCCATGGCGGCGCGATGCGCGAGCGGGTGCACGGCACGGCGATCGAACGGCGTAGGAAAGCGCGCCGGCCACTCAGCAGCAGGTGGCGCAGGCGAGAAGGGAATCACACCTGCGCGCGTTGCGTGGCAATAAGTGCGGCCGTGAGCGCAAGCACTCCGGTGAACTGATGCAACACGCCAAGCGGAACCGGTACGGCCAGCAGCAGCGTGGTAATGCCCACAACCAGCTGCACTGTGATGACGGCACCAAAGGCCATCACCGCGCGCCGCACGGCTTGAGGCAACGCCGCCTGTCGCGCACGCCACGCGAGGGTGAGGACAAACGCTGTTACCGTCAGCGCGAGCAGACGGTGATGAAACTGTGCCGCCGCCGGATTTTCAAAGGCATTGCTCCACCACGGGGTGAGCGTGGCGTACCCCGGTGGCACCACCTGGCCGCCCATGAGCGGGAACTCGTTGAAGATCTTCCCACCGCGCAGGCCGGCGACAAAGCCGCCGGACAACACGGTGACGCCCAGCAGCGTCGCGGTACTCACCAGCGCCAGGCGCCACTGCCGGGATGTGCGCACCGGTTCGCTGCGCTCCTCGGCTGATCGCTCGCGCAGCTCGCTGTAGGTCCACACCGCCACGGCGAGAATGCCAAGCGCGAGCCCAAGGTGTGCCGTGAGCCGGTATGCGCTCACGCTGATGCGCTCTACCAGCCCGCTCTTCACCATGTACCAGCCAAGGGCGCCCTGGCCGAGTGTGAGCAGTGGGAGCGCGGTGAGGCGCAGCTGCAAGGAGCGCGGAATGCGCCGTTGTACCATGAACATCAGCCACGGGATGGCGAAGACCAATCCTACCGTGCGGGCGACGTTGCGATGAAACCACTCCCACCAGTAGATCCACTTGAACTGCGCCATGGTAATGCCGGCGTGTGTGGCACTGGCCTGCGGAATCTGGCGGAACTTCTCAAGTTCAAGAGCCCATGCGGCGTCACCTGACGGCGGCAGCGCGCCGGACACCGGTTTCCACTCGGTAATGGAGAGCCCGCTCTCGGTAAGGCGGGTAATGCCACCGACGGCGACCGCAACGAACACGGCAACAATCGAGGCCAACATCCAGCGGCGGAGTGCGATGCGGTCACGCGTCGGGAGCGCGTCGGGGAGTCCGAGGTCGGTCATGGGGTTCACTACTGAACGCTGACCGAGGGGGCTGTGAGGGTCAAGTGATACCGGCGGGTCCGGACCGCTATGGAATCACCACGATCCCGGCCTTTCCGCCAAATTCGTCGTCCACTGGCGCGAGACCACGCGGCGCGCGCCAGGCACCGCCGTTGATGCGCACGGCAATGCGGTGCGGACCAGAGGACAGGGTCAGCTGATGCACAAAGGCGTCCCCCGTGCGCGCCATCCGCACGGGCGTCCAGTTGGCTGAGCTGACGGCGATATCTACCACGGCGTTGGCCGGGGCGTTGATGGTGATGGTGATGATCCCCTGACCTTCGGTACGCTGCAGCAGTATTTCGTCGCCCCGCACATCGGGCACGACGAACACTCCGGAGCCCGTGGTGCCGCGCACATCGGCCAGCGCGCGCGCATCGCGTCGCAGGGCGCGCGGACGTACCGGATTCCAGCGCACGGCGAGACCGGTGTAGCGTGCTTGCGGCACGCCGCGCAGCACATCGGCCATCTGTTCGCCCCCCTGCGCAATAAGGGTGGTGCTGGCGTTCACGTTCACCGCGAGCGCGACATTGTAGCTCGACGCCGTCCCCACGGTGGCGCGCCGTCCTTCGCGCCAGCCGCGATTGGCCTGCAGCCACCAGCTACCGCGCTGCCACGACAGCTGCACCACGGCATCGCCGAGTGTGTAGTTGGGCGCAATCTCGCCCAGGGCAATGCCCGAGGCTTCCATGAGCTGATAGTCATTGGTGACACTGCGCTGCATGGTGAGCCCGCCGCGCCAGGTGCCCGTGCGCAAGGTGCGCTGGATATCGGCACCCACGCCGTATGCGTGCCCGGTGGTGTTGAGCCCCAGGCGTGACGTGCGTCCGCCGCCGGCCGTGCCCACGAACTCCACTGCGCCCACGGCGACCGTCTGGCGCACCAATGCCGACAGATTGCCGTTGTGGCCGGGGAAGACGAGACCGTTGGTGGTAGCGCTGAGATCGACGTCGGTGCGCGACCACCGGCGCGGCAGCACCGTGGTGCGTATCACGTACTGCGCGGCCATCACACTATCGCTGGCGACGGTGAAACTGCCTTCGCCGGCCAGGGCGATGCGGTCGCGTCCATACCAGAGGCCACCGCCCAGCGATCCGGCCGATCGTGGGGTGCTGGTGGGTTGCTGCACGCGAGCGCCGCCCACATCGAGCCAGGCCAATGTTTCACCGGCTGGTGACTGGGCCGACAGCACCGATGTGGTCAATACGCTCGAGAGACTGCCAAGGCAGGAGATCGCGCGGAGAAAACGTGGGCGTAGCACACGTGTAGGCTAGCGCCCTCGCCGGGGGTGGCGCGAGGGTGCCGGGACGAACTACACGGCGCGAAACTGTGTGGAGTAGCCGTGGTCGTCGTCGGGCGCCGCTGCTTGGGATTCCGCGTCTTCGGCCCCGTTGGTGCGCGCCCAATCGCGGAACCCACTGGGGGCGCGCTGGATGTCGTTGATGCGCGCGTAACTGATGCTCTGAATGTCCCGCCAGCCCACAAGATCGGCGAGATCGGCCTTCATGAGATTGGCCGCGGACATCCGCGCCCCTGCCACGTGCACCGCCTGCAGGTAGGCCCCTTCAAGCGATGCCGCCGTGAGGTTGGCGCCTTCGAACGAGGCATGCTTGAGATTCGCCCCGTCCAGAAGGGCGCCCTGCAGATTGGCGTTGCGAAAGCTGGCGTGCTGGAGGTTGGCCCCTTTGAGGTTGATTCCTTCCAGCCAGGCACCGTCCACGTTCACCCCGGCCAGTGACTGCCCGTTGCGCACCAGATTGGCCAAGGCATCAATGCGGCCTCCACTGCCACCTTTTCCCTGCGCACTGTTGACGACCTGCCAGGCCTGATAGTTCGAGTCGGTCAGTGCCTGCTCGTTGCGCACTTTATCGGAGGCCAGCCGCTCGCGTCGGCTCGCCCAGAACTGGTACGCGCCGAAGACGAAAATGATGATCTGCCAGAACTTCACCACATTCGCGACAAAGTCGATCATGGTGAAGGTGTCCACGTCCTGAGTCATTTTGCATGATGGGCCAGCCGGCGATCTGAGCCAGTCATGTCACGAGACGGTTGCCCGTTTGTTACACGGAGCGCGCGGTGTCACCCCGGCATTCAGCGTTTGACCGGCGGACGAATGGGGGCTCCTGTCGTGGTGAGTCCTGCCCGCGAATTGGACTCGATGAGCGACAGCACGCCCTTGGAGCGGAGCTCCATGGCGGCGTCCGGCGCGAGTCCGGCGGCAATGTCGCTGCTCACGGTGGAGCCGAGCGAGGCAAACTGGGTGGTGTTGGCGCCCTTCACGAGCAGCTCGCGAACGCGGCGGGTGGCCACGGATCGCGACACCCCGCTGGCCACCATTTCGGCGAGTACGCCAAGGGGAACCGTGAGTGGTCGCTGCGGCCAGAGCTGACGCATGTCGCGGAGCGTGGCGGTGGGGATCCCAGCCTGCAGGGCGTCGGCGGCGGCAGTGAGTTCCTCGGCGCTCTTTGTGGGCGCAATGGCTTTGGACGCCACGGCAAGACGGTCGGCGAGCAACGCGGTGGCGCTGCGAATGCGGTCGGGGGTGGCACGCTTGGCGAGCCCTTCACGCACCTTGGTCACGAGCGGCGCGGTGGGCAGCCCACGCGCGGCGGCATCGGCAATGATGGTGCGCAATGACGCGCGGGCGGACTCGTCGGCGATGGCGTCGAAGGGCGACGCGTCCTGCGCGTGCAGCAGAGACGGCGCCGTGAAAAGGACGAGCAGAAGAGCAGCGATGCGCAGCGACATGTTATGGCGCCTGGATGATGATGACGGAGCCGGGGCGGCCGAAATCGCTGTCGGTGGCCTGCGGCGCTCGCGGGTCGGCGATCCACGTTTCGCCGTTCACCACAAACGCATAGACGTGGCGACCGGGAAGTAAGGGCATCGTGGCCACCCACGCCCCGTTCTCGAGGGTGAGTGGGGTGGCCGTGACGTTCCAGTCGTTGAAGTCACCCACCAGCGACACGCTGCGGGCGGTGGGGAGATCGCGGGCGTCGAGTACGAACTGCGTGGGCAGGCGCTGTTCACTCGGTTCGACCGGCCCTTCCACCGCGCGCAGCATGGCCGGCGCTGCCGTCGGCGACGCCGCCGGCGACGTGGCGGACGGCGGCAACGCCACACGCCCCGCCGCCGCGTTGGAAGACGCGGCGCCGGGATTCATGATGTACCCTCTGGCCACAAAGCCAATCGTGAGTGCGGCCGCTGCGAGCGTGGCACCGCGGGCCACGGGCGGGGTGTTGAACCGCCACCACTCGAGCACGTCTTCCAGCCGGCCAAACAGGCGCTGCCACGGCGTACGTTTCCGCTCCTGCGTGGCGGCCAGAATGTGCGCGATATGACGTCGGTCTACCGGCGGCAGCGGTGTGAGTACCGCCTTCACCTGAGCGAGCATCAGGTCGTCGTCGAGCGCGAGCGAATCGCGCGGCTCGTTGCGCGGGGCACCCGGTTGGAGGTCACTCATGCAGGGCTCCTTCGGTCATCGGCACCTGGAGCGTGCCGCGCAGCGTATCAATGGCGCGCTTGACGCGCATGCGGAGGGTAGACCCCTTCGCTCCGGTCACGATGGTCATCTCTTCGTAGTCCATATCGTTTACATGACGGAGCAGAAACGCTTCGCGTTGTTCCGGCGGCAGTTCGGCGAGGGCGCGATGCACCTCGCGGGCAAAGCCGTCATTGGGGATATCCGCGCTCTCTTCGCTGGCCGCATCGATGGGCAGGTCGCCGTACTCCACGAGCTCATGATGCCGTTTGCGCTTGCTGAGCAGCGTGCGGCAGCGATTACCCAGAATGCGAAAGAACCACGGATCAAACGGCGCATCCTCGCGAAAGCGCGCCAGGTTGTCGTGCACCCGCAGGAACGTATCCTGCACCGCTTCCTCGGCGTCTTCGCGGCTGCGCAGCATCTGCAACGCAAAGCGCAACGCGCGGGGATAATAGTGCTCCACAAGCTGCGCGAAGGCGGAGCGTTCGCCTTGACGCGCCTGCTGCAGCACGAGGTGGAGGTGAGCGGCGTCCATGGTGAAGCCTTACGACAGCGCGGCGGCGGGGTAACGCATGGCGGATTCTGAAAGCTGGAGTGTGATCACGGATTCACCCAGCCCTACTCCCCGGCCGTCGACTTTGTCACAGCGACCCGGCGTCCCGGAGGGCCGGGACGTGAGGCCAAGCTCATCCGTTACGATCGACGCCGAGCGCCGTCTCCCCTGTACCATTCCCAGCGCAAAGTCCTGCGCTGCGTTCCCTCCGCATGCCGCTTCATGATCTACGCTTTCGACCAGTTCACCGACGCTCTAGGCGCTCCCCTCCGGGATTTCAGCAAAGGCCGCCTGGCGGCGTTAATGGCAGACCCCCGGGCCTCCACCTGGGAAGACGCCCATGGGGTGGTGCTGAACGCTCAGGGGCTGACGCTCTGGCAGGCCTGGATTGCGATTGATCCGGAGGCGCCGCGGGAAGGGCGGCATGTGACCATCGACGCTTACGATCGGGTGCAGGTGGTGCGGGAATGGGAGCGGGTCCCGGATGTGGAGATGCTCGGGGAGATCGTGCGGTTTGTGCTGGGGCAGACGGCGGGGCAGTAGCGGGTTTCTGCGTGTGCCACGAACCGGGTTTTCGGGGTACTTTGCAGCATGCCCACCCCCCTGAAAATTACGGTCCTCCTTGGCGGCGTTTCCGCCGAACGTGATGTCTCGCTGTCGAGCGGGCTGCGCATAGCCGCGGCGCTCCGCGAGAAGGGGCATGAGGTCATTTGCCTGGACCCCGCGGAGGGGGTGCTGACGCGGGAGACGGAGCGGGGGTTGCTGGCGACCGGTGTGGGGAGTGCGCCACCGTCGCTGGCCGCCTTGGCGGGGATGGCGGCCCAATCATTGTCGCCCACGCTGGGGACGCTGCCGGAGGTGACCGAGGCCGACTGCGTGTTTCTGGCGTTGCACGGCGGCCAGGGGGAAGACGGCACCGTGCAGGCGCTGCTCGATATGGTGGGGGTGCCCTATACGGGGAGCGGTCACCTGGCGAGCGCGCTGGCCATGGACAAGCACCTGAGCAAGGTGGTGTTGCGGGCGGCCGGGGTGGCGACGGCCAACTGGATGATGGCCCCGACCGACGGCTCGGTGCTCGACCCCCACGAGGTGGGGCGGCACCTGGATTGGCCGGTGGTGGTGAAGCCGTCCAAGCAGGGGAGCACGGTGGGGCTCAGCATTGTCCGGGAACCGGAGGCGCTGGCCGCGGCGGTGACCGAGGCGTTCAAGTACGACGACGAAGTGATGGTGGAGCGCTTCGTGCCGGGGCAGGAGCTCACGGTGGGCATTCTGGGCGATCAGGTACTGCCCACGATCGAGATTGTGCCGATGAAGGAGCTGTACGACTACGAGTGCAAGTACACGCCGGGGATGGCCAAGGAGTTCGTGGCCGAACTATCGGATGAGGTGCAGTCGAAGCTGGCGGATCAGGCCCGGAAGGCGTTTGACGCCCTCAAGCTGGGCGGCTACGCGCGCATTGATTTCCGGCTGGACCCCCAGGGGCAGCCGTGGTGTCTGGAGGCCAACACGTTGCCCGGTATGACACCTACCAGTCTCATCCCACAGGCGGCGGCCGCCGCTGGTGTCTTGTTTCCCGATCTGTGTGAGCGCATCGTCAATCTGGCGCTCGCGAAGCAGCGGGATCGGTAGTCGCGTCGACATCGTTCATTTCCCATGAGTTACGTCACCTACGACGAGTTTGAGACGTCACGCTCCCCGAGTGCCGTGTACTGGCTGATCGGGTTGTGTGTGGCCGTGTATTTCGTGCAAGCCACGTTGGTGGGCGACGACAACATGGCGCGGTGGCTGGGCTACGCGCCCGGTGATCTGGCGTCGCGCTCATTGTGGACGGTGGGCACGTACATGTTCGTGCACGGCGGCTTGCTGCATCTGCTGCTGAACATGTGGACGCTGTGGCTGTTTGGGCCGCGGGTGGAGCGGGCGTGGGGGGCGAGCACCTTCACCTGGTACTATCTGTGGTGCGGACTGGGTGGCTGGGCCTTTCACTACATGTTCCAGCCCAACGGCGGCATTCTGGTGGGCGCGTCGGCGGCCATTCTCGGTGTGGCGGTGGCGTACGCGTCGCGTTGGCCGGACGATGAAGTGCTGTTCTTTGGTGTGGTGCCCATGAAGGTGAAGTGGCTGGTGGCGTTCATGGCGCTCATCAACATCACGATGACCGTGTTGGACAGCGGCAGCATGGGCGGCACGGCGTACGCGGCGCACTTTGGCGGTATGATGGCCGGTTGGCTGTATCTGCGCGCGCCCAACGTGGGCAGCCTCGATCGTTTCCGCAGCCGTATTGCGCCGGCGCCCGATTACGGTGACGAGCCGCCGCGGGCGGTGCCCAAGTCGGGGCGTCCGCGTGAGCGCGAGCGCGATACCGACGACATTGTGGCGCAGAGCAAGGCCGCCATTGCGCGCGTGCGTCCCTCGCCCAAGCCGCAGCCGCAGCCGGCCACCGTGGCTACCGTGGCCCCGGCGCCCAGCACGGCGCTGGACGCGGTGCTGGACAAGATTGCGGCCGAGGGCATTGAAAGCCTCACGCAGGCCGAGCGGATGATGCTGGACGAGTGGTCGAAGCGGCTGCGGGAGCTTTCGTGAGCGCGGTGGCGTTTGGCAAGTGAGCGTGCGGGCGTCCGAGTGGGCGCCCGTTGTTTTTTCGTTTAGTCTTCAGTCATGCCCAAACCACAACTGCTGGAAACGTTTCCGAATCCGTATGCGGACCGGAAGTATGAGATCTACATGGAGACCAACGAGTTCACCTCGTTGTGTCCGCTGGGTGGCGTGGAGACCGACGCGGCGGAGCTCAAGCTGCTGGAAGGTGGCGCGCCCGATTTTGCGACGATCAAGATCACGTATACGCCGGCCGAGAAGTGCCTCGAGCTGAAGAGCCTGAAGTTGTACTTCTGGAGCTTCCGCAACGACGGCATTTTTTACGAGCGCGCGGTGAACCACATCATGGACGACCTGGTGGCCGCCTGTCAGCCGCACGCGTTGACGGTCGTGGGCGACTTCAACGTGCGCGGGGGTCTCAAAAGCATCATCACGGCCTCGTACACGAGAGACTGAGATCTGAGTTCGGAGAATCGCGACTCGGATCCGCGAGCGTTGCGAGTCGCGAGGTGTGATGGATATCGATGTCGGACATTCGATAGTCGCAACGTTCTCACCTCGTCGTCTGCAGTCGGCGGTCTGTCGTCCTACCCTCCTCCCGGAGTTTCCCATGGTTCGCTTGGTACTGGCGTGTGCTCTGGTGCTACTTCCCGTGTCCTCGATTGCGGCGCAACAGCATCTGACGGGTGGGAATGAGGGCAAGCGCCCTCTGGGTTGGCAGGTGCGGTACGACAAGGGCGAGCATGCGGCGCACGGGGCGGACAGCATGAGCTTTGCGCAGATGACGCCGGGCTTTCATGCGACGACCACGGGGAGTGCGGCCATTCTGTGGCACCCTGATAGCGCGGCGCGCGGTGACTACGTGGTGGAAAGCACGCAGTTCCTCTTTCCCACCAAGGGGCGGGACAAGGAGGGATACGGTGTGTTTGTGGGCGGGGCCGACCTGAGCGGGGCGGGGCAGCGGTACACCTACTTTCTGCTGCGCAACGACGGCCGGTTTCTGGTGAAGCAGCGGGTGGGGGCGCAGACCACGACGCTGGCCGACTGGACGGCGCTGCCGGCCATCGCGCTGCAGAGCGGCGAGGAGGCGGCCAAGAACGTCCTGCGGGTGGAAGCCACTGGGGCCACGGTGCGCTTTCTGGTGAACGGGGCGGTGGCGGCGACGTTGCCGCGGGCCCAGGTGCAGCCCGACGGGGTGTTCGGGGTGCGGATGAATCACGCCGTGAACGCCCACGTGTCCAGCGTCCAGCGAGGACGGTAAGAAGCGCGAGGTGCGCCCGTGTGCGGTGGTGCTGACCTTCCGCTCACGGGCGCATTGCCGTCATGCCGGGCTGATTCAGCTCAGGCGCCGCCGCCGGGCCACGAGGCCAAGGCCGGTGAGACCGGCGACCATCAGCATGTACGTGGACGGCTCGGGGACGACGGTGCCGACGATGTTCGCTACGCCGTTTCTCCCTTCGAACGCTTCAGAAGCGATGCGGAAATTGAAGTCGCCGAAGCCATTCTCCTGAATACCCGTTCCCGATCGAACTGCCTCCAGGGTTGGGCCACAGCACCCCTGCACGACGACGGTATACTGTCCGACGGTCAGAAAGCGGTTGTTGATCAGCGCATTAAATGCAAATACCGCCGGACCGCACTGGGCGCCTGGCGCATCGAATCCAAAGGTCCCGCAGCTGTCGTCGTCGTTCGTGACGTATGCCCCGCTGATGTATCCAGTGGCATCGGGACGTCCTTCGAACAGGGTCATATACGAATCAAAGGGCGTCGTCCCATTCGGGCCTGCAATGGATGTCGTCCAGAGGTCGAATGTGCCGGCGGTCGTGACATCGAAGCTGATCACCGATCGGCCGCCCAGCGGGACGAACGACGAAACGGTGAGGTCGGTTTGCGCCTGCGCGCCGGTCGCGAGCGTCAGCGAAAGCAGGGTGGCAGAAAGAACGCGCTTGAGCATGAAAGGGAATGTCCGGGAAACGAGGAGACTGGGGGCATCGGGCAGCGCCGGTTTTGGCGTCGTGCATCCGCTCCACGCTACGGATAAAGGCCTCCGCATTCTCACCGGAACGTCTACGGCATAACTTCATTTTATTCATACACTTACGAAACATGCCGTGTGTGCGGGGTCGCGCCGACCGCAGCCGGGGATTGGCGCAACGGGTGACGAATGGATGCGCTCCCGCATGATCGTGTGGCCGGTTGATTGCCACGTGATTGCCACGTTGGTCCGTCAGGAGTTTGGGATCGACCCAGATCCGACGGTCGAGGCTGCCCTCCGCCAGGCGCTGCGTCCGGTCACGACGGTCGGCCTTGGCGGACCGGGTTCCCTTCCCGGGTGGGTTGGCTATATTGAAGGGCTCCCGGCAGCGTTCACGCGTGGTTGGGAGATGACGGGCTTGGTAGCTCAGTTGGTAGAGCAGCGGACTGAAAATCCGCGTGTCGGCGGTTCGATTCCGTCCCAAGCCACTAAGAAAATCAACGACTTCCGCCGCGCGGCACGCCTCGAATCGAGCGTGCCGCGCGGCGTTTGTGCGTGACTGAGGGACATTGCGACGCCGACTGAGGGACTCGGCGGGGGCAGGTCCGGCGACGCGGATGTGCGAAACGGCTGCGCGTCCCTGCTCCACGGGCTTCAGGCCACGGGCGAAACGGGCAGCACCGGCCAGATGACGATGAGATGACGCCGCGCGCTATCCTACCGCGTCGAATTGGCTTGAATCCCCGCCCATTGCCCCCTTTCATTGGGAGTAATCCATGCATTACCGCGGCCATTATAGGCTGCGAACGCCAGCCGCTTCGGCAGCCCTTGGCAAGCACGCTTTACGAATTGGCGCCGTCGTCATCCTGGCGGCTTGTCGAGAGCAGGGCTCCTTCCCGACCGATGTGCCGGATCGCGCGACCGACGCCGACCTCGGGGTGTCGCGCCGGTCGGTGGTATTGGACCCGACCCCGACCAGCTGCGGGGTGGACTGCGTGCTGGTGCCCGGTAATGTGCCCGGCACGCATACGCGTCCGCTGAGCACGGGGCCGAATCGCTACACGGCGGAGAACAGTGTGGTGTGGCCGGACACGCTGCCCAACGCCACCATGATGCTGATGCGGGTGAACGGCGTAATCCCACGGGCGTACGTCGGCTCCATGTCGCCGTCGTTCGCGTATCTGCAGGGGACCCCCTACAAGTCCATCGACGCGGACGGCGCGTTCTCCGGCAGTTTCTGCTTCGGCGAAATCCGGACCAACTTCCGGGTGTTTGGTTTCGTCGAGCACACGCTGCGCTCGTGCACGCTATCGAACACCAACAATGACGCGGACAATCTGATCGTGGCGGAGAAGGTCACGGTCGGACGCTTGCGGGGGAGCGGCACCGTCCTGCGCACGGGCATGAACCAGCCCACGTGGCCGGGCTGGTTTAACTGCCTCAACGGTCCGTGTGTGATCGCCGCCGAAGCGCAGCAGTCGATCACCATGCATCCGTGGATGGACAAGCTCGCGCTCACCGCGTCGTCGGCGGAGGTGTTTGAAGGGGATTCCGTGAGCTTCACGCCTAGCGTGAGCGGCGGCATGACCATGATTGCGGGGTCGCAGCGGTGGACGTGGGTGCCGCACAAGCGGGCTATCGGTGGTCAGGTGCAAACGGATCCGCCGGATATGCAGACCGGCGAGTGCGCCAACGGGACCGTGACGTGCCGAGTGCGGGTCTATCGCACGGGGAACATGTATCTGCGCGCGAATCTGAATCCGGCGACCATCGGTGAGCAGGCGTTTGCGAAGGTCGTGGTCAAGCCGATCAAGCTGATCGCCACGCCGACGCCGCGTGGGGTGAACGGAACGCTCGACTCCGTCCGCCTGCTCGTGCGCACAGTTCCTGAGCGCGCCTTTTCATCAATCACGGTGAACCCGATTCCGGCCCCCACAGCGCTTCGGCGAGCAAGTCTTCTCAGTTCAGGGGCCATGTCCGCCGCGTGTAATGCGGCGGCAGGCGAGTGTGAACTGAGTGGTGGCCTGGCACCCGCGTCGCTGACGGTCACGGCTACAACGACGCAGGGCGTCCTCCTTGTGACTACGGTTGAGATCGACTCGCTGCCATGCCCGACCGGAAATACGGTTATGGACAGTAAAGAAATGCGCGTACTGATCGACAGCTTGTGGAAATTGGGAGGAAATCAAGGAAATGCATCCACTCGAAGAGAGCGAGCTGCGATGCTGATTGACTCCGGTGGTGTGCTCATTACGCGATATTACGCTCCTGATACCAGTGCAACTCCGTGCACGACGGCTCCTGCAACGTCGGAATCGAGCCAATTTATTCCTCCACATTGGATAGCAGGAACAATGAAAATAGTTAGCGTCTTGCACACGCATCCGTTCAAGCCAAACGACCGCCTTCCGTCCAATTGCCCAAAGGAGTTTCAAGGCATGGCCGCTGGGAAGGGACCAAGTTACCCCGACTGGCACATTCTTCGGAATGATTTGGATAGTCTCAACACATGGCACAAAAACGATACGAACTTTGACCTATTCTCCCCGGACTTTCAACCGCTGATCATTGAGCCAGACTTTGTGTGGCTCATGAATCCACGGAGCAACATTCCGTATACCCCAAAGGTGGTCGGATCTAGGACTTACAAGATGGCAGATACTGTAGTGATCGGAGACAACCTTCAAGGATGGCGGCGCCAGACGCCGCTGAACAGAAATAGCTGCGTCCTCAAAGTGAATGACGTGCCGTCCATCCTCAGATAACGGGAGTTTAAGCCATGCGCGCAGCACTACTTCTGGGAATTGCGGCAACGAGTTTGGGGGCCGCGCTCTGTCCCATTGTCGCAGTGTCCGAGCCTTCAAGAGCCTCCATCGAAAGTGCATGTGAAATGGATGGGAGAAGCACATCGATGGCCCGAACACACATGGCCCTATTCCTGACGGATACGGGCGAGATCGGGGAGATGTATGCAGCGACGCGTCTTGAGCTCGGGGTTGTCGGTGTTCGTTATGATCAAGTGTCCGTCGTTCAGGACACGCTCAAGTGCCGCGCGGCGATAAATTCTTGGAAGCTTTTATATGCGTCATTCCGAGGAGACCTAGGGGCTGAAGCGGCCCTCTTTGACAACGGTATGTTGTTCCGCCTCACTCCCAACCGGTTCATTCTCGCAACGCCTATGATCAACAAATACTCGGGGTTGACGTACCTGGCGCTTGATTCAAATGCAGTGGTGATCCGAAACAATCTTTAACTGAAGTACGCCGGGTTTGGAGGAGGCTCCCTGCACGAGACAACGGAACGGGTCGGAAGCCGAGTCAGCCATTCTCCCCGGAAGTCCAGGAGCGCGCGGTAGGGCTGGTACACTAGCAGC
The DNA here is from genome assembly GCF_000695095.2 of Gemmatimonas phototrophica. NCBI lineage: Bacteria > Pseudomonadati > Gemmatimonadota > Gemmatimonadia > Gemmatimonadales > Gemmatimonadaceae > Gemmatimonas > Gemmatimonas phototrophica. The sequence continues at coordinate 4,638,595 of NZ_CP011454.1, read as the reverse complement.
AGGACGCACATCCGACGCAATAGGAAGCCATCCGCCCTATCGCGGAGAAGATCGGCTGTAATGCGGAGACGCTGCGGTCTCCTCAGAACCCGGCGCGCTTCATTCGGTGAGTTAAGAATGCTCCGACCCGCCTTCTTGCAGGTTCTCGCCGTATTCTTCTGCTCTTTCGCGGGAACATTTGCTGTGAGTTCGTCAAAGAGATCGGCGCAACCACCGAGCTTTCCGTGCCAGATCGAAGGCGAGCGATTCGATACGGCGGCGTTCCGGCGCCTACGCAGAGTGCTCACCGATACAGGCAAAGCGGCGCTCGATTTCGCCGAGGTTCTCGATACACTTGGCATCGCTGGCGTTCGGATCGAGGATGTCATGGTTGTCACCGATACGGTTTTGTGTCGGCGTGCACTCGATGCCTGAAAGGCGTTTTACCCGTCGTACGGACCGGCGCAGGCGCAACTTGCGGCAGAGACGACGGGCGGTCTACTGCTTCGACTCACAGCGAATCGCTACGCACTCGCGCTGGCGATCTTCCATCCGTGGACTGGCGCCACATTCTTCGTTACGGACTCAAACTTCGTGATGGTGAAGCCGTGGATGTAAATGGCTCAGCAACCGGTGATGGACTTGCCTAGCTGACAGACTGAGGGACCTTGATCACTCCACTGAGGGACCCTGCCGTCCCAAGCAGGGCAATCTCTTCTGGAGTACGCCTCAGTAAGACCAAGTGGCACAGGACCTGAAAATCCGCGTGTCGGCGGTTCGATTCCGTCCCAAGCCACTGCAAAAAACAATGCGGCGCCCCGACTCGGTCGGGGCGCCGTTTCGCGTTCCGGCTGGGCGGATCCTGTTGCATGCTATATGTGTACCATATAAACTACAGCGTGATCCAGTCGTTCCTCGACCAAGCCACCGCCGACCTCTTCGCGGGAAAACGGACCAAGGCCAACCGTCACGCGGTGGCGCTGTGGTCGGTGGCCCGGCGTAAGCTTTCGGCGCTGGACGCGGCAGTGATACTCGGCGATCTCCGAAGCCCACCCGGTAATCAGCTGGAGCCGCTCAAGGGAGACCGGAAGGGACAACACTCGATTCGCGTGAACGATCAGTATCGGCTGTGTTTCGTGTGGACCGCGGAAGGTCCCGCCCGTGTGGAGTTCACGGACTACCACCGATGACCACCGCATCGCATTCGCGCCATTCACGTCGTAGCTCCACGAGGAACCCATGAGCACCAAGCCAATCCCGACGCTCATCCCGCGCCCGTCCATCGAGCAGATGGTGGAGCCGCCAGCGCACGCAGGTGAGGTGCTGCGCGAGGACTTCCTGGTGCCGCTCGGCATCACGCAGACGGCCTTCGCCGCGCGGCTGGGGATCTCGTTGCAGCGCCTGAACGACCTGTTGTGCGGCCGTCGCGGGGTGACGGTGGACACCGCGCTCCGCTTGGCGCGCGTGTTGGGCACGTCGGCGCAGTTCTGGATCAACCTGCAGGACGCGCGCGAGTTGTGGGACGCCGTGCACGGTCCTAATGCGAAAGAGATCGAGAAGCTCGAGCCACTGCAGCATGACCGGGATGGGCGGCTTGTGGCGTCCGCTTGATAGAAAAGGCTACGACTGCCGTCGAAAGTGTACACTGTGGACGTCAATCGAATCGTTTCGGAGTGAGTGAATGCGTGAATTCGGGGTGCTCCGCTCAACACTGCTCGCATTTGCCCTAATGGCGGTCGCGGGTTGCTCTGGCGAAGCCGTGCGGGCGAAGCCAGCGACAGAGAAATCCACAAGTGATAGTGTCACCCTCTCGCCGAAGCCCGGCGCGGTCTACACGGCGTTTCACTACGTGAACGAGATTGCCGGGACTGAACTCGAGTTGCGCCTGTGTGATGGAGATACCGCTGTCGCACATTCGGTGGGAGCGCGTCTGGGAGGACTTGGCAAACCAGTCCGCGTAGAAGCCTCGACATGCAAGACGCCATCGCGCTCTTCAGCGGATCGATTTGACGTCCTGTCGGTACGTTGCACGGCAAACGACTGTCAAGTGATGGGACATTTGATCCGATTGCCGTCTGCCTGGAAGGTTGAGCTGCATGTGAGCCCATCAACGTCTCTGGAGCCGCCGTCTGTGCTGAGCGCGTTGTTCTCACAACACGAGACATACGACTAGGTACCAGGTTTCCTCTTTTAAACAGCGCCGATCCGGCCCGTGATTCTCGACGGAGACGGGATTTCCGAGGTGGAGTTCCGATCCGTCGGAGAGCTGGCGATACAGCCGCTGCTTGGGGCTGGCCCTTCGGACTGAGGGACCTTGCACGCTCAACTGAGGGATCCTGCGATCCCAAACGGGGCGCTCTCCTCTGGAGTACGCCTCAGTACGCCCAAGTGGCACAGGACCTGAAAATCCGCGTGTCGGCGGTTCGATTCCGTCCCAAGCCACTGCAAAAAACAATGCGGCGCCCTGACTCGGTCGGGGCGCCGTTTTGCGTTCCGGAGGCCCGAGGAGCGGGCGACATCTGGGAATAGCGAAGATCCATAGTTTCATTTAGATTATAAATGAAACTATAGGGTGCGCCAAGTTTCACTTCCATCCCCTATCCGATGCCCGGCCGATACGAGTCGCGAATTTGGCCATCCGATCCGATCCGCGATGCGCCACCCCGCCACCGGCGGGCCTGCCGCTACGACGTGCATCTCCCCACGCTGCTCAGTGGCTTGGAGATTCGCCTCGACGGCGCGCTCGCTGCACTAGTGTCGGAAGCCGAGCAGGCACTGATCGCACTGAACCATGAAGGTGGCCCCGCGCTCGCCCGGCTGGCGCGGCTGCTCCTGCGCACGGAGTCCATCGCGTCATCGAAGGTTGAAGGGCTGCAGTTGGGCGTCCGAGACCTGGCGCGCGCTGAGGCCAAGGCAGAATCGGGGACGCCGCCGGGAGCGACGGCACAGGAGGTATTGGCCAACATCGACGCGATGGTGCTGGCCGTCGAAGGCGCCGCCGAGCGCGCAGACTTCGACGAAGACGGGATCCTCGCCATCCATCGTCGTCTGCTCGAGCACGCGGCACACCAGCACATCGCTGGGCAATTCCGTGAATCCCAAAACTGGATTGGGGGGAACGACTACACCCCGTGTGGTGCGGACTTCGTTCCGCCACCGCCCGACCTCATCGCGCCGCTCCTGCGCGACCTGTGTGAGACGATCAATACCGACCTCCTGTCGCCACTGGTGCAGGCGGCGCTCGTGCACGCGCAGTTCGAGACCATTCATCCGTTCGACGATGGCAATGGCAGAACGGGGCGAGCCCTCGTGCATGTCGTGTTCAAGCGGCGCGGCATCGCGCGCGAGTTCGTCCCACCAATCAGTGTCGTGTTCGCCGGCGCCCGAGAGCAATACATCGGGGGGCTCACCCGCTTCCGGAACGACGGTGATGACGGCGTGCTCGCCTGGATCGAACACTTTGCCATGGCCACTCGACGGGCGTCGCAGCTCGCCCGAGCGTATATCGCGCAGGTGCGTCTGCTGCAGGAGGTGTGGCGCACGAAGCTCCGGGCGCTCCCAACGGTGCCACGCGCCGATGCAGCGGCGTGGGCGATCATCGACCACCTTCCGGCGCATCCCATGATCTCAGCACCAGTCGCAACAGCGGTGACGCATCGATCGAAGAGCCGCGTGTACGAAGCCATCGAACAGTTGACTGCCGCGGGAGTGCTGATCCCGCTGTCAAGCGGTCAGCGCAACCGATGGTGGGAAGCGACAGGCCTACTCGATTTGGTCGAGAAACTGGAATCGGGCGAGTCGCCCCGAGCTTCGTTACCATAAATGCAAGGAGACGAAGCGGATGGCGGAGCCGCCGGCGTATCCGGGTGAGGTGCTACGCGAGGACTTCCTCGTGCCACTCGGCACACCGGAATGGGCGGCTCGTGGTTTCCACCTGAGACCTGCGAAGCAGCTCGGCTCTCTCGTCGACAGCCGACGGATACTCATTTGGAGACTCAATGGAATACATACCTGGCCTGTATTCGGTCACGTTGGGCGACGACACTCCTCCACCGATCTCCGTTCCCGAACAGCGCCGCGCCCTCGAGGCGTGGATCGCCACGCTCGATTCGCTCACGCTACCGACCGAATGCAAGGGCGAACTGATTGACTTTCGATTCGGTGATCAGCGTTATCACTTCGTGCTTCACGCTGAAGTTGGAACACCAGAGGTCAGGGAGGCTGACCCGTACACCTACGTGTGCACGTTCCCGGACGGCAGCCGCGTACAATTGTTCAGCCGTCTCTTGGAGTCGACGTTCACGCTGTTCATGCCTCCCTCGTCGGGCCAGCACTTCCGGCTCGATGTGCTGTCAGTGCCGATGGGCGTCACGCTTGATCAGCACGCAACGCTCCCCCGATACGTCGCGTTCGTGCGGGGGTTACTCAACGAGCATCGGGACTTCGATGTGTATATCCAGACATCGAGTGCGGAGCACCGGGAGCAGCTGGTCGCCTCGATTGCCACGCTGTCTCGAGTGGGCGACGAGCGCTCCTTAAACGGCAGATGATGTCTCCGCGGCCCCGTTAGTGGTTGGACGTTCTGACTGAGGGACCCCAAACCCCTCCACCGAGGGACCCTGCGCTCCCCAGCAGGTACTTCTCCTCCTTCCCGCTTGCCGTCCCCAAGTCGCGGTGGGTACCTTCGGAACGTAGCGGACTCGGCCGTCACGGCAGCTCCATCGCCGCGGCCGGATTTCCATTGTCGATGAACGATTGGTTCAGGGTACCATGAAACGTTTTCGGAGCGTAATGCTCGGCGTGGCCGCGATCGGTGTCTCCGCCTGCAGCGGCAGCGACACCCCGTCACCCGTTACCCCTCCGCCGGCTCCTGTCGATCCGAATGTGGTGGGCGCGACGGGGGGCACGGTGACCGCAGAAAATGGCGCGGTCACGTTGCAGGTACCAGCCGGTGCCGTATCAGCGAGCACGCGGATCGCCGTCACGCCCCGCACGGACATGAGTGCGAATCCCAACGTGGGGGCGGCGTGGGAATTCGGCCCGAGCGGCACGCAGTTCGCCGCACCCGTGACCATGCGGCTCCGCTTTCCCGCCAATGCGTTTGCCGCGGATGTGGATCTGTCGCGCCTCACCTTGGCGCGCCTCGAGAATGGCGCGTGGGTGCCGCGCGCCGAGCAGGTGTCGGTCGATCCGGCCACCCGGGAAGTACGCGGTCAGGTACGTAGCTTCAGCACCTGGGGGGTAGTGAGCGACCCCTGTGCACCAGGGGTGGTGTCCTTTGGCGCGGCGTTTACGGGAGCCGGCACGCTGAACACTTTCAGTTGCCTCTTTGCGTCCGGCTCCGTGTCTCGCTGGTCGCGCTATTGGGAGTTTGAAGTCACCAGCCAGAGTACCTTCGAGTGGCGGGTGCGGCCGGAATTTGCCCACGTGGTGGGAATCAAGCAGGCCACGACCAACACGTCCGAAGGCACGGTCTGGGGATCGGTAGCGGGGAACGCCGGCGATTCCACCGTGCTGCGCGCCGTACTCGCACCGGCGCGCTACCAGCTCTTCGTGTCCACTCGCGACACCAGTGCCCGCGGTGCATTCACATTTGCCGGCGGTACGCCCTCGGTACCGGCTCTGACCAACGGGCTGGGTTGTTCGCGGGCCACGTGGCTGGTGCCGGGTACTCGCGTAGCCGGGGCGGTGCTCGACTCGGCGGCCGGTGACTGCCGCTCGACCATCCAGTTCACCCCCTTCCCCGAGGCGCTCGGGAAGCCGCTCGTCATCGACTTCTATCAGGCGAGACTGCTCGCCGGCCGCACGTACACCATCACCTACACACTCCCGTCGCGCGCTGCCTACGGTGGGGCGGCGCTGACGGTGTATCGCGGCGGTGTCGTGGGGCAGGATATCCAGGATCAGTCGCGCCTCGTGCGCACGTTGCAGATCACCCCGCCCAGCGACGGCACCTATGTCATCGAAGCATCGGCCGCTGGCTCCTCTGAAAACAACTGGGCGCTGCCGGCACCATTCGCGTACGAGGTCGCGGTCAGCGATGGCGGCGCACCGGTTGCGGCGACCGTCGAGCTGGCGCCGAGCACGATGCGTTTGGGGGCCGTCGGCGACACGGCGAACTTCGCGGTCACGGTGCGACGCAACGGGGCCGTGGTTGGCGGCGCGGTGCCGGCGTGGCGCAGCTCTGATCTCGCAGTGGCCACGGTGTCCAGCGCCGGTGTGATCACGGCCATGGGCCGCGGCTCAGCGACGATCACCGCCACGTGGGGGACCGGCGAAGCCACGGCCAGCGTAAGTGTTGATCCGTCGGCCTACGTGGCCGGTTTCATGGGCGTCGTGCGCTCCAGCCGCGGGTCATCCGAAGTGACGGTGCCGCTGGCCGGTGTGGATACGGCGATTCATCGCCGGAACCTCGCGCGCGCCGATTCACTACTGGCGGTCGCCGAAAGGGTTTTTGCTCAGCTCCCCGACAGCGAAAAGAGCGCCGCGGCGCGCGCCCTGGTGCGACTCGGCGTTCCAGTGCCGGGCTTCTCGTCGACGGCGGCCGCTTCGAGCGTGGCGTCGCCGCGTTTCGTGGCGCCCGCTGCCTGTCTGGATCGCACCAATGGTGGCTGTGAACCTGTGCCGAACGGATGCTGGAGTCCGGAGCTTACGCGACGGCAAGTGCGGGACTGCCACCTTGCGCTCCGTGAACTGCGCAGGAAGAACGATGCCGACTGGGCCCGTCGCTCGACGAACTTCGTCGACCCAGCGCTTCCGGAAGACACCCGTACCTTTATGGGCGCGATTTACGATTACATACGTTGGCTGGCGATCAAGGAGCGACCGGCACCAGCGGGACAGTTGCCGGCGGTGCAGCGTGAGTTGCGCAGAAGTACGGCGATCGGTGTTCGCGGTCTCATGGCGCCGCAAAGTGCTGGGGCATGGGTCGCGCAGGCCAACGAAACGCCACTTGTCCTGAACTCCGGGATTGCCCAGCCGCTGGGACTGGCCATTGCTGCCAGCAATCCGTTACCGAGCGATGCTGCTGTGCCGGTTGCCGTAGAACTGCTCGGCGAATACGCGCGGGTGGATACCCTGTGGCGTACACTCGCCACCGAATCAAAGGTGGCCTTCGAGCCGGAGGTACCAAGACCGCCCACCGGCCAGTTGAACAGCGTCGTGACCGGCGCGCTGCTGTCAGAAGTACGTATCGCCGGCGTGAGCCGCCCCGGTGTGGTGGCTACGCTGGTCGATCTGGGGAACGACATCGGCCTCCGCCTCACCGGCCCGTCCAGCGCCGGCGCCGTCTTCACGGTGACGCTGGAGACCACCAACGCGGAGTTCGGCATCGTCCGTCGCGACGTGCCTGTCGTGTTGCGTGCCGGGACACCGCAGATCGAGAGTGCGTCGGTGAGCGGCTGGGCCGCGATCGGGCAGGACCCGTTCTGCAATGGGGCCTTCCCGCAGGGGACCAACGGCCGTGCGCGTATTCGGGTGCGCCTTTCGGAACCGGTGCCACCAGGACGAGGGCTGCACGACCGTGCGTTCTTTGTCGGGGGATCCACTCCGTTCGGTTTCGTTCCGGTCACCGCGATGCGACAGGTCGGGGATCGCGAGTACGAGCACGAGGCTGGGTTCTGCTGGGGTGGACCGGCGGGCTTCATTGACTACGAACTGCAGTTCGAGGATACGGACGGTACGCGATCGAATGTGTTCCGCTTCCGCGTGCCGAGGCCGTAAGGGCGAGGCATGGTGACTGCGTTGAGAGATACTCCATGCGCGCAATGCATGGCGTAGTCCGCACGCCACCACCGATCCAGATTTTCTGTGACTCGGCGCCGACACAATGGAAAAAGTGCACAATGGGCGACACCGAACACGCAGGGGCGCAGATTTAGCAGACGCCGCGTAGTATTTGCGGCATGATCTTTCGTCCACCTCGTATCGCGGGATGGCGCCGCAGGCTCGCGCCCATCCTCGGGCTGCTCAGTGCGCCGCTTGCCGTCACGGCGCAAACAGCGCCTCCGCTGCTCCGCGACTCCGTGGTGGCCCGCCTCGCCGAGCTGCGCCGTATTCACACGCCAGACGGGATTGAGCTGCTGGAGCCCGTGGCGATTGATGGCACGACGCAGTGGGTGAGTGTGCGCGGCAAGCACCGGGAGAATCCGGTCATCGTGATGATACACGGCGGTCCAGGGTCACCGACCATGCCGATGGCCTGGGCGTATCAGTCACCGTGGGAAGATTTCTTTACCGTGGTGCACTACGACCAGCGCGGTGTAGGGAAGAACGCCGCCACGGCGGACACGGCGGCGCTGACCCCGACGCTCACCTTCAACCAACTGGTTCGCGACGCCGAACTGATGGTGGGATGGGTGCGGGCCAAATTGGGCGTGCAGCGCGTGGTGGTCATGGGCTACTCCTATGGCACCATGATTGGCATGGCGCTGGCGCAGCGCCGCCCTGAGTGGCTGCACGCGTATGTGGGGGTGGGGCAGGTGAGTGGGAGCGGCGATGCCTATCTGTACCAGCGACTGCGTATGCTGGCGCAGGCCGCAGGACAGCGCGATGCGATGCGCGAACTCGATTCCATTGCGCCCTATCCACGCCCCGGTGCCCCGGTGAGTACGGTACTGCTTACGCGAAAGTGGGCTCGCTATTTCAACGGGGGATGGTACGGCAAGCCCACCTTTGATTTGCTGTTTGCCTTACCCGCCTGGGCTCCGGAGTACACGGCGGCCGATGTGGCTCGACAAACAGCAGCCACCCAATGGACGACCCGGACGCTGGTAGGGCGCGATGGTGCTACGCTGCCGGATTCGCTGGCGGTGCCCGTGGTGGTGATGCAGGGGAAACACGATCTGCATACGCCGTACGAACCGGCGCGGGCGTATGTGGAACGTTTGCGAGCACCACACAAAGCGTTCATTACGCTGGAGTGGTCGGCGCATGTCCCCATGCTTGAAGAACCGGGGCAATTTCTGCAGCAGCTGCTGACGGTGGTGCAGCCGTTGACGGTGAGGCGGTGACCGAGCACGCAGATCCCCACGCCGAGCGCCGCGCGGCCATTGCGGCGACGGTAGCGTGCATTTGCTTCGGCGCGTCGGTGGTGGCGACGCGATACGTGGTGCCGCAAACCACGCCAGTAGTGCTGGCCTTCATGCGCTACGTCATTGCCACGGTGTGCATGTTCGCGCTGCTGCGTCGCTCGGCCTTCATGCCCATGGCCGCGCGTGATCGCGTGCAGGTGGCGCTGCTGGGTGTGCTCTTCTTCGGCGTGTTTCCGTGGAGCTTCAGCGCGTCACTCACACATTTGCCATCGGCCACGGTGGCGCTGGTGGTGGCGACCAACCCGCTGGTAACGCTCGCGCTGTCGGCGCTGCGCGGAACGGAACGCCTGTCGGCGCGCGCCATCACGGGGCAGCTGCTGGCGTTGGCGGGGATCGTGCTGGCGCTGCCTCCCGTGACGCTGGGCACTGGCGCTTCCGAAGGGAGCGGCCTGTGGATTGGCTACGCCGAGGTGGCCACGACGGTGTTATGCGGTGCCGTGTACAACGTCTGGTCGCGCCCCATGCTGCTCAAATATCCGTCGGCCGTGGTGACGGGTTACGCAATGGTGGCCGGCACACTGGCGCTGGCGCCGCTGGCGCTGATGCAGGGGCTGCTGACACACACACGCACCATTACGACGAGTGGTTGGGGGGCGGTGTTCTTTCTGGGGACGCTGGGCGGGGCGGTGGGCTTCGGGTTGTGGGGCTATGCGCTCCGCCGCTCCACGCCGTCGCGGGTGGCGGTGTTTCTGGCGCTCAATCCCATTACCGCCATTGCGCTGGGGGTGCTGTTGCTGGGCGAACCGCTCACGCCGCGACTGGTGCTGGCGCTGGTCGCGGTGCTGAGCGGCATTCAATTGGCCACGCGGAAGTAGCACCTCGTGCACCGGCCTGGGCCGTGTGGTTCAGTGAACAGTTCGCCATGATAGCGACGGGCGATTTCCGACTGTAGTGTGGTGATTGCCCGCGCGGTGAACGCCCGCGCCAACCCAGTCCACACCACCGGTCCCTGTCCATGTCTCTTGATCGCCGAACGCTGCTGCAGCAGCTCAGTGCCACTGGTCTGGCCATTACGGGTGTGCCGACGGCGTTGCCGGCGCTCGAGCGATTCGTGCACGCGGCGGGTGATCAACAGGAGCAGGCCGATGCGGAGATGGTGCAGGACTACGACATGCGCTGGACGACGCGACTGACCGGCAAGCACAAGGCGGTGTACGACTGTCCCGACATTGGCGGCGGGTTGGGAGTGTTGCGCAGTGGCATTGTGGCCAGGCAATACATGGACGTGCTCAAGGTGCCGGCATCGGCCATCTCGAACGTGATTGTGCTGCGGCACGATGGCATCATGCTGGCCATGAATCAGGCGTTCTGGGATGCGTATGGTATTGGCGCCCAGTTCAAGGTCACGCACCCGTGGACGGGGGTGCCGCTCAGCAAAAACCCCGCCCTGCTGGGCCCGGGTGATGGCCTGCCGGCGGGGATTGAGCAGCACACGTTGGACAAGCAACTCGCGCGCGGAGTGGTGGTGCTGGCGTGTGCGCTGGCCTTTCGCGATGTCGTGGATCTCATTGCCGCCAAGGACAACGTGAGCGCGGCGGCGGCCACCACCAAGGCGAACGGGATGCTCATTCCCGGCATCCTCATGCAGCCGTCGGGCGTGTTTGCTGCCAATGTGGCGCAGGAACAGGGGTGCGTGTTCGTGCGAGCCACCTAGTCCCCCGCGCCACACTGAGAGGCGCGGGGGACGGGGTGGTGCCGTGCTGATTCAGTGCTGGTTCCTCCCCGATGTGGTATCCGGATACATCCCGCGGCGCTTCATCATGTTTTCGTGCATGGCTTCGCGACCGCGCTTCACCAGGTCGGTGACTTCCGCAGCGTGCGTCTGGAGCAGCTTCACCGTGGCGGGATCATCTGAAGTCTCGACCAGAATGACGCCCTTGGCCGTGATTTCCGTCTGCCGGACGATGCGGGTGCCGTTCTGCAGCACACCGTGCAGTGCGGGCGAGGCCATGGGCAGGTTGGGATCGTAGCCCTTGGTGACAAACTCTCCCGTGGTGGCCACATGCTTTTTGATCATGGCGGCCATGGTGGAGTCGTCTGATTCGGTCACGGTGCGGATGCCGTTGGGCAAGTTGGTGACGGTGCGGCGCAGCTTGTCGTGGTTCATGACCAGCTCGTGCACCACGCGCATGACCGCCTGATTCGTGGAGTCTCCCCGACCCATCATGCCGCCACCCATGCCACCACCCATACCACGGCCCATCATGCCGCCCTGCGCGATGGCCGGCGCGGACCAGGCGGCGGCGGCGAGAGTGGCGGTGAGGAGCAGGCGAGAATATGTCATACAGCCCTCCGGCTTTTGTGCGTGAGCGGATTTCCCCGTACGACGTAAATATACAGGTAACTGTATATAGCCATAAGCGGATAAATACCCGACGTGGTGTGGGTCGTTCCCCGACACAGGAGGGCTGTACCGTACAGGCTGGACCGTGCGGAGCGGCATGGCCGCGCCACGGATTGGCCGCGCCACGGATTGGGCGGACGGACCGGATCGTCCGGATACTGCAAACGCGAATGACGCCTAGCGGGCGGCGTCCCAGGGAATGAGCCAGGCGCGCTGCGCCAGCGAGGTGGCCACCCGTTGCAGGTGCGGGGCCTCCAAGCGTCCGCGAGCGGCGAGCACCGGATGCTGCGTGCCGCTGGCGGCGAGGCTGCCGTTCACGATCCACCCGAACGGGACAATCTCTGCGCGCGCCAAGTCCTGCTGCAGCCGCTCCGCTTCGTGCACCGGGGTGGACTCGGCGAGCGTTACGATGAGCAGGCGCGTGTAGCTGGCATCGCGCAGTCGCGGCAACAGCGTGCGCACCGATTCGGGGATGTGTGATCCCGCCGTGCGAGCGACTTCGCGGTGATAGCTCTCCGCGGCGTCGAGCAGCAGCAACGTGTGACCGGTGGGCGCGGTATCGAGCACGACGAACCGGTCGGCGGCGTCGGCGACCGTGCGGGCAAAGGCCCGGAAGACGGCGATTTCTTCGGTGCAGGGAGAGCGAAGGTCTTCTTCCAGCAGCGCCCGCTCTTCGGGCTCGAGCCCACCCGACGAGTGCTCGGCATCGGCGAGCACTTCACTGGCATAGCGATCTGTTTCCAGCGCCGGGTCGATGCGACTGACGGTGAGCAACGACGGCTGCGCGTTGCTGCCGGAGGCCAGCGTCACGGCATGGACCGCGGCTTCCACATGTGCGGCCGGGTCGGTCGTGGTGAGATGCACCGCGTGGCCGGCGCGGGCGAGCGCCTGGGCAATGCGGGCCGCCATGGTGGTCTTCCCGACGCCACCTTTGCCCATGGTCATGATGACCCCCCGACCGGCCGCGGCGAGTTGCTGCACCAACTCGTCGAAGGTGCCAAAGGGGTTGTAGGCAGCGGTGTGTGGCGTGGGAGCGCTGTGGAGCCCGGCGGGCGTCGAGGGTGTGTCCGCTGCGGCCCGTCCAACGGCGCGCAGGGCGGCCAGTCCGGTGCACTCCGATGCCACCAGCGGGAGTTCCACGCGGGGCAGGCTGGTGAGCTGTTCCGGCATGGCGGCCATGGCCGCGGTTTGTCGCGTGATGAACGCCGTGGCCACGGCATCCGAACCGCTGGAGCGCAGCAGTCCGTTCACCACCAGCTGTTGCTCGTGCATGCCCAGCGCATGGAGCTCGCCCGCGGCGCGCGCCGCTTCGTGCAAGGCACTTGGTTCGGCGCGCGCGACGAGCACCAGCGTGGTGCGGTGGGGGTCGCAGAGCGTCTGCACGGCGCTGGCGTACTGCTGCTGCTGCTCGCCGAGTCCGGCGAGCGGGCCAAGACAGCTGGCCCCGCTGCTGTTGGTGCTGATGAAGCCACTCCACGCGCTGGGGAGACTCAGCAGCCGCAGCGTATGTCCTGTTGGCGCCGTGTCGAACACGATGTGCGCGAAGCGCGCCAGGGCCGCATCGGTGAGCAGCGTGGTGAAGGCGTTGAAGGCGGCGATTTCCACGGTGCAGGCGCCGGAAAGCTGCTCTTCGAGGCTGCGCAGCGCGGCGTCGGGGAGCGCACCGCGATACGGGGCAATCATGCGCTCGCGATAGGCGGCGGCTTCCCGTACGGGATCGAGATTCATGACGCTGAGCTGCGTCTGGCCGCTGGCGTCTTCGGTGCGCGGGACCGGCGTTGGCTGTTCTCCAACCGCCATGGTGAAGACATCGTCGAGGTTCGACGCCGGGTCGGTGCTGACCAGCAGTGTGGGGCGGCCCAGTTCAGCGAGCCGCAGCGCCAGCGCACTGGCGACGGTGGTTTTGCCAACGCCCCCCTTGCCGGTGAAGAAGAGGTGCCGGGTGGCGTTGGTCGCCAGCCGCTCCAGCGCGTCGGGTGTGGCCATGATCAGCAGCAGCCGCTGCCGGGGGCACAGGCGCTGTTGGGGGGGACAACGGTGAGCGCGGCGACCAGTTCCTCGCGGGTGGGATAGCGCCCGTGCACCAGCACTTTGTCATTGATGAGCGTTGCCGGGAGCGCGTCGTCGCCGAAGGCCTGCAGCAGTCCCTGGATGCGGGGGTTGGCCACAAAGGCGTCGGGGGCGGTGGAGAGGCCGTTGCGCGACACGGTGGCGCCCTGTTTTTCCAGCCAGCGCAGGTCGCGCGAAATGGTGAGCAGGGCGGGATCGACCCCGGGGCCGCAGAGTCCGGTGGGGCAGCACATGGCCGGGTCAAACACGGCGACGGTGCCCGTGAGCATCGTGGCGGAGGCCGAAGTGGTCTCGCTGGGTGTCGGTTCGGGCAGCGCGGCCGGGGCGAGCGGAAGAGCGCGGGACATCGGGACTCCGGGTGTGCGGTGTGCTGGCGCAGCTACTACGGGAAACTTATATGCGGACAGCCACATATGACAGGTATGGCAATTTTCCAGTAGCTTTTTCTTGTTGTCGCAGGGCATGTGCCTTGTTCGGCGGCTTCCTCTCCCCTCACTCCCGTCTACGCTCTCCATGACCACTGCGACGCTGCCTTTGACGGCGCCGGGGGCGCCGGTGCCGCTGCATCGATATGCGATGTGGTGGATCACGGGGCTGCTGCTGCTGACGACCCTGGGGTTCTGGCCCTCATTCGTGACGCGTCTGGGCACGCATGATCTGGCACATACGGCCCACGGCATGGTGTCGTTTGGCTGGTTGCTGTTGCTGATAGGTCAGGCGTGGCTGATAGAGCGGAAGCAGCGCGCGTGGCACCGGCGCGTGGCGATGCTGGGGATTCCGCTGGCGTTGCTGATGGTGCTGACCGCGATTCCCATGATGCGGGTGATGCTGAAGGCGATGGCGGTGCCCGAGGCGCGACCGGTGGTGGCGTTTCTGGGGGCGTACGACGTGGGCGCGCTGTTCTGGTTTGTGGTGCTGTTCAGTGTGGCGCTGGCCAATGTGCGTCGCCCGGCGATGCACGGCCGTTGTCTGGCCTCCACCGCGTTTCTGGGGCTCGCCCCGGGCCTGGGGCGGTTCTTCATGTGGGGGATGGGCATGTCGCCCTTTGCCGCCGTGCATGCCACCATGGTGCTGGTGGAGGCGAGCCTGCTGGCGCTGTACCTGAGCGACCGTCGGGCGGGGATTCGCGAGTGGCCCTACGCAGGCACATTGGTGTTCTTCGTGCTCTGGCAGGGGATCATGGGACCGCTGGCGACATCAGACCTGTTTGCGAGATTTGCGAGCTGGCTGACGGCGGTGAACTGAGAGACTGAGATCTCCGAATCGCGAGTCTGAGGTGCGATTCGGAGATCTCAGTCTCTCACTCTCTCGCCACCGGCCGGTGTGTCCAGGTGAACGATGATCCCGTTCCCGGATCGAATCCTCGTGCGAGGGTGCTGATGGCCGCGGGGGTGCTGACGGTGACGGTGCGTCCGAGTTCGGCGTGGTATCGCACGGAGGCGAGATCGGTCACGGCGGGTACCTCGCGAGTGCTGCTGTAGATCCGCACCGGGCCCGTGGGGGCGAGGTTGAGCTGCGTCCAGGTGGCGCTGCGATCGTCGAGCAGCAGCGGCGTCAGTGTGGACGTAACGGTGGCGCTGAAGCCCATGTCGCCACCGGTGACGAGGCTGCGCGCCTTGGTGGCCCGCGGAATGACCCAGGCTTCAAGGCGTGGGCCCGCCAGCACGAGCGGAACGACCGTGTACGGCCGGTTGCGCTGACGCCAGGCGGGCGCAACCTGCGCACTGACATTGCGCGCCAGATGAAGTGCACGGAGCAGCGGCACGGTATCCAATGCGTCGGTGTGCGGGGCGCGATCGGTGAGGCGAATGAATCGCACGCCGCGCAGCGCCGTGAAGTTGCTGTCCACATTGTACACGCCACCAATGGGCACGCCCTCAGTAGTGCGCACACAGATGATGCCACGCGGCGCCCGGGCGGCGGGGCCAAAGGTGCCGCCGGCGCGCAGACGTGCGACGGTGGGGACGCACTGCATCCAGTACGCGACCGCGCGCGCGCGCGCATCTGCGGCGGCGAAGGCGTCGTGGAATGTGGCGGGCAAGCCATCGGCGGGGCGCAGTGGTGCGGTGTCCGCTGGTGCGAGCTGCACCGGCGTGACATCAGGTGCCGGGGCAGCGGTGGAGCCGGCGCAGGCGGCGAGCCCCAGGAGCAGGCCGGAGAGGACAACACGGAAACGCGACATGAAGAGAGACCACTGAAAGCGCGACGGGCGGCCCCCGCTTGGAGCTCGGGAGGCGGGACGAGGGTGCAACTTACCTGCTGTCTGGCCGTCGCGGGCCCGCGTTATGTTTCGGCATGTCGACGCCCCCTACTGCCCCCATGGAGCTGTACAAGGAGTTCACCATTGAGGCGGCCCATCGGCTCCCCCATGTGCCACCGGGGCATAAGTGTGCCCGCCTGCATGGGCATTCATTTCGGCTGGAAATCCGCGTGCGGGGGCCGCTCGATCCCACGCTGGGATGGGTGATGGACTTTGCCGATATCAAAGCGGCCTTCAAGCCACTGTATGATCAGCTGGATCATCACTACCTCAATGACATCCCCGGACTCGAGAATCCCACCAGCGAAGTGCTGGCGGTCTGGATCTGGGAACGCCTCCACCCCGTGTTGCCATTGCTGAGCGCGGTCGTGGTTCGGGAGACCTGTACCTCAGGGTGCGAGTACCGCGGGGCCCGGTAGGCTTGGGGGGATTCCCCCCTTACATGATGCGTCATTCTCATTATCCTTCGAGGGTAATGAGAATCCCTTATCGAGCACTCGCCCGGTTGTTGCTTGCGGCCCCCAGTCTTCTGGTGGTCCGCGCGGCGCGTGCCCAGGACACGCACGGCGAACTGCGCCACATCCACGGGGTGGTGGAGTCGGCGGCCTCGGGGAAACCGGTGCGCGACGCCGAGGTGGTGGTCACCTGGCAGGCGCGCACGGCGCGTCAGCGCAGCGACGGCAACGGGCGCTTTGACATGCGCGACCTGCCGGCCCAGATGGTGACGCTCAACGTGCGCGCGCTGGGCTTTGCGCCCTTCATGCAAGACGTTGACCTGCGACAGGCCGATCGCCTCATCACTGTGCATCTCGAACTGGCTGCCACCGTGCTGCAGGAGGTGGCGGTACGGGCTGATACCGTGCGAGAACCGCTGGCGCGCGTGACGGCGACCACCACGCTGGATGCGCAGGCGCTGGCGGCCACGCGCGGACAGACGTTGGGCGAGACGATCAAGAACCTGCCTGGCGTTGCCGTCATTCAGTTTGGTCCCAGCATCGCCAAGCCGGTCATTCGCGGGCTCAACTCGCAGCGCGTGCTGGTGATGAACAGCGGACTGCGTCAGGAAGACCAGCAGTGGGGCACGGAGCATGCGCCCAACATCGACAGCTTTGAAGCCGATGCGGTGAGCGTGGTACGCGGTGCTGCCACGGTGCTTTACGGCGCGGATGCCTTGGGCGGCGTGGTCCGTGTGGATACGCCCACCCTCCCCGACACGGGCGGCCTGCACGGCACGGTCGCTCTCAATACCTTCTCCAACAGCCGACAGGGCGCCCTGTCGCTGGGAGCGCAGGGGGCCAATCTCCCATTGCCCGCGATTGGCGCCGTGGGCTACCGCGTGCGATTGACGTCACGGGTGGCGGGCAACGGTGGCGCGCCCGACTACTTCCTGTCCAATACGGGCTTTCGGGAGCTGAACGGCAGCGTGGCGCTGGGCGTACGTCGCGATTGGGGGCGCGCCGAACTGTCGCTGACGCGCTTTGCGACGGAGCTGGGCGTGCTGCGTCAGGCGCACGTGGGGAACGCCGACGATCTCCAGCGCGCCATGACCACCGCGCCCCGCGACTCGGCGTTCAGCTACGACATCGGGCGTCCCAATCAGCGAGTGGCGCACACCACCATGCGCCTGCGCACCGTGCGCACGCTGGCCAATGATGCGTCGCTGGAAGTGGTGTACGGGTTGCAGTACAACCACCGCCGCGAATACGACAATCACGGGCCGCTGCGCTTTCGCGATGAGGCGGCGTTCAATCTCAAGCTGTTCAGCAATTCCCTGGATGTGCGCTGGACACACGCGCGCGTAAAGGGATGGCGCGGCACGGTGGGCACCAGTGCCCTCGCGCAAGGCAATCAGACGTTGGGGAAGGCGTTTCTCATTCCCGGCTACGATCTCTGGCAGGGCGCGGTGTACGCGCAGGAGGAGCTGGGGCTGGGTCGTTTCACGCTGCTGACTGGTGTGCGCGGCGATCTCATCTCGCAAACCACGCTGCCCTTTGCCGATGCGGGGATCCGGAGCGCGGCGGGCACACGCTCGTGGCGCAACATGGCCGGCTCGCTGGGCGCCGCCTATCTGGTGCGCGACGGGTTGGATGTGTCGGTGCGTGTGGCGCGCGCATGGCGTCCGCCAACGGTCAACGAGCGCTATGCGCAGGGTGTGCACCACGGAACGGCGCAGTACGAGCTTGGCGACGCACGACTGAACGCCGAAGTGTCGCAGGGTATAGAGGGCGCGCTGCGCTATCGCGGATCGCAGCTGCAGTTCGATGCGGCGGCGTATTCGAACACCGTGTCCGGCTTCATCTATCTGCAGCCCACACAACCCGTGCTCACCATTCGCGGGGCATTTCCGGGGTATCGGTACACGCAGGCGGATTCACGACTG
This sequence comes from Gemmatimonas phototrophica, assembly GCF_000695095.2. NCBI lineage: Bacteria > Pseudomonadati > Gemmatimonadota > Gemmatimonadia > Gemmatimonadales > Gemmatimonadaceae > Gemmatimonas > Gemmatimonas phototrophica. The sequence goes on along the minus strand of NZ_CP011454.1, from coordinate 4,620,470 downwards.
CGAGGCGTGGAACTGTCGTCGTCGTATGCGCCGCACGCGCGCGTGCAGTTGCTCGCCAATGGCACCGTGGTACGCGGGACGAATGTGGCTTCTGGCGAACCGCTGTTCGACATGCCGGCCGATCGCATCAATCTGTCCGCGCGGCTGATGGGAACGCGCCCGTCGCTGGGACAGTGGTTTGTGGGGGCCGGCGCGTTGCTGGTCCGTGAACAGGACGGGGTGCCCAACGGCACCATTTATACACTCCCCACCGCCGGATACGGGGTGCTGCAGCTGGAGGCCGGTACACGGTCCTTCATGCTGCTGGGGCGCCGCACCGATGTCTCGCTCTCGGTGAACAACGCGCTCAACACCCGCTACCGGGATTACCTCAGCCGCTATCGGCTGTTTGTCAACGATGCGGGGCGCGATGTCGTGTTCCGTGTCACCATGCCCTTCTGAACGGGCCTTCCTCTCTCTTCCTGGAGAACAGCATGTTGAAGCTCTCGACTCGCCGTTGGATGGCGCTTGGTTCCGGTGTTCTGGTGTCCCTTGCTGCCTGCGGTGATTCCACCACGGCGCCCGGCGGAGAGTCTGAAGTCATTTCCCGCGTCAGTCTCACCCTGACGCCGGCGGCGGGTGGCACGGCGCTTACGACCTACATTGACGATGCCGATGGCAATGGCCCCACGGCGCCCAGCGCACAGGTGGCCATTCCCGCGCTCGCGCGTGGCGTGACCTATACGGGCACGGTGAAGTTCGAGAATCGGCTCGCGAACCCCGTGGAGGACATCACCGAAGAAGTAGAGGAAGAGGCCGAGGAGCACCGGGTGTTCTTCACCGTGACCGGTACCGGCGTGACGGTGACGACGACGGATGTGGATGGCCAGAACCGTCCGTTGGGACTGCGGTTCAGCAAGGTCGTGGGTGGCACGGCGACCGCCGGCACCACGCGCGTGGTGCTCTGCCACTATGACGACGCCCCCAAGGTGGCCTCGGCCACGTCGTGCACCGGCGAGACGGACATCGACGTGTCGTTCGCCTTCACGATCGCGCCGTAAGGCGCTCAGGCCACCGACGGGCGCAGCGCCTGCCGCCGAGTTTCCCATTCACCGAACCATTTGGTGAAGGCGGCGGCGGGCATGGGTCTGGCCACGAAGTATCCCTGCGCGACATCACATCCCAGTTCGCGCAGGAGATCCCAGTCCGACTGCAGTTCGACGCCTTCGGCGACGGACCGCATGCCAAGTTGCCGGGCAATGCCGAGGCTTGCTTCCAGAATGGTGCGGGTCGCGCTATCGGCGTGGGCCTGGTGCACAAAACGACGATCCACCTTGAGTTCATCGAAGGGGATATCGCGCAACTGGGCCAACGACGAATGGCCGGTGCCGAAATCGTCAATGGAGAGCCCCACGTGCTTGAGGCGCATGCGCGTGAGGACATCGAGCACCGCGAGCGGATTCTTCATGAGTCGGCTTTCGGTGACTTCGAGGACCAGCAAATGCGGCGGGATACCAGCGGCCCGCACCATGGCGGCGACGAAATCCGGGAATTCCAGCGTGGACAGGCTTTCCATGGAGATATTGACGGCGACGTGCAGTTCGCGTCCCTCCAGTCGCCAGCGTTTGCCTTGTTCCAGGGCGTTGACGAGAATCGTACGGGTGAGCGGATCAATGAGCCCGTGCTCTTCGGCCAGCTCAATGAACTGCGATGGCATCACCAATCCGTCGGTGGGGTGCTGCCAGCGCACCAGCGTTTCGACCCCGGTCACTTCGCCGTCGGCGAGACGGACCTTGGGTTGGTACACGTTGACGAATTCACCGGCGGCAATCCCGGCGGCGATGCGCTCGGGTGTATAGGCGGTCGCCGGTACGGCGGGATTGTGCACCGGTGTGGGGCCACGACGCGTGCTCTCGGCCGGCCCCAGCATGGCTGACAGCGCCGCCGGGGCCACCGGTTTGTGGACGGCCCCCCGCACATCCAGCTGGTGCGCTTCGGCCAGGCGACGCGCGGTCTGCAGAATGCGTTCATCTTCGCCGCTGACCAGCACCAACCCGCCGTGGAAACGCAAACGGGCGAGGTGTCGGATGAATTCGATGCCGTCGATCCCGGGCATCTGCAGGTCGAGCAGCACCATATCCGCGCAGTGGACATCCTGCTCCAGCACGTCGAGTGCCCGCGCGGGCTCGTCAAACGACACGATTTCCGTGAACCCCAGCTTGGTCAGCTGGTGTGTCAGCAATCGCAGGGCGAAGGATTCGTCGTCGAGGAGCAGCAACTTCACGGGAGTGCCTGAGTCAGGGCGAACATGACGGCGCCAACTTCCGGTTCGAAGTCCGTGGCGAGCCGGTGGACCAAATCCACATCGCGATTCCGTGCCGCCTGTTCCATTCGGTGGCTGAATTCACCGAGCGACAAAGCGCCAACCGCCCGCGACGAAGACTTGAGCTTGTGACAGGCCGCGCTCACCGTGGCGAGGTCTCCCTGCGTGAGCGCCAGACGGATTTCGGAAGCTAACCGATTGGTGTTCCCCCGATACTCCGTCAGAAAATCCGTTGTTACGTGTGGATCTTCCCCAACGAGTCCTTGCAGGACGGCAATATCGAGTGTCGGCAGTTGTGCCCGGGAAGGTAAGCTGGCGCTGACGGCGGGGGTGTGTTGCGGTGTTCCGGATGCGCCTTCTGCAAGCTCCGTGGCCGGGGCCACATACTGGGCCAGCGCGGTTTTCAGCACCGAGAGCAGCACCGGCTTGGTGAGAAAGTCATCCATCCCCAGGTCGCGTGCGCGCAGTTCTTCCCCACGCAGCGCATTGGCGGTGAGGGCCACAATGGGGATGTGGCGCTCCTCGCCGCTCCGTTGTTCGCGTTCGCGCACGCGCCGCGTGAGTTCGTAGCCATCCATTTGCGGCATGTGAAGATCTGTCAGCAGCAACGCATAGTGCTGCCCTTCCATCATCTTCATGGCCTCCACCCCGTGCCGGGCGATCTCGGCGGTATAACCCAGCAGCTCCAGTTGTTGCAGGATGACCTTCTGATTCACTTCATCATCCTCGGCCACGAGAATGAGCCGCCCCGCCGCCCGCGCCTGTTCCACACTGAGCGGATTGGCACGTCGCGGCGTTACCGGTAGCACGGGCAGATCTTCCTTCAGCAACTCCGGAGACGCCCGCCCGGCGGCAATGGCCACGCCGCGGAGCAGGCTGCGCGCACGCAGGAAATATCGATCGAGCGTGACGAGATTGGAGGCGACGATACGGGCTGTGCGTCGCCGTCCTTCCGTGAGGTGCAAGGCGCGTACGTCGCGGTCGCTGAAGCCTTCCACCTGAGGTGGTGTGTGGAGTGCGGCATGACGGAGGAACACGGCCGGCTTGGGGGCCTGCTGCAGCGCGGCATGCGCGGCGGCGAAATCCTTCGCGATCGTCACCACGGCGCCGGCGTGTCGCAGATAGGCGGCCACATCGTCAGCTTCGTGCAGCGTATCGCTGTCCTGCAGGATGACGCACGCCACGCCGCGGATATCGATAGGAATGCGGTCGGGGAGCGCAGGCGCCGCGTCTGAGGGGAGGGTGACGGTAAAGGTCGAGCCCACACCCTCGGCACTTTTCACCGTAATGTCGCCGTCAAACAGCTCGGTCAACCGCTTGCAGATGGCGAGTCCCAAGCCGGTTCCGCCAAAACGCCGAGTGGTGGAGAGTTCGGCCTGCGTAAAGGAGGTGAAGAGGTGCGAAATGGTGTCGGGAGACATGCCGATGCCATTGTCGAGGACGGCAAACTGCAGCCGCAGCGGCGACTCCTGTGCCAGACTCACGCGGACTGCCACACGGCCACGCCGCTCCGGTCGCCCACCACTGAACTTGATGGCATTCCCCACCAGGTTGTAGCAGATCTGCCGAAGGCGGACGGCGTCGGTGAAGATTCGGTCTGGCACGTCGGGCGCCTGGTAGATCATGACATCCACGCCGCGGGCGTCTGCCATGGGCGTGAGCGCCGTCTGCAGGCTGTCGAGCATCTCGCCGATCGAGGTTTCCACTCGTTCCAGCTCAATCCGTCCGGCCTCGATCTTGGAAAAGTCGAGAATGTCATCGATAATGCCCAGCAGATTGATCGCGGATCCCCGGATGACCCGTACCGCCTCGGCATCGCGTGGTGGAAGGGGGCTTTGCGTCAGGACTTCGGCCATGCCGATCACACCATTGAGTGGCGTGCGGATTTCGTGGCTCATGACGGCCAGAAACGCTGACTTGGCCCGATTGGCGGTGTCGGCTTCCCCCAGCGCCTTCTCGAGTTTGCTGTTGGCGGCCGCCAGGGCTTCGGTGCGTTGTGCGACCCGCTCTTCGAGGAGTTCGCGGTAGCGGGTGAGTTCATTGGACGCTTCCATCTGCGCCGTCACGTCCTGTGCGGAGCCGGTGGCGCGTATGGGAACGCTGCGGTCGTCGTACGCGACGCGGGCCCGAATGAGCGCGTACCGCCGTTCCTGCTTGCGGGTAAGGACCGGGACGGTAACCTCGTAGACATCATGCTCCCGGATCGCCCGGAAGAATTCGGACTGCAACCGGTCGAGATCGTCAGGCGTGAAGGCCCGTCGCATCATGTCTTCGGTGTTGTTGCCGGCGCGGTCGAGGTCAAACAGGTCAATGGTATCGTCGGACAACTCGCGTACGCGTGTGCGGAAGTCGTAGCTCCAACTGCCGAGGCGGGCAATGCGCTGCGCTTCGCGCAGCATGTCCTGGCTGTGGCGGAGCTCGCTGAGATCCACCCACCCGATGATGAGCTCATCAGCGGCGCGGGTGACGATGGCCTGTACCACGCGTTCGCTGCCATCGCGACAGCGAATGGTATACTCACGAGACCGACGTGGTGTGCTGCCTGGTGTGAGCTCACTGAAATCGCGACGGAACACTTCAAAGCTCTGGGCTCGATATACCGGGTCCACAAAGAACCGCTCGAAGCTGGCTTCGAGGGTCGGGATTTCGTAGGACTCGTAGCCAAAGAGATTCAGGAAGGCGCGGTTGACGCGTTGCACCTTTCCGGTGGCTTCCTGCACGACGTACGTGGCAATGGGGAGCGATTCAAAGTGATTACGAAATCGTTCCTCACTCCGCCGCCGACGATCCTGTTCGGCGACGCGCCGCTGTTCGGTATCGATGCCCTGCAACACCAGCCCGAGGATGCGGGAGATCTCCTCCAGCAACGTGACCATCTCGGCGTCAAAGGCTCCCGGCACGCTGTGGTACAGCATGAGCGCCGCCACGGGCTTGCCGTCCACAAACACGGGAAGCGCCGCCGCGGAGCGCAGACCGTACGATGCGGCCACCTTGGACCATGGTCTGGTGGAGTCGTCGGCACCGTACTCGTCCACCACAACGGAGCGCCGTTCCGTGATACACCGGCCGGTAGGTCCGTGACTGGTGGACAGGGCCGGATCGAGCGTGATCGTGATGGACTCGGCATACTCAGCGGCGTTGCCGGCGGCGACCACCGGGGTGACTACCTGCCGCTGCTCATCCACCGCTCCCACCCAGGCGAGCGGAAACCCGCCTTCGTTGACGGAGATGTCGCAGACGAGTTTGAGGGCGTCCTGGCGATCGCGGGTTTTGAAGAGCGCTTCGCTGGCGTGATTCAGAAATGCGTAGAGCTGATTGACACGTTCCAGGCGCCGGCGGGAGGCCAGAGACTCCGTAATGTCGCGCACGAACGCGTAATAGCGGCCACCAGTCTCGTCGTCGATGAAGGTGGCGCTCACATCCAGATCGATCACCTGTCCATTTTTGTGCCGCCAGCGCGTGACGTATCGCTCATTGATCCCGTTCCGAATGCGATCGAGGGCCGCGCCGACCTCTCTCGGGTCGTCCACCACTTTGACATCGGCGAGCGACAGGGCCAGCAGTTCGCTGCGACTGTACCCGGTGATGGCACAGAGGGCGTCGTTCACATCCATGAAGCGCCCGTTGATGTCGAGCACGACGAAGCCATCGGTGGATGTCTGCACCACGCGCAGCGTCCGCAGGGCGAGCCGTTCGTTGTCTTCGATGACTTTGAGCCGTTGGCTTCGTCCTACACTGCTGGTGACCGCGGTGGCGAGCGCGATGAGCAGCAGGAACGCCAACGCAATGGCGGTGGCGGCTACGCGGATGGGCGCTTCGGCTTCCTCGCGGTCAATTTTGGCCACGACAGTCCACGGTGTGCGCAGCACGGGCGCGAGGCCGCGGATGACGGGGACGCCGGCAAAATCTTCAGCGTCGATGCTGCGCCGCAGACGATCGGAGGCTGCTGCTGAGACCTGAATGGGGCGTGTCATTCGGTCTGTCTGCCGGTTCCCGGTCACAAAGGCGATAGCGGAGTCTCCGTCCAACTGGAGCAGCAGACTCTGGTACGATGCACTGGGGACCCCGTCTTTGAGCAACGGCACGAGTCGGGTGTCGACATCGAGCACGAGATACAGGGCGCCGTCGGCTGGACCGACGTTCTCGCGGCCGGCCCAGATGGGTGCGACCACGCCGTACTCCATGATTCCTTCCGGAGAGACGTGGAGCAGAATGGGCTGGGCCCGACCGCTGGTCATGGCGTTGGCCAACGCCTGCTTTTCACGGGCCTCCAGTGTATCGGTCCGCAACTGAGCCATGGTTTGCCCGTTGCGACCAAACACCATGAGGTTGTGGTAGCCGTATGCGCCGGCAACATCGTCGAGGGCTTGGCGGAGCTCGCCGGCATACGGTTCGGTCGGGACCCCGCGCCCGTCACCGAAGGCCTGTATGAGTTTGTCACGGCGGGCGAAGACCCAGGCATCCGCGATACGCTCATCAAGATGGGAGCGAATGGCCGTGGCGCGGGCGCGGGCGAGCGATTCGAGCAGCGCTTCGGTGCTATTGCGCACGCCGGCGGCGTAGCGCCTGTAGCTGGTGATTGCCGCTACCATGCAGAGGGCAATCACCAGCGTGAGCCAGATCCCCAGTCGCCGCGTCAGGGTGGTCCGAGACGCGGCCCCAAGGGCGGCCGGGGGCAACATGGGCGAGGGTGTTGGCATAGGCACCCTTCAATACTACCGCCCGCCGGCCAAAGTGTTGGCAGGGTTGCCCTTACCGACCGGCGGTCAGCCGTTCGGCAGGAGCGCTTTGGACAGGTTCATCATTACCGTGGTGTGCATATCCGACAGATTCCCCGACGCGTCACCAGCTCTGATGAGCTGGTCGTACGCCGTATCCAGGTCGGCGAAGCCGGGCATACCCTGCAGCTTCTGATCGATGCCGGTTCTGATGTCGGCGATGGCTCTCGAGTGCACTCTTTCGTTGTGCGCGCCAATAGTCTGCACGCCTTTGCTTCCCCCAGTGTCTCGCGCCAGGTTCTGATACTTCTTCAGCGCAATCTTTCGCACGATGAAGTTTGAGCCGTTCTGCGCTTTTTGCGCCAAGGCGGCTTTCTTCTGGGTGAAGGCAAAAAACTGCTCGCGCAATGCCAGGGCGTGGTTGAGCTGTTCCGTTCGTTCCTCGCGCGGAAGCAGCATGACGCCCATGATGAAGTTGATTAACGCGCTGACATAATTGAGCTCGAGCCCCGGCTGCTGCTTGCCCCGGTACACCTGAAGGGCGGCTTTGAAGTCTGACATCGCGGTGGCAACCGGTGGAGCTGCACCGATCGCCGATTCGAACTTGAAGGTCAGCTTGCCGATGTCGTTGGTGAACTGTGACATGGTAATCAGTACTCGACGCGCAGCTTGATGCCAAACGCTTTGCGGAAAGCGTTTTCCGTCATGGGCAGGTCGGCGTACTTCCCAATACCCGACGTGACCAGCTCTTCGTCCTTGTGCACCGTACCGGTGACATGGTGCAGGCTGTGAATGAGCTCATGCGCCAGCACGACGACCGGATTGGCAGCTTCTCCCTTGCGCGTCATGACCTGCGCATTGGTGAAGTACATGATGGAGCAGGTGCCACGCCCGTTGTCGGCGGCGGTTGGATCGATAGCCATGGCCGCACTGCCACCATCAATATGGAACGGGCAGCCCGCGATGTTGTGGGAGGCCGCAGCAGACGGCTTCAGTCCCGTAATGCTCATGGCGCCGTGGTCGCCGTAGACCTTGTCGGCCTTGAACCCGCTCTGGATGAAGTTGATGTCGGCGGCCGGGGTGATGACCACGTTGATACCCGACGAAAAGCTGATCTTTTTGGCGGCGGGGGTGAGGCTCGCGTGATGCTTGCGCACCTTGGGCTTGGCATCGGCGATTCCTTTAAGGAGCTGCTTGCCCAGATCGACCGAGGCGAGCATGCGCATGGCTTCGACCACCTGCGACTGAAAAAAGGGCTTCGACTTGGGATCGTAGCAGATCGCAAAACCCGGAAAGTCCGACAGCTTTTTGTTCGTGGTGCTCATCGCTTCTCCGTTGGGACGGTCTGGGGGGAACAGACGGACGCGCTATCAGGGTAGCACAGCACCAGATGATCATGGCGTGAACCTTTTATCATTCCGCGTTTCCTTCGGTGCCGTCAGCCGCCGATCATTACCGTTGGCGCTCCCATCACAATCGACCCGCCGTGCGCGGTGGTATCTCCCATGCGCGCAGCCGGTTTGTTCATGAGCATCACCGTGGCCGAGCCCTTGACGACGCTGTCGGGCGGTCCCACGCAGACGCACATGCTGCCAATGGTGGCGGATGGCATGAAGGCAATGATGACCGTGGGGGCACCAGGCACCACCACGGGTCCTCCAACGTGCGGAATAGGGGGCACACCGGGGGTCATCATGGGACAGACGTGCATATCAGTAATGCGGGCAGCTGGGGGCATGATGCGTTACCTCGCCGGTGGTGGTGCGGTGGCGCGATCGTACTCCTGCTTGAGCCGATGCTGCGTATCGTAGGCCAGCTGGAGCGCGGTATCCCAGCCACCCAGTCGCTTGACGATTTCAATGCCCTGAGCGGCAAAGGCCGTCATGGTCGGTTCGATCTGCTTGGGATCGGCGCCTGCAGTTGCGGCGACCAGCAGAGCGCCGCTCACCAGCGGTAGCGCGACGCCAGGCGGTGGGGGGATCGGCGGCAGATTGGCAGGCCCAACGGTGATCCCACTCAAAAAGACGGCCGCTGCCGCCATCCCGATGGGGGTGTCCAATCCGGCGGCATCGCCGGCCTCCCACGCGGCACGCCGTGCGTCGTCGTCAGGGCGTACAATCCACTGTTCAACGGCGGTGAGCGCTTTATGCACCGCGGCTGATGGCGGTTTGCCACCAGACGACTGCGCGGCGTACTTCGCGGAGACCCAGGCCCACCAGATGCTTTCGCGCGCCGGCAGGACGCCGGCAATGAGCCGCAGGGCGGAGGGGAGCTGCCCGCCCTGAACCCAGGTGGCGTAGATCACGTCGAGCGGACGTGAAGGGTCGAGCAGGGCCAACGCGCCGTCTTCGGGCGCGGTGCGCTCCAGCAGCCAGCGCAACAGCGGTGGGCAGGCGGCGAGCGGATCGGGGGCGATCGTGAGCGGTGTCGTCATGATGGCCGTCTCAATTGATCATGGTCATGCCGCCCTGAATCTTCACCATCGCGGCGCCCTTGATCTGCGTGGCAGCGCCCGACGAGACCTCGGCAGCGACACTGCCTTCAATCTTGACGTTGATGCCCTGCACCTTCACACCGCTCTGGTCGACCGTGATGGTATTGCCGCCCACCTTGATCTCCACCTTTGACATTGCCTCGAGATTGATGGCTCCCATGTCGGCCTTGATGGTGATATTGCCCATCTTGGCGTGCAAATCGATGTTGCCGGTGTCCACGGTGAGCTTGTAGTTCCCCGTTTTCACATTGATCGTGTCGTCCTGGGTGATCGTCGCCGCGCGCTTGCCTTCCACCTTGGTGGTGTCGTCGCTGGTGACTTCATGCGACTGGTTGGCCTTCAGCACCAGCTTGCGATCTTTCGTGACGGTAATGGACTCTTCGCCGTTCACCGTAACGGTGTGGTTCTTCTCCACGTGCAGCGACCGATTGTTGTCGGCGACCTTGATGATCTGTTCGCCTTTTTCAATCGTGTGCTTGTCGAAGCCTTCCTGCACCGTGCGCTCATCGTTGTTCTTGATGATGGTGGTGCGGTCGTGCTGAACCGTGCGACGCTCGTCGTTCTTCACGAGCGTCTCCAGGTCTTTCTGGGCCTGATGGTAAATCAGTTCCTCGCCCTTCTTGTCCTCAAAGCGCAGTTCATTGAAGTCGTCGGCGCCGCCCTTGAGCGTGCTCTTGGTGCGCACGCCACTTTGCGTCTTGTTGTCGGGGAGCTTCCACGGCGGCAGGTTGGCACTGTTGTACAGGCTGCCAACGATGACCGGATTGTCCGGGTTGCCATCGAGGAAGTCCACGATGACTTCGTGACCAATGCGCGGCAGGAACACCGCCCCGAAGTTCTGGCCGGCAAACGACTGCGCCACCCGTATCCAGCAGGAGCGATCGAGCTTCTTGGAGTCGTCGACATCCCACTTGAAGACGACCTGTACCCGCCCGTGCTTGTCGGGATAGATCTCCTCGCCTTCCGGACCCACCACGATGCCTATGTGGGCGCCGCCCACCCGTGGCCACGCGGTAACGCGCGGAGGACGATAGGGGGTCGTGGCCGGAATGGCGGTAAACGAATTGCCGTAGCTCGGATCGCTGGCGTCGGCAAAATACGAGCCGTTGGCCCCCTGGTGCTGCACCCCCAGCACAAACAGCTCCACGTTGAGCGCGGTACTGGGATGCTCGTCCACCTTGACCTTCGCACCACTCTGCAGCCCGACATAATTGGACTGCCCGCTGTACACCACGGCCTCTGCTTCCGCGGCCTCCTGGCGGAGCCGCGCGTACACTTTGGTGTCATCGGGCAATTTGCCAGCATCGCTCGCCGTATCGCCACCGCTGTGGCTGATGCCACTGCGGTGCGCGGTCAGCTGCTGCTCAAAGCGGTACGCCTTGATATCGGCGGGGGCCTGAAACGAGCCCCCACCACTGACCAGATTACCCACGTTGCGTGTGGCCAGAAATTCGCTGGCCGTGCGCACGCGCGTTTCCGCAACGTACGGCGCCGCCGACATGGTGAGGCCGGTCAACCGGCCTTCGCGCCGACCGTCGGTATCGTAGACCAAGGTGCTGACGCCCCACGCGGCCTGCGCTGACGCCGACGTGTCGCCCATCACCAGCTTGGCGGCGCCGCCGGCGTGATCAAACCGATACCAGATCCCTTCCTGCTCCAGCAGGCGGGCCACCGTGCGCCACCGGCTCTCCCCATACCGGAAACAGTACGGGCGAGGATCCAGTGTTCGCACCAACTTCCACTCGAACGGCGTGCCCTTGAGCAGATCGCCGCACACATCGCGGGCGCTCTTGTTCTGAAAAATCTCGTACCCCTCGTCGAGCGATAGCGCCCAGTGCGGCGGAACGATTTCCAGTTCGTAGCCGGCCAGCCCATCACGCGCTTCGCCGGTGAGGGCGAAGCGACTGACGATGCCGTGCACCGTACGACTGCTGCCGTCGGGCAGTGTCATGTCGATACTGACGGCCTTGAGGAGCAGCTGCTTGGGCTGGATGGTCGGGGTATTGCTCCAGGCGTGCACCACGAAGCGAAAGAACGTCGACACGTGCTCTTCGCCGGAGAACGCCGTGAGGAGAAGGGTATCCTTCCCCAGTGGCGTTGTCAGTCGAAAGGGGCGGTTGTCCTGCGTGTAATTCATGCGACGTACCTCCGCGTACTGCTGGAATTGCCTGGTGTATACTGAATCACGCGGCCACGATGTCGTAGGTGAAGTCGCCCGTTTCGCCGACCCCCACTACGAGTGCCGTGGGTCGCCGCCCTTCGGCCATGGCTGACAGCAACATCCGTGAGATTTCGGGGAGCAACGTGTTGGACAGAATGTTGTCCACGTTGCGCGCTCCGCTTTCCACCTCGGTGCACCGCGCGGCGACCTGGGCGATGAGCGTCTCGTCGTGCTGCATTTCGAGCTTGTGCGTCTCGCGCAGACGGCGGGCGATCTTGCCCACCTTGAGGCGCACGATCTGCTTGAGGTTTTCGTCGCGCACCGGGAAGAACGGCACGATGACCATGCGGCCGAGGAAGGCCGGCTTGAACACCGCATCGAGTTCCGGCTTGAGTGCCTTGGCCAGGGCTTCCGGCAACGGCATGGTATCCGGATCGGCGGTGAGCTTCATGATCGTCTCGGTGCCGGCATTCGTGGTGAGGATGATGATCGAGTTCTTGAAGTCGATCTGTCGTCCTTCCCCGTCTTCCATGACGCCCTTGTCGAACACCTGGAAGAAGAGCTCCAGCACATCGGGGTGGGCCTTCTCGACTTCGTCGAGCAGCACCACGCTGTACGGCCGCCGGCGAACGGCTTCGGTGAGCACACCACCTTCGCCGTAGCCCACGTAGCCCGGGGGCGACCCCTTGAGCGTCGAGACTGTGTGCGCTTCCTGGAACTCCGACATGTTGATCGTGATGATGTTGCGTTCTCCACCATACAACAGATCGGAAAGCGCCAGCGCCGTTTCGGTTTTGCCGACGCCCGACGGTCCCACGAGCATGAACACGCCCTTGGGCTTGTTCGGGTCTTCGATACCGGCCTTGGACGTCCGCACGCGGCGCGAAATGTCAACCAGGGCGTGGCTCTGACCAATAACGCGCGCGCCGAGGTGCTTCTCGAGTTCGAGCATGGTGCCCAGCTCGTCGCTCAGCATCTTCCCGACCGGAATGCCCGTCCAGCCGGAGATCACCTCGCCCACGATGGACGCATCCACAAACGGGCGCACCAGCGGTGTATCGCCCTGCAACGCTTCCAGCTCGGTCATCGCGGCGGCGTAGTCAGCACGAAGCGTATCGATGGACGCCGGATCGGTGCCTTCGGCCACCAACTGGGCGCGCACTTCGAGAATACGCGATACGAGCGCCTTTTCGCTGCCCCAACGTGCCTCCAGCACCGCCAGCTGCGCTTCCACCTGCGTACGGCGCTCGGCAATGCCGGCGAGCCGCTCTTGGTGGTCCATACCGGCCGACTGCTCACGGTTCAGCACACGCTCCTGCAGCGCCAGATCGTCAAGAATCCGCTTGAGATCTTCAATGGGTCCGGGTGTGGCGCTCTGGCCGAGGGCCAGACGGGCACAGGCGGTATCGAGCACGCTCACCGCCTTGTCCGGAAGCTGGCGATCGGGGAGATAGCGATGCGAGAGGCGCACGCCGGCCTCCATGCCGCTGTCCAAAATGTGCACGGTGTGGTGCTTCTCGAGCGCCGGCACAACGGCGCGCATCATCACGCAGCACACGTCTTCGGTGGGCTCTTCCACTTTGACCAGCTGGAAACGCCGTGACAGTGCCGGGTCCTTTTCGAAGAACTTCTTGTACTCGCTCCATGTGGTAGCGGCAATCGTGCGCAGCTCACCACGGGCGAGCGCGGGCTTGAGGAGATTGGCCGCGTCGTTCTGTCCGGCCGCACCACCGGCCCCAATCATGGTGTGTGCTTCGTCGATGAACAGAATGATGGGCGTGGGCGAGTTCTTCACCTCTTCAATGAGTCCCTTGAGGCGATTCTCGAATTCACCCTTTACGCCGGCTCCGGCCTGCAACATGGCGAGATCGAGCGACAACAGCCGGACATTCCGCAGCGGCGGCGGGACGTCACCATCAGCAATGCGTCGCGCGAAGCCTTCCACGACAGCCGTTTTGCCAACGCCCGCCTCACCCACGAGGATGGGATTGTTCTGCCGGCGCCGCGTGAGAATGTCCACCACCTGCCGCACTTCGAAGTCGCGGCCGAGGACCTGATCAATCTTGCCCTTGCGGGCATTCTCGGTGAGGTCAACGGTGTACTGGTCGAGATTCGGCGTGCGTCCACCGGCCTTGGCCGGCCCCGACCCACCCGAGGAGGCACTGGCGCCGGCGGCCACGGAGTCGATACTGCCCACTTCGGCCGACGCTTCGGCGGAGGCGGAGGTGATGGTGACGAAGTCCTTCTTGAGCACATCAACCGGAATCTTTTCGAACTCCTTGCTGATGTCGATCGCCATGCGAGTCAGTTCGGTGACCGACAGCATGGCCAACACCACATGCCCGGTGCGTACGCGCGGTGCACCGTATTCCACGGACCCGATCACCCACCCTTCACGCAAGGCGTTAACGAGCGACGTGCTGAGCGACGGCGTGCGACCGTTGCCGGTCTTCAGGCGATCGAGTGCGCGGGCGAGATCATCGGCAAAGCGGGTGCGGTTGACCCCGAAGTGCTTGAGGATGATGGCCAGGTCGCTATCGGTGGCATCGAGCAGTTTGACGAGCAGGTGCTCAAGCTCGACGTCGTAGTTGGTGCGCGAGAGGCACAAGCCGGCGGCACCTTCGACGGCGCTGCGCACGGGGGCATTGAGCTTGGCGATCAGGCCACGAAGATTCACGGACATCTTGGACTCCGGGGGAGGAACGGGGAGGGGGAGGTATGAAACGAACGGCGCTGACCGTGGTCAGCTACAGAGCGACAGCATTACATCATCAGCGTCGTGCGTGGCCGGGCGGGTTCGCAGCCAGTTGCCGAACCCCAGCGGCGGGGTATCGGCCGCTCCCAGGTGGAGGCTGGGGACATCGGTTTTGGCCAAAACCAATTGGGCGTCGATTCCCACCTGGTCATCGGCGTACAGCCGCGCCAGCTGGCAGAGGGAGTCGAAGAGGCGCCCGGCGGGAAGAAAGGCATCGAACTGGGCACGGGTGAGTGGCCCCAGCCGCAGCCGGACCCGCGCCTGCGGGTCATAGACCGCGTTGCCTATGACGGCACTGCCGAGGCAACCGGCCGGGCCATCGTCATCGAGGCATACTTGTCCGTCGCCGACCAGCGGACGCCACTCGCCAACGAATTGTTCGACCGTGGCGGGGACGCCGAAGTGGTCGCTGATCAACTGGGCCAACCCGGTGGCCGGTCGCGTGCGCATCGCGAACAGCCCGGCGTAATAGGCAACGGTATCGGCGAGCGGTCCGGCGGCGCGTCGCGTGGCGTCGGTCCCGACCCCAGCGATGTCATCGAGGTGTTGGTGCAGTCGATCCGGCTCGCCATGTTCGGCGGCCAGCTGAGGCCGGTGGTGCTCCCACGCCCGGTGGAACAGCGACAGCGCCCGGTGGTGAAAGAGGTCGAGGAAGTCGCGAAATGCCGTGTCGCGCGCGCGGGCACGGGCGGCGACATGCGAGGTATAGGCATGCGGCAGCACTCCCTGCGGCCCGGTCAGGCCGAAGAAGTTGACCGACAGGCGAATGGGCGTGTCTGCGGCCTCTGGCACGTCCAGTTCGGCGACCTCCCCAACGGGAAACGCCAATGACGGAGGCACACCAATTCGCACCACCTCAGCGCCGGGATCGGCCCAGCCGCCAATGGTGGCGCGTCCCGACCGGGCGCGCGCCAACAGCCGGACCAGTTGCGCGAACTCGTACCCCGTCGCGTCCTGCTCCAACTGGCGCAGCCGTGTGTCGGCTCGCACGGTCGTCATGGCGCCGTGCTCACAGGAGGGCCCGCCATCCGGCGCGTGCCGGCCAATCCACTACGGGCCGCCGTCGCTGCCGCGAGCGCACCGCGACTTGCGTGAAGCTGTTCATGTTGGCGTACAACGCCAGAAAGCGGTCGAGGACACTGGCCATGAGGAACATGCCCCCGCCCGGGAACTGATCTTCGTCGAACTCCAGCTCAATGCGGCGCCCGCGCGCGAAGGCAATGCCGTGCGGTGCGGCCACGCGGGCAAAGGCGGCGCTGCTCTTTACCCCCACCAGGCCATCAATCTGCCGTTCGGCGCTCAACGAATTGGTGAAGTCGTGCAGCCGCAGAATTTCGCGCAACGCATCGGCGGTGCCGTCGGTGAGCGACAGATGATTGAGTGACAGCGAAGAAATCATTCGCCAGAGCAGCGCCGAGCCGAGCGTGGGTTGCGTGGCGCGCGTGGGTGTGGTGACGGCCATGATGCGCGGCACCGGCCCGCCGCTCACCAGCTCGAAGTCACTGTGGCTGTCCGCTCCGAAGGGGAGACGACTGGGCAACTCCCCGTTGTAGCCGGTAATGTGCAGCGACGCGACATCCACATCCGGCGCCCGCACCGTTCCCGACAGATCGGTAAAGGTGAGGAAGACATCCATGCCGTCGTCGGTGCGCCAGACGGAGGGGCGACGCGTTGCCGTCCAGTACAGATGGTCGGCTTCGTTCCCATCGAGGCGCTGGTGGGAATACAGCGGGCGAATCGTCTGACTGCGCTGCTCGGCGTGTTCAATGAGCGTGACGTCGTCCACCGACCACACTTCCACTTCAACGCGGCGCCGGGCATCGGGAATGACGAGATACTCGTGACTGCGTTCGGTGAGCAGGATGGGTTCGGCCGACTGCGAAAACAGGTTGACGGCCGGCGCACAACCGAGTCGGAAGGTGCGCGGGGAGAGTCCCACTTCCACGGCCTGCCGACGCTCTGTGCGTTCAAAACTGCTGATCAGGAATCCGACTTCGACCCGATCGGTGGCCTGGAGGCGACGCATCGCGTCCCCCAGCCCACCGATATCGAAGAAGTGGAATTTCTCGGGGAAAGCGAAGAGCTCCTGCAGCAGCGAAAACCCGGCAAACGTGCGATCGGGGTGCGGGAGCATGCTTTCGTTCTCGCCAAATCCGACCGGCGTAAGCGCCCGTGCGCCGAGCGAGATCGCCGGCGTCGCGGGGCGATCCGGGTTGCGCACCACGATGTCGATGGTGTGGTTGGCGAGGAGCTCGTAGAGCGTATCGACCACGCCGCCGTCGCCGGCGAGGTGTACGCGCAGTGCCTCGAGCGTCAGCCCACTCAGCTTGACGCCCTCAAAAGCGCGCAGCTCGATCCGGATGGCTGCAACGGCATCGCGTCCACGCGCGGCGGCCCCCACGCGATCGGGGGTGGTCCACTCAGCCGCTTCCACGCTGATGGGCCAGAGCGTCGTGTCGTAGGTCGTGCGGAAAGCGCAGGGCATACCGTTGACTGGCCGGGTATGCAGTGCACTCCCCCGTTTGACCTGGAAACCTTCCGGCAGCCGTCCCTGAGCGCGGTCGAGCTCCATTTCGACGACGGTCATGGCGGGCAGCGGCCGGATGAGCTGCGGGTGCAGCATTTCCAGCAGCGCCTGCGACATCTCGGGGAAGTCACTGTCGAGTCGTCGATGGATGCGCGCGGCGAGAAACGCAAACCCTTCGAGAAGGCGCTCGACATGCGGGTCATCGCAGCGGCCGGCTTCGAGCTGCAGGCGCGCGGCCACCTTGGGGTACTGCCGGGCAAACTCCGCGCCGAGCTTGCGGAGGTACGTGAGTTCGCGTTCGTAGTACAGTAGCAGGTCGTTGGACATGACTTACGACTTGTCCTCGACTTCGTAGGTGCCGTTGGACACTTCGAAGATCGTATCGAAGACGACCTGTTCCGGGCTCGGGTCCATGATCAGCAGGGCCGAGATGGTAAAGCGCACCTGTTGCAGCGCCGGATTGACATCTTCGGCGAGGGAGACGGATACGTTGGCGAGGCGTGGTTCGAATCGCCGGATCATGATCTCCATGCTCTCCACGAGCAGCTGTCGCCAGTCGGCGATGGATGTGGTGAGCCCGGTAAAGTCGCGCAGACCATACTGGTGTACTGAAGCGGCCACGAGACTATGGGGTCCGGGCGTAACCGCAGTGGTGCGCGTGTTGAAGAGCCAGTCCAGATCGCGCTGCACGCTGCGGCGGAACCGGCGCGCCGACTCCTCCCGCGAGATCGGCAGATCGCTGCCGACCCGCGGATCGTCGTCGGTCAGCCGATCGAGCAGCGACGGCTGGACGGCGCGGTCGAGTTCAGTGCGTGCCATGAATAGCGATGGCCTGCGTCAGGACCGCAAGGCCAGCGCCTGGATCGGATCGAGGCGACAGATGCGAAGATACAGTTGTTCCTGCTCCGACTCGTTCTCGTTGCGGGCTCTCAGCACGCGATACATGAGCGCCAGCGGCTGGGCCACAAGCGGGCCGGATTCCCACTGATCGAGCTTCTGTTCATCGACCTGCTCGAGCAGTTGCTGCAGGATGGGAAACGCGACGGCGGTAAGGCCGGCCTCGACCATGACGAAGGCCAGTTGGGTTTGCCGGAGAAACCGTCCGCGGGGCGACCGTTCGCGCTGCAGCTCGACGGTGAGAAGCTCGATGGCGCGCTGAGGCCGGCCACCGCGCAGTTCCGCGAGAGCGAGATCGAAGCTGTCACCGGCTGTGGGGGCGGCTGGATGCCGCGTGCGGGCGCGGGCGAGACCACCTTGTTCCGCGGTCCGGTGGTCGGCGTCGAGCGCCACCGCGAGCAGTTCGGTTCCGTCGGAGGGCATGGCGTCCTGCGCCTCGCCGACCTCGGCCAACGGCGCGGCTTCCTCCAGGATTTCCTCCGCGATCCAGGCGCGGGTCTCCTCGTTGGCAGTGGGTGTTTCGTCCATGAGGGTGAGCCGGGGTAACTGAGGAAAGGCCGCCAGGAGCGTGCGCAGTTCAGAGCGAATCGCGGCGGCCACGGGCGCATACTCAGCGCCCAGATTGGTGGCCGCCGTCCAGGCATAGCGCTGCAGATCGAGCCAGCCACGACCAGCGGCCGTGGCCATGAGCACTTCTCCCTGTTCGAGCAGTTCGGCCCACTTGGCGTCGAGCATGAACGCGCGCAGCCGGGAGCGCACCGCGGTGGGCGGTGCTTCCAGCAGGCGGAGTTCCAATTCCGTCCCCTGGGCCAGCAGTTCGCCCCACCGATACCCGCGCACGAGTCGGTACGCCGACGGACTGGTGCGCTGCTGCTGGCGCAGCCAGCGGGCAATCACGCCAATGCGGCGGCCGGCGTCGGCGGCGCTGACGGGTTCGGGGGACTGTGTGCCGTCGCCGTCCACGTCGCCCGCGCCTTCGCCGGCGCCTTCGCCTTCGGCGGGGATTTCCTCGACGGGGTCGGGGTCGGTCTCGAGTTTGCGCGCGAGCAGTGACGCGAGAATGCGGCGCGGCTCATCGAGGGCGTTGCGCAAAGGCAGGAGGGAGGGGCTGTCCCGCCCGAACCGATCGTCGGTGACCTTCTCCAGCGATTGGATTTCCAGCAGGGTGGCGTCGATATCCGCGATGACGGCGCGCACCTGCACCTTGGAAAGCGCTTCCGACGCTGACTCGACGTCTTCGGGGGTGGGCTTCCCCGCCGCCACGGCCTGTTCGCGCAGCGCCGCCTGTTCCTCGTTCTGCTGGGCCTTTTGCTCGTCGGGCACGCTGCGGGCCGTATCGAGATCGGCGCAGGAGAAGCGGCCAATGACCGGGGTGAGTCGCACCGGCAAGGCGAGTTTGCTGCCGATCCACTCAATGGGGCCGGCGCGCAGTTCCAGATCGTCGTCTTCGGGGAGCGGATAGACGGTGTCCCAGAACGACTCAAGGAGGCCGCGGTTAATGGCGACGCCAGTGAGCAGTCCACCAAACCCCTGCCGGCGCATAAGGGCCTCCGTGAGCCACGCCGCCAACTGGAGATCCTTGGTTTCCTTCTGCAGATACCCCGAGCAGAGTGTGACCACGGTGGCCCAGTCGGCCGCTTTGGCATCGGGGCCTGGCACCAGTTCTTCGCGCCGCGCCTCCTTGATGGCATTGAGACGAGGATCATACCGCAGTTCGACACCGGCCGGTTGCTCACCGGGGATCGGGGTCAGACAGGCGGCGAGAAGGTCAGCGTTGAGCGGCATGCGGCGGACTCTGGATCAGTGGGTCATCAAGCGGGCGTTGCGATGTGCAACTCGCGCACGTCGACCAACGGGACAGGGCGGTCATCGACGAGCAGAATTTTCTGTCCGACGGGGGCGAAGTCGCCATCGGGGAGGTCGAGCCAGTCGGTGGCGCGGCCAAGTCGGATCGCATCGTCGGCGTGACGCCAGGCGCCGGCCGTGAGGGCGGGGAGCAGGACTTCGCCGAGTTCCTGGTCGCGAATGGCGGGGCCAACGACAACGCGCGCGGGCGCCCAGTGCAAGTCGCGCAGGCGTGCGGGGGCAGACATGGTGACCGCCGCGAGGTGCGCGAACGGAATCCAGAGGTAGCGGCCACCGGCCATGATTTCGAGGCGGGCACCAATGCGGGGGTCGGCATCGCGCAGCGAGGAGAACGGCGTGCCGTTCAGCGTCCCGGATACCGGCTCGGGTGCTTCTCCCCTGGGCAGGTCGCCGGTGTCGAACATGTGTTCGCGCACGCGTTCGTTGAGGATGGCTGCCCTGTACAGCAGGGTGCCGGCTTCCGCCATGTGGCCGGACTTGGCCAGGACGTCGAGCTGACGCAGCGCGCGATCCCACTGACCGGCACAGCTGGCCAGTTCGAAGAGGAAACTGCGTCGTGCGTCGTCGGTGGGGTGCGACCGCAGCTCCTCAATGAGCTGCTCGATTGCGGCGTCGAGCCGGCCGTCGGCATAGAGGGCGTGCGCGGTCATAAACAGGGAGTGAACGGGGGAAACGCACACCTGCGCCCGCGCGGGGGATTCCCGCACGGGCGCAGATGTCAGGCCAGCAGCATCACGCGGCGTTCGTTTCGAGGTTCCACGACTTGATCGGGGAATCCGTCTTGAGCTGGTTGTTCTGGTCGAGCATGTACTGCACGGATACCTTCGTGAAGTTCAGCGACAGCGACTCGGACGGACGATCGCCGCCGCTCGACAGGCTGTAGCCGCTGAAGATCACGTTGTCGAGGTTGTACTTGAGGAACGTTTCTTCATTGCCGGCGCCGATCATGGTGGTGAAGATGATTTCGGCGGACTTGTAGTTCGTGCGCTTGCAGACGGACTCGAAGATCGTGGTGGACGCGATGTCCGTCATCTTCGTGACCGTGATTTCCGAGAGGGAGGGGAGCGAGGTTTCGCGATTGCCCGACCCAACGGCCATGGAGACGCCCACGCCCACGCCGAACTGGAAGCTTTGGAGTACGATGTACCCCTTGGCCTTGGCCGACGTGGCTTCGCCTGCCACCAGCGGGGTGAGCTTCATGTAAATCGCCATACAGATCTCCTGAATTTGTTAGAGTAGACAGAACGAGCAGGTACGTGCGGGAACGGGCCGGCGGATTACTTCGCCGGTTGCGGAAGATCTGCCACGAGACGCATGGAGACCCCCAGCTCGTCGAGCTGGTAATGCGGCTTCAGGAACGCGACGGCTCGGTAGGCGCCGGGCTTGCCCGCGACTTCCACGACGTCGATGCGGGCCGCCGAGAGCGGCCGCTTCTGCATGATGCTGGGGCTGGAGCCCGGGGCCGCGACGTATTCGCCGATCCACCGGTTGAGGAACACGTCGATCTGATCGCGGCTGGTGTAGCCGCCGATCTTGTCCCGCATCATGACCTTGAGGTAGTGCGCAAAGCGGGACGTCGCGAAGATGTACGGCAGCTGCGCGGACATGCGTGAGCTGCTGGACGCGTTGGGGTCGTCGTACACCTTGGGCTTCTGGGCCGACTGCACCGAGAAGAAGGCGGCGTTGGCCGTGCCCTTCTGGTGCACGAGCGGGGCGAAGCCGAGGTCGGCCAGTTCCTTTTCGCGGCGATCGGTGATCTGCACTTCGGTGGGGCACTTCATGGCGATCTCGCCCGACTCGGTGCGGAAGTTGTGCACCGGGAGCTGCTCCACCAGCCCGCCGCTTTCCACGCCGCGAATGGACGCGCACCAGCCGTACATGGCGAACGCCTTGTTGATGTTGGCCGCCATCGCGTAGGCCGCGTTCATCCACGTGTAGTGCCCGTGGTTGGTGCCATCGACCCGCTCTTCGTAGCCGAACGTTTCCACCGGCACGGTGGCGCTGCCGTACGGTTCGCGGGCGAGCACACGCGGCGCCGTAAGGGCCACATAGCGCGAGTCTTCACTGGCGCGGAAGCCCTTCCACTTCGCGTACTCGGTGCTGTCGAAGATCTTGGCGAGGTCGCGCGGCTGATCGAGATCGGTCCAGCTCTCGAGGTTGAGCATCGAGGGATCGGTGGCGCTGATGAACGGCGCGTGCGCCGCGGCCGCCACGTTGGAGATCTTCTCGAGCAGCTCGATGTCCTGACCACTCTTGTCGAAGTAGTAGTCACCGACCATGGCACCAAACGGCGTACCGCCGAAGACGCCATACTCTTCTTCGTAGATCTTCTTGAACAACGCGCTCTGGTCGAACTCCGGGGCACGCTGGAGATCGCGCAACAGGTCCTTCTTGGACACGTTGAGCACTTTGATCTTGAGGCCGGCGCCGGTCTCGCTCTGCTTGAGCAGATACTGCAGGCCGCGCCACGACCCTTCGAGCTTCTGGAACTCGGGGTGGTGCAGGATCTCGTTGAGCTGCAACGACAGGAGATGATCGATTTGCGCGATACGCGCATTGATCATGGTCTCAGTGTCGCGGTTGAACGTAATGGCCCCTTCGAGGACCTCACCCACGAACCGCTTGAGCAGGTCCTTGCCCTTGCTCTTGCTGTCGGCATCCTTGCCCATCTTGCCCTGTTCGACGATCTGGTCGAGCAGCGTGAGTTCGGCGTCGGTGGTGACGGCCTGTGCGGCGGCTTTGGTCGGATCAGCCATGGTCAGCTCTCCAGGCCAAGTTCAGCCTTGAGCTTCGCCATCTTGTCGGCATCGCCCAGAGTGTCCTGCAGCACTTCGTCGAGCTTCTCGTTGGTCTGCAGGTTGGCCCGCAGGTTGGCGAGTTCGGTGCGCAGTTCGAGCAGCTCGCGCAGGGGCTTCACCTGACGCGCCACAGCGTCGGGGGTGAAGTCGTCCATGCTGCGAAAGTTGAGCTCAATGCCGAGTTTGGCTGCGTCGGCATCGTCACTCAGCTTGTTCTCCACGGCGAACTGCAGACGGGGCTTCATGCTGGCCAACGTGTCGTCGAAGTTGTCCGGCGTGATTTCAACGAACTGGCGATCCTTGAGCCGCGCGAGTGGTTCGGTGGGGTTGCCACTGAAATCACCAAGCACCCCCATGAGGAACGGCAGCTCCTTCATTTCAATGGCGCCACCGGTCTCCACTTCATAGGAGATCTGGATGCGGGGGGGGCGAACGCGTTCCAGTTTCTTCTGGGTACTGTCGGCCATGCAGTGCTCCGGCGAGAGACCTTACTGGTGAAACATCTGGGTGGGAGCCGCCAAGTGCGGAGGACCAAGCTTTCGCCCCTGCGGCAGCAATGTCAAGCAATGTGCAAGCAGGGATACCGGCGTGATTCCGTCAAGTGACGAAAACGTCACGCAGCGAAACGACGCCGCTCGCCCGCGCGCCGGTTCTGGTGATACGTTAGGGCATGCGACACTTGCCACCGGTTTTGTGGACCAAAGGCGTGCTCCTGACGCCACAGCATTTGCAGGCGCAGGATCGACACCACGAAGATGCTCTCGCGTTTCAGGTGGGAGCGATTTCGTTTTGCCCTTGGGGCTTCTCTCAATTGGACGTCGATACGGACGCGCTCGCCAGCGGGACGCTGGTGGTGAATGCCGTCTCCGGTCGCTTCTCCGATGGATTGCTCTTCGATGCGCCAGTGTCAGGCCCCACGCCGCCGCCGAAGCCGTGTGCGACGGCGTTTGGTCCTGATCAGAGCACGCTGGTGGTGTCCCTCGCGGTCCCCGAGTATCGCGTGGGGGCTCGCAACGTGGCGCGCGTGGCGGACGCTCAACTGACGCGATGGCATGCTGACGAGCAGCTCACGCGTGACGAGACGACGGGATTGACGGAACGTCCTATCCAGGTGGCACCACCTACGTTGCGTCTGGTGCTCGAAGGGGAAAGCCTCGAAGGGTACACGGCCATGCCATTGGCGCGGGTGCGCCGCGGAGCCGGTGGCGATCTCACCCTCGACCGCTCCTTCATCCCGCCGCTGTTGGATATCGCAGCGAGCGACGGGCTGGAAGCGATGGCGCGTCGGTTGGTGGAACGCCTCTCGGCGCGCAGTGCGTCGCTGGCCGGCAGTCGTCGTCAGCGGAACCAGGATCTGGCTGACTTTTCCGTGGCCGACGTGGGCGCGTTCTGGTTGTTGTATACGGTGAACACGCACCTGCCCACCATCCGGCATCTGGCCGAGGTGCGTCGTGGGCACCCGTCGGCGTTGTGGGAGGCCATGGTGGCGTTGGTCGGCGCGTTGTCCTCGTTTGCCACTAGCGCCGATGCGCGCACGCTCCCGTCGTACGATCACCTGCGATTGACGGACGGGTTTCAGGAACTGGAGCGCCGGCTGTACGAATTGCTCGATGGGGCGGTGGTCGATGCCGCCGTGTCGATTCCGCTCAAGGCCGTGCGTCCCACGCTGCACGCCACGGCGGTGGATCAGAGCACATGGCTGGACGCGCCGCAGTGGTTCCTCGCGGTGAGTGCGCCGGTGCGCCAGCAGGAGCTCATCCCCAAGGTGCTGCAAGGGTGCAAGCTGGGCTCCGCCGATGTGGTGGACACGCTTATTCGTCAGGCCCTGCCGGGCCTCGAAATGGCGCACGTGACCGCTCCGCCGCCGGCCGTGCCGGTGAAGCTCGATTTTCAGTACTTCGCCATTCGGAAGAGTGGCGCGGCATGGGACGCGATTGCCCGCGCGCGCAACCTCGCCGTGTATGTGCCGGCGGAACTAGTCGAAGCCCGCTTCGAACTCGTCATCGTGTTGAGATGAGAGAGGGGAGACGGCCGAGTCGGGAATCCGAATTCGGACGTGAGAGTCGGGAATGTGCGATGGATATCGAAGGTGAGAGTGTTGAGACAACTACGACATTGAGAGGTGCGAGTAGTCCCTCCGCACTGATGTGCCCCACACGGGCTTGGGGTAACGGCGGGGACGACCGCTGTTCCAGCGGCGTCCGTGGGAGGGCACGGTAGAGCGAACGCCAGCACTCGCACCTCTCACCATCGTTGTTGTCTCGACACTCTCACCTTCGATATCCATCGCAGGCTCTGACCTCAGACCTCAGACCTCCGATTCGCGATTCGGCGGTCTCACCTCTCACGCCGCTACGGTTTGGGGAGTGCTACTTGGGGTGCCGTGGGCACCGCGGGTTTGGTCGGAACGGTCGGGACGGGCTGCCGCAGCACGAACACCAGGATGAGCACGGCAATGATTACGACCACGCCAATGATGGCGGCCAGGCCGGCCGGGATGCCCTTTGTTGGGGCAGCGGTTGCCTTGGCCGGTGTGGCGGGAGCCGGGAGGGGCGGCCTCGGGCACCACGGGGGCCGGCGCCTTGCTGATCATGCGCGTGAAATCGCTGGGGCCCGCCGCATTGGACGGCGCGGCTGCGCCGCCGAGCGGCGAGAGCGAGGTGGTGCTCAGCCCCTGCGCAAAGATTGGGGGCGGGACAACGGACGGCCCCCCGCCGAAGGGGCTGCCGCCCGCGGTCATGGGCGCGACCGGCGGCGGGGTTGGGGCTGGCGGGGGCGGTTGCAGCGGCGCGGCAGCGTAGCCCTGGGGGGCACCGGCCGGCGCTGACGAGCCAAAGAGCGGCGCCGGCGGCGAGGCGTTGGCGGGCGGCCAGACCGGCGGTGTTGCGACCGGCGGGGTCATGACCGGCGGGGTCATGACCGGCGGAGTCAGGACAGGCGGCGTGGCCACCGGCGGCATCACCGGCGCGAACACCGGTGGCGCGACCGGCGACGGGGGCATGGACTGGGGCAGCGGCGCCGCGGTGGCCGGGGCGGAAAACATCCGCGTGAAGTCACCCGGGGCGGCGGGGGCGGCGGGGGCGGCGGGGGCGGCGGCCGGGGCCGCGGGCGGGGACAGCGGCGCGGGCGGCGGCGCTGGCTCCGAGGCCGGGACGGAGGGCGCTCCGAACATCTGGGTAAACGCCCCCGGAGCGGCTACTGGCGGGGCTACTGGCGGGACCGGCACGGCCGCCACAGGCTGCACTGGCGTAGGTACTGACGCTTGTGTGACTTGAAGCTGTTCGTATCGTGGCCGTAAATCATCGCTATCAACCGGGGGAACATCATCGGCAGCAGGAGTGGCCGGCACCGGCGGGGCGCCAAACATCTGGGTGAAAGCGCCCGGCGCCTTGGGGGCCTCTGGCGCTGGTGCGACAGGCGCAGGTGCGACAGGGGCTGGTGCGACAGGCGCTGCCGCGATTGGCGCGCTCACGGGGGGGACAGCCGGCGCTTCCATAGGAGTCGCCGTGAGCGCCACGCCGAGCGGGACCGGCAGTGCCGGGGTGGCGGTGGCCGCCGTAGGCTCCGGTGCCGGAACCTCCGGCTTGCCGAACATGAGCGTAAAGGCGCCCGCGGCGGGAGCACCGGCAGACGTCGCGGCCGGGGCTGGTGGCAGGTCCATGACCGGCGGCAACGGCGCCATCGCGGCCGGTGCAATGGGTACGGGCGCGGCCACCGGCGTCTCTATGACTACTGGGACCACCGGGGCCGCCGGTACCGCAGCCACCGGAGCCGGGGCGGCTAGTGCCTGTCCCGTGGCCGGTGACGCGCCGGCCTTGGTGGCCAACCAGCCGGGAAATGAGCTCAGCCCGGCCAGAAATTCGGTGACAATGGCATAGCCTGAGGGGAGCACCGCGGTTTCGAGCACGCGATTCTTGTCCGGCGCCGGTAGCCGACCCAACAGCCCGCGCAGCCGCTCCACTTCGTCGGGGCCCGCCGCATCGGCCAGATGGACCATCACCACGCGGCCAGTCGCCATCTCTTGCGCGTTGTGGGATCGGATACCGTCGTCCACCGCCACACACTTGAGGAGGCGGTATCGCGCGTTGAAATCGTCGCTCATGTCCGGAAGATCAGCGGGTGCAGGATGCGGTCGGAAACGGCCGTCACTGGGAAACCGTGACAGCACAGCCCTTGAATGATGCATCCAACATGACACCGTGGGCAGATCGCGAATGTAATGTTGAAGTGTTCAATTGTTCATGCCCCAGCCGTTGGGCGCAATCGCCGACCCATCCTCCGGACGATCTGGCTCGTATGCGTCTGCCTTCCGTTCTGCTTCTGCCTCTGGAGTTCCTGTGCGTCTGATGTCGCCGCCGTCGCGCCGCGTGGTATGGGAAGACGGCATGCACCTCACGCCGCAACACTTCCAGGCCCAACGCCGCTATCACGAAGAACAGACGGCGCGCACGCTCGGCTTGCTCGCCCCCTTTTCGTACGGGCTCTCCTCGCTCGCCATAGACGAAGACGCGCTGCGCAACGGTACCCTGGTCATCATGCAGGCGCGCGGGGTGCTGCCCGATGGAATGGTCTTCTCCTGCCCCGACGCGGATCCCTGCCCCGAGCCGATGGTGGTGGCGGATCGCTTCTCGCCCTCCCGCGACGGGCAGGTGCTGTACCTCGCAGTGCCACCCTGGCGCGCCGACGCCAGCAACCTCACCGATACCACGTATGGGATCGCGGCCCGCTTTCAGGTGCGGGAAGAAGTGCTGGTTGATGAATCCACCGGCGCCGATCCGTTGACCGTCAAACTGGCGGCCAGCAACCTGCAGCTGCTGTTCGATGAAGAGCTCACCGATCAGGTGATTGCAATGCCGATTGCCCGCGTTCGTCGAGACGGTCGTGGGCAGTTCGGCCTTGATGCGTCGTTCGTTCCCCCCGTGCTGCACATTGGCGCCAGTGAACGGTTGCTCGATCTCACGCGACAGGTCGTGAGCCTGCTGGAGGCCAAAGGCAGTTCGCTGGTGGCCTCGTTGTCGCAGGCCACGGCCACCGCCACCGGAGGAGCGGCCGGGTACGTTGGCAATGAACTGGCCACGCGCTGGCTGTTGCATGCGGTGCGTTCATCCGATGCGCCCCTCCGCCACCTGCTGCTGACACGCAAGGCGACACCGGAACGGCTGTACACGGAGCTGGCCCGCCTTGCCGGGGCATTGTGCACCTTCTCCATGACCAGTCACCCGCGCGATGTACCGCTCTACGCGCACGACGCCGCGACCGACACCTTCGACACCCTCGAGCGGCAATTGCGGCAGCATCTGGATGTCGTCATCTCCGCGCGGGCGCTTATTGTGCCGTTGCAGCGGGTGAGTGATGTGCTGCATGCGTCGCCCATTGCCGATCCGCGTTGCTTTGAACCAGGTGTTCGCTGGTTCCTCGCCGTGCGGGCCGACGTTGGCGCGGCGGATCTGGTGGACCGGGTGCAACGGCTCACCAAGACCTGCGCCACGAAGTTCGTGCTGGAACTGGTGCGGCGCGCCTTCAACGGGTTGCCCACGGAGCATCTGCCCATGCCGCCTTCGGCGCTCGCGCCCAAGCCCGACTTTACCTACTTCGAGCTCACCATGTCCGGCCCGTGCGCGCTCAGCATTCAGGAGAGTCGTGAGGTCGGGGTGTATGTCCCCGATGCGTTGCCCGGGGCCTATCTCGAATTGGCCATCCTGCTCCCGAAGTAATCGTTCTGCCAGCTCCCGCTATCGTGACATGCCTGACGCGTCACGACAGCGTTTTCTCTTCTCGCTCCCCGCCGAGGACTTACTGTGTCCGTATCGACGCCTGCCATTCCGGGTCGTCTGGCCAGTGCCCTGCAGGAATCACTCACCGCCGTGGTTCGCCTTCGGGCCGAACGGCAGACGGTGTCCGACGCGACGGCCTTTCGCGCGCAGATCATGCAACTGCTGGCCCGTGCCGAACAGGATGCGTTGCAACTGGGGTTCAGTACCGCCGACGCCCGGCTGGCCATCTTTGCCGTGGTGGCCTTTCTCGATGAATCCGTGCTGAACGCACGGAATCCGGTGCTGGCCGAGTGGGCGCGCCGTCCGTTGCAGGACGAACTCTTTGGCGGCCACATGGGCGGCGAGTGGTTCTTTCAGCATGTGGATCAGTTGCTCGCCCGCCCCGACGGCCCGGAATTGCCGGAGCTGCTGGAGGTCTATCAGCTCTGTCTGCTGCTGGGTTTCCGCGGCAAGTACGGCGCGGTAGACAACGGGCAGTTGCAGGCCACCACGCAACGCATTGCGGAACGTCTGGGGCGCATCCGTCGGCTGGGGGCTGATCTGGCGCCGCACTGGCAGCCACCGGCCGACCGCGTGGATGCCACGGATCCGCTGCTCAAGCCGCTGGCCATCGGGGCGATTGGCGCGGTCATCCTGCTCTTCGCGCTCTGGGGCACCTACGCGTTCACGCTTCGCAGTGGCACGGACTCGGTGCGCGCGCTGGCGCCAGCCGTCACGGCCACCGCCACCACGCGCTGAGGACCACCACTATGGCAATTCAGAATAAGTCACTCCGGTGGATCATCGCCGCGGTCATTCTCCTCGTGTCCGTGGCGCTCATTGTCGTGCTGGAAAAGACGATGACGCTCGATACGACCGCCACGTGGGTGGTGCGTATCGGCTTCCTGCTGCTGGGGCTCATTGCCGCGGGGGCCGTGCTCTGGTACTTGCGTCCGCAGGACGCCGAGCCGGTGCTCGACCCGGGTGACGATGTGCTGCTGGCCATTGGATCGGCGCGCACGCGGTTGCCGCGTGGCGGATTCGCCTCGCGCACGCTGGTGCTGGTGCTGGGGCCGGAAGGGAGTGCCAAGTCCACGATGGTGGCACGCTCGGGAGGCGATCCCGAGCTGCTGGCCGGTGATGTGCCCGCCGGGGCCAACGACGTGCCACCAAGCACCAAGACGGCCAATGTGTGGGCCATGCAGCACGGCGTGATCGCCGAACTGTCGAGCAAGCTGCTCACCGATGCGCCTCGCTTTGCCAAGGTGGTCCGGGCGTTGCGCGCGCCGCGCGTGGCGGCGGCGGTTGGCAAGGGGGAGGCGGCCGCACGCGCGGTGGTGGTGTGCGTCCCCTGCGACTTGTTCTATGCGGGCGCCAACGGTGAACAGCTGCAGACGCTGGCGCAAGCGATGCGGCTGCGTCTGGCCGAAGCGGCCAAGGAGTTGGGGCTCGCGGTCCCGGTGTATGTGATGTTCACCAAGATGGACCGCGTGCCGTACTTCGAAGCGTGGGCCAGTGTTTTCACGAAGGACGAATTACGGGCGCCGCTGGGTGCTACGCTGGCGTTCGATACGCAGGCTGACACGGGGAACTACGCCGAACGCCTCGCGCCGCGGCTCACTCAGGCGTTCAGCGAGATCAGTGAAACGCTGGGGGCACGGCGCGTCGAAGTGCTGGGTCGTGAGACGCAGCTGGATCGACGGTACAGCGCCTACGAACTGCCGCGGGAATTCCGCAAGGTCCAGGCGGCCGTCTCGCAGTTTCTGGTGGAGCTGTGTCGCCCCACGCAGTTGGGGGCCAGCCCGCAGCTGCGCGGTTTCTATTTCACCGGTGCACGTCCGGTCGTGGTTACGGACGTGGGCGCGGCCCCGGCCGCCGCCGCACAGGCGGTGACGTCGGACGCGACGGGGCTTTTCCGTCAGGCGGCGATGCCCAGCGCGCCCGTGGCGTCGGCGGCCGTGTCGCGCAAGGTACCGGAGTGGGTGTTCCTCGATCGCTTTTTGCGCGACGTGGTGCTGGCCGATACCGGGGCGGCGTCGGTGGCGCGCGGTGGGGTGCGGGTGCAGCGCGCCCGTCGCGTGATGTTTGGCAGCGGGATTGCGGCCAGCGTGCTGGCGCTCATCATGGTGACGGTGTCGTGGCTGGGGAATCGCGCGTTGCAGTCGCGCGTGCAGGAAGCCGCGCAGGCAGTGTCGGCGCTGCCCACCGTACAGTCGGCTCCCGGTACGGTGGCGTTTCCCAGTGTGGAAGCGTTGTCGCGGCTCGACGCGTTGCGGTCGCAGCTGGATACGCTGGGCGCCTACGAACGCGAGGGGCCACCGCTGCGCCTGCGCTTCGGATTGTGGCGCGGCGCGGCACTGCTGGATGCCGCGCGACCGGTGTGGTTTGACGGCTTCCGCAAGCAGCTCTTCACCGATGCCTGGACGGCAATGAGCGATTCGCTCAAGTCGCTGCCCGATGTGCCGAGTGCCAGCAATGACTACGGCGAATCGTATGGTTGGCTGAAGGCCTATCTGATTACCACCACGTCGCCCGACAGCAGCACGAGTGCCTTTCTGGCGCCGGTGCTGCTCTCAAGCTGGCAGCGGGGGATGACCACTGACGCCGATGTCACGGCGTTGGCGCGTCGCCAGTTCGAGTACTACGCCTCGGCATTGCCCACGGTGAATCCGTATCCGCGAGCCGCCGATGCCGCGGTGGTGTCGCACGCGCGGGACTTTCTTTCCCGCTTTACCGGGGCCGAGCAGATCTACCTCAACATGCTGGGCGCGGCCAACGCGGCGGTGCCGCCGGTCAAGATTCCGCAGTCGCCAGGCATTCTGATGGCGACCGCCGAAGTGCAGGGCGCCTTCAGCAGCAAGGGTGCTGCATTCATGAGCGATGCGTTCCGCAACGCCGACCGGTATTTCCAGGGCGAAACCTGGGTGGTGGGTGACGTGACGGCCGCGAAGTCGTTGAACCGCGATTCGGTGGTGGCGTCGCTGCGGGCCCGCTATCGCGACGATTACGGCCGCACGTGGACGCAGGTGGTACAAAGCGCCAAGGTGATCAACGGCTCGACGGTGAAGGATGCCGCTACCAAGCTGGATGTGCTGGCTGGTGTGCAAAGTCCGTTGCTGCAGGTGCTGCGGACGGTGGCCATGAACACGGCGGTGGATTCCACCATGCGCATGGACTTCCAGCCAGTGCATGCCGTGACGCCGCCGGAGATCACCGACAAGTTCGTGTCGGAAAAGAACCAGCCGTACATGGATGGCCTGCTGGGGCTGCAGGGCGTGTTGCTGCAGGTGGCCAACATGCCGCCGGCGGTGGATACGCCCAGCACGCAGGCATTGGTGCAGGCGGCGCAGCTTGCCGCGGGCGATGTGACGAAGGCGCGCGTGGCCGCCAAGCGGGTGTCGCAGAGTTTTGATGTGAGCGGCGCCGGCGGAGCGCTGGCCACGCCGGTAGAGCAGCTGTTGCTGGCCCCCATAACCGGGGCGGAAGCCGTACTGAAGACGGTCGCGTCGCAGCGTCCCCCGGCCAAGCGGCTGCCCGCGCCGCCGGTGGCAGCTCCGGTAGCGGCCGGTGGCGGTGGCGGTGGTGGTGCGGCGGCGGGAACGGCGGCGGAAGCGGCCATCCTGAACGAACGGGGCCGCGCCTTGTGCTCGCGTGTTGATCAGCTCACCTCGCGTTTCCCGTTCAATCCGGAAGCCACCAGCGACGCCAGCGTGGCCGATATCAAAGCCATCCTGGCTCCGGGGAACGGCGAACTCTGGGTGTTCCAGCAGGAGCGTCTGGCGCCGTACCTTGAGAAGCAGGGGAACGCCTGGGTGGCGAAAGGGGGCGGCAAGGTGGAGCTCTCGAAGAGCTTCGTGGACTTCTTCAATCGCGCCGCCGATGTCTCGAACGCGCTCTTTGCCGAAGACCCCGCTACGCCCATGGTGCGTTGGCTGGCGAGCGGGGTGATTACCGACAACACCCCCTTGCTCATTCTGCGCAACAACGGCAAGGAAGCGCGCTTTGACAAGCGGTCGTTCAAGAACGAAGTGGTGTGGCCAGCGACCAACGGCCGCGACGCGGAACTGCAGGCCCAATTCAAGAAGAACAAGCCGATCAAGGTCCGTTCGGCCGTTGGCGATTGGGCCATCTTCCGGTTGGTGGCGAACGCCGACCAGTTTGAAGGGCAGAACGTGACGTGGAACGCCACTGGCAAGGACGCACAGCCGGTGATGCTGAAGTTTGAAGCCTTGCGTCGTGAGGCGGCGAATGTCTTGACGCGCGGCTGGATGGGCCGCATGAGCTGCGTCTCGCAGGTCACGAAGTAACCGGAGCGGTCGGTACGTCACGAGGCCCCGTTCGACAGGACGTCGAACGGGGCCTCGTGCGTGCGGGGTGGTGCACGTGATTACTGTTGGGCGCAGCCCATCGTACCGAAGTAGCGATTGATGACTTCCGCCTGGTTCATGCTGCGGGCCACGCCGCGCGCGGAGCGTAACGCGGCACACGCCGGCTTGAGTTCATCGACAATGAGATAGGCTTCGGCAATGCGGATGTACGCCCACGTGCTGTCGGTGGACGTGGGGAGCCGCAGTATGATGGAGCGCAGCGTGCTGATGGCGGCGCGCGCCTGTTCATCGCTGGAGTCGGTGGGATCGAGCGACTTGGTGATGCTGTCGAGCGTCGTACGGGCCGACGCCGCGCCTGGTGATACGGCGCCGCCAGACGGTGTGCCGGCGGGTGTCGATCCTGTTGGCGCCGGGGCGGTGGTCGCACCGGCCGCAGGGCCAGCAGGCGCGGCCGGCGACCCGCCGGCCGCAGGTGCTCCTGGTACGGGCGTGGTGCCGGCAGGTATGGTACCGGCCTGTTCGCTGCCCACGGTGCTTACCGCATTGGAGGCGGCGTCGGCAGCGTTCTGCGCACTGTTCATGACCGACCCAGCGGTCTGCGTCGCACTGTTGAGCAGCCTGTTCAGGTCACTGGGCCGTGGTGCGCGCTGCTTGGTAAACCACCACCAGCCGGCGGCCGCCACCAGCACGAGACCGAGGCTGGGGAGCGGAATCCTCGGCAGGCGAAAGCTGCGCGTGGCGCGCGGCTCATCGTCCACGGGAGCGGTCACCGCCGGCGTGCCCTTGGAGGGTCTGGGCGTAGGTGCCGTGACCTTCTTGGGCTTCGACGGCGTGGGTTTGGCCGGTTTGGGAGCCAACGACTTGTCGAAGGTCGAAATCATGCGCGCTGCACCGGGCGTTGACGGGTCGAGCGCCGGTGTCGCCGCCGCCGGAGTGGCTTGCGCCGCCGGCGTCGTGATGGCCGCTTCAAACTCCCGCGCAAAGGTGCCGGCGGTGGCAGTGCGCTTGGCCGGCGTCTTGTCGAGCGCCCGGTCAAAGACGCGTTGCAGCTCCCGGGGCCAGGAGAGATTGGGCTTGACGGTTTCGAGCGTCCGCGGCGCCGACATGAGGCGTGCGGTCATCCCGCGATCAGGGGTGTTGGTGTCGAACGGCAGATCGCAGGTGAGGCACTGATACGCCACCAGTGCCAGTGCGTACACATCGCTGCGCTGATCGAGTTCGGTGCCGAGCAGCTGTTCGGGACTCATGAACTCGGGCGTGCCCACCACAAAGCCGGTCTTGGTGAGCCCCGACTCCTTTTCGTTGCCGCCCATGGCTTTCGCGATACCGAAGTCCACCACTTTGCATTTGTCGCTGCCGTCCACCTCGTCTTTGGTGACAAGGATGTTGTCGGGCTTGAGATCGCGGTGCACAATGCCGAGTCGATGCGCGGCGTCGAGCCCGTCGGCGATCTGCCGTACGATGGTGGCGGTACGCGCGAGCGGGAGCGGCCCGTCTTTACGGAGCACATCCTTGAGGGCATCGCCGGGGACGTACTCCATGGCGAGGTACACGAGCCCTTCACTCGTTTCACCGAAGTCGAAGACACGCGCCACGCGTTCATGTTCAATGCGGCAGGCGTTGGCAGCTTCGCGGTTGAAGCGCGCCACGGCGGCTGGGTCTTTGAGCATTTCGGCGCGCAGCACCTTGATGGCGGCCTGCTGTGGCAGTCGCACATGGCGCGCGAGATACACTTTGCCCATACCCCCTTCCCCGAGCAGGTCGGTCACGAGGTATCGGTCGGCGACGACGGAGCCAATGAGGTCACCGTCGGAGTCGGCCGCACGCAAGGTGCTGCCGTCGGCCGGACAGAAGACGTTGGCGTCGGAATAGCTTGCGCCACAGACGGGACAAACTTTGGGCATGCGGATCAGGGCGGAACGAGACGTGAAACGAACGGGGCCGGCTTGGAACTGAACGAAATGGGGGTGTTGGCGGTATCTTCCCGGACTAACACCCTCCGGAGAATACCCGAATGCCTGTTGCTTCGCTTGTCCGCCGTACCCGCCGGACCCTGACCGCCACGCTGGTGGCTGGTCCGGTGGCGGCGCTCTGCCTGCTCCCGGCCGCGCTGAAGGCGCAGGGCACCGCGTCTTCCAAGCCGACCGTGGCCATCATGTACTTCACCAACGGGGCGCTGGGCAAGGCGGAGGAATATGCCCCACTGAGCAAGGGGCTGGCCGAGATGCTCATTACGGAGCTGTCGGCCAACACCAACATCCGCGTCGTGGAGCGTGACCGGGTACAGGCGCTGCTGGAAGAGCAGAACCTGGCCACGGCGGGGCGGGTGGATCAGGCGACGGCGGTGAAGGCGGGGAAGGTGCTGGGTGCCCTGCACATGCTCATGGGCAGCTTTGTGATTGATCCCAAGGAGCGCATGCGCATGGATGTCCGCGCCATCAACACCGAGACGTCGGAATTGGAGTTTGCCACCACGGTGAGTGGCAAGGCCGACAACATGCTGGAGCTGCTGTCGCAGCTGGGGACCAAGCTCAACGAGGGGCTCAAGTTGCCGGCGGTGCCGGCGGGGGTCCGCGAAGGGGCGTCGGTGGGTGCCAAGGGGCCCAACCAGCTCAAGAGCATGATGCTGCTGAGCCGGGCGCTGGAGCAGCAGGACCGCAAGAACCCCACGCAGGCGATTGCGCTGTACAAGGAATCGCTGGTGGCCAATCCCGACAACGCGAGAGCGAAGACGCTGCTGGCGAGTTTGGAGCGGGGGACGAAGTAGGGCAACAGAGGAAGCAGGAAACGGGGGCGCGATCTGATGATCGCGCCCCCGTTTTCTGCGGAGATCACCGAGACGGTTCGCGCGCTATTGGCGCGCGGCGCCTTTTCGCTTCACGGGGCTTGGTCGTGATGGCTGCGCGGCCGGCTGCGAGCCGGTTGACCGATTCATGATCAAAGCTTGGCTGTCGAAGAAGAAGATGTCGGCCTGAGCGTCCGCGTTGATGGATGTGACGCAGGGCGAGGAGGCAAGGGCGCAGACGCCGATCTCGTTGAAGGACCCGAAAATGGGAGGGCTGTCCACGATGGTGATGACCATCTGACGATTGCGGGCGACCGTAATGTCGCAGATGGTGGGTGCTTGGTTCGCCGTGCTCCGCACGCACGTTTGCTGTCCCAGATACGGCGCTTGCGACACCTGGACCGATCCCCGGTCAGAGTCCAGCTGGAGGCGCAAGCGTGCGGTGGGTACCGCTTCGAAGCGCACGGTGGCCGCAGTGCTGCTGTTCATGGTGAGCGTGCAGCGCGACGCGATGAAGCTGGCACAGGCGCCGCCCCAGGCGACGAAATCGGTGAAGCCCGTGGTGAAGGCGTCGATGGTGACCGTCGTCCCGATGGGATAGGTGTTGGCACAGGGCGCCGACGTGACGGTTGTCGCCGAGATCGTACAGAAGAAGAACGAGGTGCCGTTGAGCTGACCGGTACCCGTGGAGCGCGGGTCGGGGGTGATGTTCAGCGCGACGGCATTGTCAAAGGCTACCGTGCTGGGGAAGTCACCGCCGTTGGTATTGCTGCGCACGCACACCGCCGTGGCGCCACCGCAGGTGCCGCCCCACTGACGGAAGGTGCTGCCACCGCTCCCCTGTGCGCTCAGTGACACCACAGTGCCGGGGAGC
Organism: Gemmatimonas phototrophica; assembly: GCF_000695095.2. Lineage (NCBI taxonomy): Bacteria > Pseudomonadati > Gemmatimonadota > Gemmatimonadia > Gemmatimonadales > Gemmatimonadaceae > Gemmatimonas > Gemmatimonas phototrophica. The sequence continues at coordinate 4,584,212 of NZ_CP011454.1, read as the reverse complement.
ACAGCCATGGAGCAGGTGCCGGACACCGCGGTGCCGGTGACGGTGCAGTTGATCCCCGCCGGCGACGACAGCACGGAGCCGTTCCCGGTGCCCGTCCCGGCGGAGATGCGATACACCGCGAGCTGTCCGAAGTCCGCCTGCACGGATCGGTTGGCGGACATGGTGAGCGTACAGGTGAGGCCCGTGGCGGCGGCGCAGTCTCCACGCCAGCCGGCAAAGCGACTGTTGGCCTGTGCCGCGGCGGTGAGCGTGATCTGCGTGCCGTCGGGAATTTGCGCGGTGCAGGGGCCGCTGCTGGTTGAGCCGAACTGCCACGTGCAGTTGATCACGTTACCGGGCGCTGTAATGCTGCCGTTGCCGGGACCAATGCCGGTGACCGTGAGCGTGCGGAACGCGCGCAGCGTGGCGCTCACGGCGCGTGGCTGCGAGGTGGCAAAGGTGCAGGCGCTCGCGCCGCTGCAATCGCCGCCCCAGCCCACAAACGACGTGCTGCTGCCGGTGGTCATGGTGAGGCTCACACTGGCATCACCAGGGAAGCTGGCGGTGCAGGTGCCGCTGGTGGTGGTCCCCGAGATGGCGCAATTGAGCCCGGCCGGTACCGATACCACGGTGCCGGTGCCCGACGAGCCGGTGCCGGCCGTAATGGTGACGGCTTGCGGCAGGGGCACCACGCGAACGTCAACCGAGGCTGTGCTGGACCCCACGGTCGCGGTGAGGCGCACCGTGCCGGGCGCCACGCCGGTAACCACCCCGGCGTTCGTGACGGTGGCAATGGTGGCGCTGGCCGTGCTCCAAGTGACGGGGCGCGTGAGCGGGCGGTTGGCCCCGTCAAGCACCTCGGCCCCAATGGTCATGGTGCGCGTGGCCTCGAGGCGCAGCGGAGCGCCCGGCGAGACGACATTGGCGCTCGGAGGCAGCAGGCGCACCGTGCCCACTTCGTCGAGGGTGATGCTGGCCGGGGCGGATGCCGTTTGCCCCGGGCGCATGGAGATGTTCTTGAGCGTATCGCGATCGACCACGACGCCGTTGGTGAGCAACGCGAGCTCAACCCACACCAGACACTCATCGGCGGCGGGGGTGCCACCGGTAGCGCTGCCACGGAGCGGATCGCTGAGACAGGGCCCGAGGTCAATGGTGATGGGTACCTGCTGCGACGGCGCATCGGTGAGGCTGATGTTCTGCGAGTCCAGCGGTGGTCGGGTGAGATCGGTGCGTACGTAACTGGAGCGCACGCGCAGCGACGCGGAACCGGTGGTCTGGAAACGCACACTGGCGTCGAGCGCGAGGCGTGCCGGCGCCAACGGGGCGAAGGCGTCGGTGGGGGTATCGCTGCTGCAGGCACCAACGAGGGCGAGCAGGGCGGTACCGGCGGCGGCCGCCACTCGGCGCGCCCGTGTGAATACTGGGGAAGTCATGATGAGGGGCCTCAAAAGCGGGTCACGATGACGAGACCCGCCGATCCGCCCACAAACGATGTGGACGAGGCAGTGCCCGACGTGCGCGGCCGAAGGGAACCGGCCTGCGCGCGGAAGTAGGGTTGCAGCGAAAAGCTGCCAGCGGTGTGCGACAGCCCCAAAGTCGCACCGGCACTCACAACGCCAGCAGTGGCAATGCCCTGGTTTATCTCGAGCCCGGAGTGATACCGGCCATCACCGGTGATGAACAGATCGGTCACCGACGACAGCGGTACGCTGGTACGCACCCCACCGTCCACATACACGCCGCTGGTACCGTCAACTTCGTTTCCATCACGCGTATAGTTGGTGCGAAAGCGGTTGGAGACCCAGAAGGCGAGTTCCTTCACGCGCGGGGCCGCCACCTGCAGCTGCACGTCTGTCGTGTAAATGGGGCCCAGCTTGATGGTGGCAATACGCGTGCTGGCACCCGGCGCCTGCAGTACGTCGTCGGAATAGAAATCGGCGGCGGCCGTGATACTGAGACGGTTGGCGCCCACCAGTCGGTCCAGACCCAACGAGCCACGCACGACATTGCCGGGCTGGAAGTCGGTGGATGGCGAGCCGGCGGTAATGGCCGCAACGGGCTGGTAGGTGCCTCGCAGTTCGTACGACCCGCCCAGCGCCACGGCCCACCCGCCCACTTGGCGCGCGAGCACCATGCCCATGGTGCCGCTGGGGCCGGCGCCAACCGGCGGGGCACCCAGGCCGAGCGCGGGCGCGGCGACCGCACGCAGCGCCGTAAGCTCTCGCACGGTGAGTTCGGTTTTCCCCGAGGGCGCATTCACGCCGGCCGTGAGCACGACGCCATCATTGAAGAGGCGGCCGGTGGCCCGCAGACGCACATCGGTGGGGCCGGAGAGTGAGGCGGTGCGCTTGGCGCCGGTGCGATCGTCGAAGGTGATTTCCGACGAGGCCCACGCCGACTGCAGGTCTACCGTCCACGACGTGCCCAAGGGAATGGCCACGGTGAGCGGCACGGAGTACTGCCGGATACTACGCAGTTTGACCGAGTCGCCGCCCACCAGACTGGGCTGACGGAATCCGTCGCCACCGAAGCGCACGGTTTCCACGGTGAGTCCGGCGCCGGCAGCGCCGGTGCCAATGAGACGGTCCTGGGCCGCGAGGGCAGACGGCACCGTGAGAGCAAGAGCGGCCAGCGATGTCACGCGGCCGGCGAAGCGACGCGGTGTCATCATGGCTTGATAATGGTGATGATGATGGTCCCCGACTGCGATGTGGGGAACGACGGATCGAGCGTGGTGCTCACGGCGCGCGACACATTGGTCACGAGATCGAGCGGTCGATTGAGGCGATCGATGGTACTGGAGATGGCCCCATCAATGGCCCGCACCCCGGGAATCATGACGGGCGTGGCGGTGCCAATGGCGCTGAGGGAGCGCACATTGAGTTCTCGGCTGCGAGCCGCGCGGAAGTTGGGATCGAGGCGCGTGGCGTCGCGGAACGAGCGCGAAGCGCCCTTGAAATCGCCTTCGTAGTACCGTTGCACGCCGCGCCCATACGCCAGCAGCGCGCCAATGCTCTTGGTGGGTTGCTGCTCCACCTCGGCGCGCTCCGCCGGCGTGAGTTGCACGCCCAGCGATTCAAAGAGGCGCAGCACGAGGGCCTTTTCGGCGGCAAGGATTTCGGCCAGCGGTGCGCTGGCGTCGATGGGACGCGAGAGGGTGGAGCGTTCCACATCGCCCACGCGCGCGCCGAGTCGCAGCGTGCGGCCGTCGGGCATGGACTGCACACTGCCGAACACCAGGCGTTCTGCACTCACCAATCGGCCCACGCGCGGCGCGGTCGCCGAGTCCACGCGACCGGTGGAGGCGAGGTTGAGTTCGCGGAGCACTTCACTGAAGCGCGCACGCTCCACCACCTTTACCTGCTTGCTGCGCGAGAGGTCGGTGGAGACCAGGTCGGCGAGGGCGTAGGCGAGCTGCGTGAGCGTGGTGTCACGATTGCCCACGGTGGCAAAGGGGGGAATGCCCACGGTGCCCCGCACGGCGGTGCCCCCCTGTTCGGCGGCGAGTGCCGCGACCCTGGCGCTATCGGCCGCAGAGACCGGGCCGGGTGTTGGACGGGCGCTGCTGCAGGCACCGAGCAGCCAGGCGAGCACGGGGACCGCCACTGGCCAGTGCGGCGAGCGGTGGGCGGATATGCGCAGGGGGCGCATGGTCATTGAGAGCACGGTCGGGGGAGGTGGTGACGAGCTGGGCACCACGGACAGACACACGCGCTATGATGACCAACGCTCAAAACAGCGTGCGTGCCGGCGAATGTGTGGTGTGTATGAAGTAGAATCAAGCAAAGCTGCCTTCATGGGGCACACCCTTTGCCCAGACTGTGACCAGAGGGTCACACTGTCTTCTGGAGAGTCCATGCGTATGCGCGTCCATTTTCTGGTGACCATGGTCACCGTCGCCGCCCTGACGGCCTGTGCCACGAACCCGGTGACGGGGCGACGGGAGCTGTCGCTCATCTCCGAGGCGCAGGAAATTCAGATGGGACGTGAGGCGTCGCAGAACGATCTGCGGCGGGTGGGGGCGGCCCCGAGTGCCGAGGCGCAGGCGCTGGTGCGGCGCATGGGCAGCCAGATGGCGGCAAAGTCGGAGCGTCCGTCGTTGCCGTGGGAGTTCCACGTGCTCGATGATGCGGCGGTGAACGCGTTCGCGTACCCCGGCGGATTCATTTTCGTAACGCGCGGGCTCATGACGTATCTGAACAGCGAAGCGGAGCTGGCCGAAGTCGTGGGCCACGAGATTGGTCATGTCACGGCCAAGCACACGGTGGCGGCCATGAGTCAGCAGCAGCTGGCGCAGATTGGTCTGGTGGGCGCCAGCATCCTGTCGCCGACGATTGCGAAATACGGTGATCTGTTGGGCGGCGGTGCCTCGTTGCTCTTCCTCAAGTTTGGCCGTGACGATGAGTTGCAGTCGGATGCGCTGGGGTTTCAGTACTCGCTGGCGCAGGGATATGACGTGCGCGAGGCCCCCAAGGTGTTCACCACGCTGGGTCGCTTGAGCGGCGGGAGCGGCCGTGTTCCGGAGTGGCAGAGTACGCACCCGGATCCGGGCAACCGCATCCAGCGCGCAGAGCAACGGCTGACGCAGGTCCCGGCCAGTGCCCTGGCGGCGAGCCGTGTGAATCGTGACGCGTATCTACGCATCGTGAACGGCATGGTGTTCGGGGAGAATCCCCGCAACGGCTACTTCACGGGCACCCGGTTTCTGCATCCGGATTTGCGCTTCCAGCTGGACTTCCCGCAGGGATGGAAGACGGCCAATCAGCCGGACGCCGTGGTGGCGGTGAGTCCCGACAACGGCGCGCAGATTCAGCTGGTGCCGGGGCAGGGTACGCCGGCGCAGGCGCTGCAGGGGTTGCTGCAGCAGCAGGGCATTACGGTACGGCAGTCGGGGCAGACGACAGTGAACGGCATACCGGCGGTCATCGCGTCGTTCGATGCGCAGCTGCAGCAGGGCACGTTGAACGGGCTGGCGCTGGCGTTGTCGTACGGCAATTCCACGTATCTGCTGCTGGGGTTGACGGTGCCGCAAGTTGCCGCGCAGCAGGGTCCGGCCGTTGAAGCGTCGTTGCGGTCATTCCGTCCGCTTACCGAGGCCGCGGCGCTGGGAGTGCAGCCGGCGCGGGTGCAGCTGGTGACGCTCGAGCAGGCCATGACCGGGCAGCAGTTCGTACAGCGGTACCCGAGCTCGGTGTCGGCGGAAACGATTTACGTGATCAACGGGATCGAGGCGGGCACCACCCTGCCCAAGGGGATGCTGGTCAAGCGCGTGGTGGGGGGGCTGGGACGGTAGGGCGGCTCTCGAGTTGCACCCAACATCAGTGCCTGTGGCGGGTCGGGTTGGAACTGCATGACGAGGACTGCTCCGTGCGGGCGTACAGGGCGTCCACCGAGGACTGGCTCCGGCATGCGTCGAGCGGCGTACTGCTGCGGTGAGGTCGTACATTTTTTTGATTTTGAATCTCGCGGAGGTGGAGAGTGCCCGTCGCCTCCACCGTCGCAGTCCTCGTCTGGACGCCCTGTCCGAACACACGGGCCAGTCCTCGTCATGCCGTTCAGCGGTGCCCGCCTTATGCCGGAGCCAGTGACTGGCTGGGTTGCACTGCAACGGCCTTACGAGGACTGCTCCGATGAGGCGGACAGGGCGTCCAACGAGGACTGGCTCCGGCATGCGTCGAGCGGCGTACTGCTGCGGTGAGGTCGTACATTTTTTTGATTTTGAATCTCGCGGAGGTGGAGAGTGCCCGTCGCCTCCACCGTCGCAGTCCTCGTCTGGACGCCCTGTCCGAACACACGGGCCAGTCCTCGTCACGCAGTTCAGCGGTGCCCGCCTCGACAGCGGTGCCTGCGGCTGCAGTCAGCGCCGCTTCTGGGAGAGCAGCAGGGTGCCCACCAGACAGACGGCGGCGCCCACGGCGAAAGGGCCACTGAGGCCCACCACGCTCGCCACGCCGCTCCCCACCACCGGGCCAATCACTCGGCCCAGCGACGCGGCGCCCTGGTAGGCGCCCAGGACGCCGCCCCGTTCGTGCGGGTCGGCCGAGGCGGCCACCAGCCCGCTCATGCTGGGGTTGAAAAGCGCCGACCCCACGGCAAAGACCGACAGCGTGGCGAGCAGGAACCCCATGCCGTGAGCAAATGGTACGCCGGCCATGCCGATGGCGGTGAGAACAATGCCCACCATGGCCAGCTGCCGAGCGCCAAACCGCGCCGTGAGTTTGCCAATGCCCCCCACCTGGACCGCCACCGAAATGACCCCGGTGAAGCCGTAAATCCACCCCAACGTCCGGGGGCCAACGGCTAATCGTTCGGCGGAGAACAGTGCCAGCGTGCTTTGCAGCAGGGAGACGGCAGCCACCACCACAATCGTGGCCACAAGCAAGCCGCGCAGCACCGGACGGGAAAAGAACACCTTCATGCTGGTGCGCTTTGTATTGGCCTGACGGCGCTTTTCGGGCGGAAGCGATTCGGGGAGGCGGAGGAAGGTGAGCACGAATGCCACCAGCGACAGCACGGCCGCCGCGTGGGCGACCTGCACGAGCGACGAGCCGTTCTCTCCGTCAGTCCCGGCCAGCAGGCCACCGAGCGCCGGGCCCAAAATGAAGCCCATCCCAAAGGCCGATCCCAGCAACCCGAGGGCTTTGGGGCGGGTGGCGTCGGTGGTGATGTCGGTCGTGTAGGCGTAGGCGGTAGAGATATTGCCAGCCGCGAGCCCTGCGAGCACACGTGAGAGTGCGAGCGTCACCCCGGTATCAGCGTAGGCCAGCATCCAGGTGGAGGCGGCGTTGGCCAGCAGGGTGAAGAGCAGTACCGGCCGCCGCCCGATGCGGTCGGAGAGGCTTCCCCAGAGCGGGGCGCCAACGAGCTGACCGGCCGAATACAACCCCAGAAAGAAGATCACCGACGATGGCGAGACCCCGATGCGCTCCGCGTAGAACGGAAACACCGGGATGATCATGCCAAAGCCGACCAGATCGAGAAAAACGACGAGAAAAAGCGTAAACACGTGGGGGTGGCCGGGGGGCGTGTGCACACGAAGATTGAAGCATGAACGATCCCATGGATACCACAGGGACCGGCGCGCCGGACCGACAGGCACGCATCCTCGAAGATCTACAGGATGCCGTAGAACGCATGCATGTGCTTTCCCGTTCGCCACAGGTGATTGTGGCCAGCGGGCGACGGGATCAGGGCGCCCGTCCCATGGCGTGGCAGGCGCTGTTTGAGCGCAGTTTGGGGCCGAAGCACCCTGCGCTGGCCTATCGCGGCGTGTCGGCGGTGCGTCTGCAGGCCGTCCTCGCCCATGGCTACGACAGTGAACCCACGCTGGCCGCCGGATGGGCCTGTACCCGACTGGGCGATGCCATGAGCACGGGACCGGTCATTCAGGTCTTTCGTACCGACCGCCTCCCCGACGATGTCAGCCGGGCGCTGATGGGCGTCATCGTCTTTGAAGAAGACGGACTCTCGCTGGCCGGCGTGCGCGCGCTCACGCAGGAGTTCGGCCTCCGGTAGGCGGGGGGTGACCGTGACCAAGGCGTGACGACGGACACACTTCCGCTGAATTGGTATCGGCACCGATGATGCAGAGGTTGAGCGACACGGCAGCACGTCATCCTGGCGCAGTCACCACCGAATCCGCCAACGGGTTCTCAGGAGGCATACGATGTCCCTTGCTCTTCGCACCCCCTTCGGCGCTTTTGCCGGTGGATTGGAGCATGCGCTGGCGCTCTCTACGCTGGCCCGTGCCGTGCAGCCCGGCGGCGGCACTTATGCGCCGTTGCTGAACCTGCAGCGTCCCACCTGTGAGCTCGATCGCTTTTCGCGGCTGGTCACGTTGTTGCAGGATGTCGTCTCGAACACCGGCTGTTCGTTGGACGACCTTCGCCGTGAAGGATTTGACGAATCGGTCCTGCTGGCGTTGGTGACGCACTGAGCAGAGCGATGCACATCGCCGGGTGAGCGAGCCCGGCGATACATGGCGCGGGGGTACCCCCATCGGTACCTTCCGCGCCATGTCACTGCTTGGACTGTTCGACCGCTCGCTGCTGGGGCGCGCCACGCACCCGGCGCTCGAATTTGAAGAGGCGACCGGGACGGTCACCCGCTACGACTTCGGGACGCTCGAAACCCGCAGCAATCAGCTGGGCGCCGTGCTTGATGCGCGTGGCGTGCGCGCCGGCGATCGGCTGGCCTTCTACCTGGTCAACCAGCCGGCCATCGTGGATCTCTGGCTGGCCTGCGTGAAGCGCGGCGTGATCGTGGTGCCCATCAATGTGCTGTACCGTGAGCGCGAAATTGCGCACATCGTGCAGGACGCGGCGCCGGTGGCGGTGATTACCACACACGCGCAGTCGGCGCTGCTCCCCACCGGGACGCCGTGGTGGGATGTGCAGACGCTGGCCGCCGACATGTCCGCCGCGTCCCCGCACCGGGTGACGGTGCCCGCGCACGCCGACACCCCCATGGCGCTGGTGTATACCTCGGGGACCACCGGCACGTCCAAAGGCGCGATTCTGACGCATGGGAACTTCGCCGCCAATGCGCTGGCGCTGGTGCAGGCATGGGAAATCACCGCCGCCGACCGCTACCTCGCCGTACTGCCACTCTTTCACGTGCACGGCCTGGGTAACGGGTTGCATGTCTGGCTGCTGAGTGGCTGTCACATGAAGCTGGTGGAGCGCTTTGAGCAGGAACGCGCGCCGCACTGGTTCACCACGTATGGCCCCACGCTGTTCTTCGGGGTCCCCACCATGTACGTGCGGCTGCTGGAACTGCCGCCCGACGACGCGCAGCGCATTGGCGCCTCCATGCGACTGTTCGTCTCCGGATCCGCGCCCCTGCCGGCCCCGGTCATGGACGCGTTTGCGCAACGCTTCGGGCACGTCATTCTCGAGCGCTACGGCATGACGGAAACGCTCATGAACGTGAGCAATCCGTATCATGGTGAACGTCGCGCCGGCACCGTGGGCTTTCCGATGCCCATGACCAGCGTGCGCATTGTGAACGACGCACTGGAAGACGTGGCCGATGGTACCAGCGGTGAACTGCTGGTGCGTGGCCCCAACGTGTGCGCGGGCTACTGGAAGCGCCCTGACGCCGAGGCCTCGGCGTTTGTACAGGGCTGGTTCCGCACAGGGGATGTAGGTGTGCGGGGACCCGATGGATATATCACGCTGGAAGGACGCCGCAGTGATCTGATTATTTCGGGGGGATTCAATATTTACCCGCGCGAAATTGAAGAGCTGCTGGCGGAGCTGCCCGGCATTCGGGAAGCCGCCGTCGTGGGCGTGAAAGACGCGGTGCGGGGCGAGGTCCCGGTGGCGTACGTGGTGTGCGACGAACGCGTCGTGCTGGACGAGGTCGTGGCACAAGTGCGGACGCAGCTCGCTTCGTTCAAGGTGCCACGTGGTGTGGTGCGCGTGGATGCCCTGCCGCGCACGGCGCTGGGCAAGGTGCAGCGCCATCTGTTGCCACCGTGGACGCCGGCCTGATGAGTAGGCTACGGGATATTCGCGCATGAGTGCGGCCGCGCTGTCGTTGCTGGCACTGTTGCTGGTGGTGGCAGTGAGCCTCACCTCGCGTCTCAACGTGGGGGTGTTGGCGGTGGCCCTGGCTTGGGCCATTGGTGTCTTCGCGGCAGGGTGGAAGGTCGATCAGGTCATGGCCGTGTTTCCGTCGTCGCTCTTTCTCACCTTGCTGGGCGTGACGTTGCTCTTTGGCGTGGCGCAATCCAACGGCACCATGGAAGCGCTCACGCACGGCGGGCTGCGCGTCTTGCACGGGCGTGTGGCGTTGCTACCGGTATTGCTCTTTGCCCTGGCGTGTGTGATCAGCACCACCGGACCGGGGGCCATTGCCACCACCGCGTTGCTGGCCCCGCTGGCCATGGGACTCGCCCATCAGGCGCGGGTGCCCATGCTGCTGGCGGCGCTCATGATTGGCAACGGGGCCAACGCCGGGAATCTCTCGCCCATCAGCGCCATTGGGGTGCTGGTGCTGTCGCTCATGGACAAAGCGGGGCTGGGTGGCCACGAGCTGGCCGTGTTTGGGGCCAATTTCGTGGCGCATGCGTTGGTGGCGGCCGGAGCGTGGGCGCTCTTTGGCGGGCCGGCACTGCGCCACGCGCGGCCGTTGAGCGCGGAGAGTGTATCGCTGGTGCGCTTGACCCGTGCGCACCTGATCACGTTGGCGGTGCTCGCGGTGTGGGTGTTGGGCGTATTGGTGTTCAAGGCACCTCCGGGGCTCACCGCCTTTGCGGCCGCCACCGTGCTGGTGCTGGCCGGGCTGGGGAACGATGGCGAGATGCTGCGTCAGGTACCGTGGCCGGTGCTCACCATGGTGTGCGGCGTGAGCGTGTTGATTGGCGTGCTCGACAAAACCGGCGGCATGGAGCTGTTCACCACGTTGCTGTCGCAGCTGGCGACCCCCGCCACCGTGAACGGCGTGATTGCCGGGGTGACCGGTCTCATCTCCACCTACAGCTCCACGTCGGGGGTGGTGTATCCGGCCTTTCTCCCTGCCATTCCGGGGTTGGTGGCCAAGCTGGGGGGAGGAAATCCCTTGGAGATTGCGCTGAGTGTGAACGTAGGCGCGGCGCTGGTGGACGTGTCTCCGCTCTCCACCATTGGGGGGCTGTGTATTGCCGCCGTCCCCAAGGGGGAGAACACCAAGGTGCTGTTCCGGCAGCTGCTGCTGTGGGGCTTTGCCATGAGTATTGCCGGCGCCCTGTTCGCGCAGTTTCTTGTGCCCTTCTTTGTGGTGTAGCGCGTTCCCCGCCGCGCCGAATGCCTTCCCGTTCACCCGCAATTGTCAGCGGGTGCTCATAGAATCCCGCTCATGTCTGCCACTGATAAACTCCACCGCTGGCTCGATCTGCTGGCCGCGCTGTTGGGACGGCGCTACGCCGTCTCGCTCACCGATCTGCGCCGTGATGTGCCCGGATACGATGACCCCGATGTAAACGAGGGGAGCATCCTGCGCATGTTCGAGCGCGACAAGGACGAACTGCGTGAGCTGGGCGTGGTGATTGATACCGTGGCCGAGAGCGACGGGGTGGTGAAGTATCAGCTCAAGAAGGCGGACTTTTATTTGCCGCTGTTGTCGGTGTGTGAAGCGTTGCTGCCGGCGCAGGCGGAGTTGCGGCAACAGCCGCGGCGCGGTGCGCTCACGGGCAGCAGTGGCATTCCGGCGCTGGTGCTCACCCCCGATGAATGTCATGCGTTGCGACGGGCGGCGGCGCGGGTGTCGGTGCTGGGGCATCCGGAGCTTACGCAGGATGCATCGGCGGCATTGCGCAAACTGCAGTTTGATATCGAAGATTTTGCCAGCGGTTTGCCGGCCGCGGCGGTGCTGCGCGTGGACGGCGACGTGTTTGATGTGGTGAGTGACGCGGTGGCGCTGCGCAAGCGATTGCACTTCACGTACCACAGCATGGGGCGCGACGAAACGGCCGCGCGTGAAGTGGATCCGTACGGGCTCGTGTTTCTGACGGGGCATTGGTATCTCGTGGCGCGCGATGTACCGGCCAATGCGTTACGGCAATTTCGCGTCAGTCGCATCCGTCAGGCGGCCATGGGCAACACCAAGCGACAGCATCCGGATTTTGAGATCCCCGCCGGGTTCGACTTGTCGGCGTATGCCGCGTCCCGTCAGGCGTGGGACATTGGCAACGGCGATCATGCGCATGTGCTGGTCGCGTTCCGCGGGGATTCCGGATTGGTGGCGCAGGGGCGCCAGCTGGGGGAGGATGCACCGGCGCCGCTGGATGCGGCGTTGCAGGCGCTCACCGCCACGCACGCGTTGCGCACTTTTCGCGTGCGCCGTCGCGATACGTTTTTGCGCTGGTTGCTGTCATTTGCGGGCGACGCGCGACCGGTCTCCCCACCGGAGGCGGTGGCCGAATGGCGCGCGCTCCTTACCTCGGCGCGTGCCGCGCAGCAGGCCGTGAGCTCCACCGGAGACGTAGCATGATTCGCGCCGACGAACGACTGCAGCGGTTGCTCCTGGCCTTCCCGCTCATGGCCGACGAACCGCAGCTCACGTTGGATGATGTGGCCGAGCGCGTTGGCACCACAACGAAGATCTTGCGCAAGGATTTCGCCTCGCTTGAGCGGTACGATACGCCGGCGGGGTGGGTGGATACGGTGCAGGTGCTCATCGATGGCACACGCGCCTCCATGCAATCGTCGCACTTCAAACGCCCGCAGAAGCTCAATCGCCCGGAGATGCTCGCGCTCGATTTGGGGTTGGGGATGCTGCAGCATGAACTGCCGATTGACGAGCGGGAGCTCATAGCGCGCACCCGCACGCAGCTGCAGGCGCTGGCGGTGCGACGGGCGGTGAGTGTCACCGATGCCCACAAAGGTGACGTTGCCCGGCGTGATGATGCGCTGGCGGTGGAAGCGGCGCGTGAACCCGAGCTGGCCTCGCTGGCGGTGCTGCAACAGGCGCTCGAGCAGTGTTGCGTGGTGACGCTGGTGTATCAGCGTCCCAACGAAGCGGCACCGGGGGAGCGTCGGGTGCGTCCGTACGCGCTGTTGCGGGCCGACGCCAACGTGTATCTGGTGGCGTACTGCGAGCGGGCCACAGCGCTGCGTGTCTTCCGGCTGGACCGCGTGGTGCAGGCCACGGCCACGACCGATCGCTATACGGTACCGGCCGATTTCTCCATCGCGCACGTCCTGCAGCAGGGGCATGTGTTCCAGCGCGAGGAGCGCGTAGACGAGACGCTGGTGGTGCGCTATTCGCCGCAGGTGGCGCGCTGGATTGCGGAGCGCCTGTCGCTCACGGTGGGCGACGATGGCTGGCTGGAGGTGACGTATCCGCTGGCCGATGAAGCGTGGGCGGTGCGCCAGGTGCTGCAGTACGGCCCCGACGCGGTGGTGGTACGGCCCGCCCACATTCGCGACCGGGTGGTGGCGGTGCTGGATGAGTTGCTGGCGAGCGACCTCCCGGTGTGAGGTCGCACAACCATCGACCAGCGTTCAGTCGTTGTCCTGTTCGCTGGGAATGAGCACCCATCCCAGGACGGTGCCCACGATACTCACGAGCAGGGCGCCCAGGATGGCGGCGCCAAAGCCATCCACGTGGAACGGGATGTCGAGACGGGTGGCGGCGGCGCTGGTGATGAGCAGCATGCCGGCGTTCAGTACCAGCGCAAACAGTCCCAGCGTGAGAATGAGCACCGGGAGCGAGAAGAACTCGAGTATGGGGCGGATGAAGGCGTTGACCACGCCAAAGACCAGCGAGAGCCCCAGCAGCCCCATGGTGCTGCCGGTGTATTGAATTCCGTCAATGAATCGGGCCGCGCACCAGAGGGCGACGGCATTGATGAGCAAGCGCAGCAGCAGATGCATGCCCACACGATGCATGCGGGGTACGGCTGGCGGAAGCCCGTGGGAGCTGCCAACGTGCGGCGTGTCAACGTTCAGGGAAACTTCCGTGGGACCTGGTCCCGCGGCCGGGAACGACCGGCCGCCGGCCATTCGGCCGCGGCGGGCGTATGGCCTGGCCCGGGGGCTTGCCGACGGGGTGCGTGACCCGGGGTTCCGGGCGCTGGTGCAGCGTATCGATGGCAGCCCGGTGCATCTGCTGCCGCCGGCTCGGCTTCTCCCCGACGGCCCGGAGGCCTTTGCGCGGATGCAGCAGGCTATTGGCGACGCGCGCGAGGAGGTGCTGCTGGAGACGTACATCCTGCGCGACGATACCCTCGGGGAGTCCATGCAGGGGGCGCTTATTGCCGCCGCGCAGCGCGGGGTGCGGGTGAGTGTGCTGGCCGACGCGGTAGGCTCCCTCTTTACGCGGGATGAGTTCTGGGAGACGCTGGAAGCGGGGGGCGTTACGGTGCGCCACTTCCATCGGTTTTGGCACCATCCCTTTGAAGCGTTGCGGCGTGATCACCGCAAACTGCTGGTGATTGACCGCACGGTGAGCTTTACCGGCGGCATGAACATCGGCAACGAATACGGGTCGAGTATTCGTCGGCACCGAGACGCGTGGCGCGACACGTTCATCGAGCTGCGCGGCTCCGTGGCGCGGGAGTTGGCCGCGGTCTTCGCGGAAGGGTGGGATAGGGCGCGCGGGCCGGCGTTGCCGGGGTTGGAGTATGTGAGTTGGAGCGAGGGAGTCGTGCACCCACCAACCACGCGCCGCGCGTTTGCGCTGCCGCTGCGCTTGGAAGCGCAGCTCACCAGGCGGCTGGGGCGACGCCGCGATCGGAAGCGTGGACGCCAGGTACGCCGCGAGGCCGAGCCGGCGGGGGATGACATGCCCGGGGTCGCGGTGCTGGACCCGCGTCCGGGGCGAGGACAGCGGGAAATGCTGTCGGTGCTGGTGGCCCTGGTGGGGGCCGCGCGCGAACGGCTCTGGATTACCACGCCCTATTTCGCACCGCCCACGCGGGCGCTGGAGCTGCTGGCGGCGGCGGCCCGTCGCGGCGTGGATGTACGCCTGTTGCTTCCCAGCGCGCGTACCGATGTGCCGCTGGTGCGTCACGCGGCGCATGGGACCTATCAGCGGCTGTTGCAGCACGGAGTCCGCGTGTACGAATACCAGCGCGCCACGCTGCACGCCAAAACCGTGGTGGTCGACGGCTACGCGGGTATAGTAGGGTCGTCCAACCTCGATTTCCGTTCATTTTGGCTGAATGCGGAATGCAATGTGTTGCTGTTCGATGAGGCGAGTAGTGCGGCACTGGAGCGCGCATTCAAAACGGACCTCGAGGGGAGTGTTGAAATCACCGCCGAGTCGTGGCGCCAGCGCACGATTGGACATCGTCTGCTGGACCGTCTGGCCCGTGCGTTACGCTGGGCTCTGTAAGGCGCGAGGCTTCCCCTTTGCGGAATGACGGGGCGTAAAGTTCCGCATCTCGATGTGCGGGATTCCCTGACTCCAACGGGAGTCCTCCCCGATAGAGTAGACGCTCTCACTGTGCGACCCTTTTTCCTGTGTCGCGGCACGCGCCACATCGGGTTCGAAGGTTGAACACCGATACCGCCGACACTGGAACCGGCGCGCTTCGCCCGGAGGTCGTATATGTCTGCCATCGCTCACAGTCCATTGTCCACATCGAGCCATTTCTCACTGGCTGTCGGCGGGCCCGTCATCGTGGCCAGCGACGGCTCAGCGGTGTCCCACGAAGCGCTCTTCAACGCCGGCCGTCTGGTGTCGTCGGCGCTGGGGGGCGCGCTCGAGGTGATAGGCGTCTGTGAACCCATCCCCGGGGTGGCAGCCGGGATGGATGTCCTACCGGTTCCCGCGGAGCTGGATGAGTCGCGCCGCGCCGCCATGCTCGACGATCTACGTCGCACCGTGAGCATTGCGGCGGCGGGCGATCTGCAGTGGCCCATTACGGTGGTGATTGGCTCGCCGCCACGCACCATTGCGGCGGAGGCGGAGCAGCGGGGCGCGGCGATGATTGTCATGGGCATTGGTCGACACAATCCGTTGGATCGATTGTTCGGTACCGAAACCACGCTGTCCACCCTGCGCGAATCCCACGTGCCGGTGTTGGCGGTGGGACCGCATTTCCCCGCTGCCCCGTCGCGGGCAGTGGTGGGGCTCGACTTCAGCCTGGCCAGTATTCAGGCGGCGCATCTAGCCATGCGGTTGCTCGGTCCGGGGGGGCATCTCACGCTGGTGCACGTGCGCCCCCGCTTTGAACATCCCAGCGCCGACTGGCAGTCCTGGGATGCGGACTACGGCCGCACGCTGCCGCCGCTGTTCGATCAGGTGGTCTCGCAGCTCGATGTCCCGGCCGGCCTCACGGTGGATACCGTGACGGTGCGTGGCGATCCGGCGCCGGCGCTGCTGGCGTACGCGCAGCAGGTCAACGCCGAACTGATTGCGGTGGGCACCCAGCGGCATTCACTGTTTGAGCGGCTGGTGGTGGGCTCGGTCGCCACCCGGGTGTTGCGGACCGCGCGCGTGGGCGTGTTGGCGGTGCCGGGGCAGGGAGAGCACTAGAAACAGGCGGGAGGCAGGAAGCAGGGGGCAGGTCGCAGTGATGCGGCCTGCTTCGCTTTTCTGCCTCCTGCTCCCTGCTCCCTGCCTTCTGCTCCCTGCTTCAAAACACCCGAACATTCACATACCGCCGCGGATTCTTCTTGATATCCGCCACCAGCGCGCGCAGTTCCCGCACCAGCGAGTCGCTCTGCTGATAGAGCGCAGGATCGTTGATCATCAGACCGAGCGTCCCGCTGCGGCTGTTGGCTTTCGCAAACACCGAATCGGCGCGCGCCACGGCGCGGGAGAGATTGATCTCGGTCTTGTCCAGTCGATCGGTGAGTTCGCGGAGGTTGTGCGCGGCATCCACCAGTTCGCGAGCGGCGGTTTGTGAGTTGGTCACAATGGTTTGCAGCTCACCACGACTGGTGGCGGAGTCCACCCGACCGGAAAACGTATTGAGCCGCGCCGCGGCCGCGTTGATGGTGGTGAGACCGGTCTGCACATTGGTGCTGATGCGATCGAGGTTCTTCGATTGCGCATTCACCGTGCGCGCCAGATCCGCCGACAGGGTGGCAAAGTTGCGAATGCTTTCGCGCAGCTCCTTGGCGGCCTGATCGTCAAAGGCTACCTGCACGCGCTCCGCCACTTCGGCCACGTCACCACTGATGCGCCCCGCCACGGCGGTCAGCTGGGCAATGTCGGGGAGCACCGCGCCGGCCAGCGTGTCGCCGGTAGTGCGCGCTTCGTCTACCGCGGCACGCAGTTCGCGGTCGCCGGGCACGCCATCGCGACTGGTCACGGTGGCCTGCCACTCACCAAAGAGACTCGAGGCGGCCAACAGCACCACGGGATCATTGGGGAGCTCCACCTCGCGGTCGAGCCCCAGCTTGAGGACCACCCAGTTGTTGTCGCCCAGCGCAATGGCTTCCACCCGACCGGCGCGTACACCACGAATGACGACCGGGTTGCCCAGCGCCACGCCCCCCACGTCGCGCGAGCGGACCACGAGATGACGCGTGCGTCCGCCGAGATCGGCCTGGTTCAGCCAGAGCGTCCCGGCAATGAGTACGACGGTCACCACAATGACGGTGAGGCCGACAACAAAATCGCTGGTGCGTTTGGTGGTGGTCATAGCGGGCTTTCCTGTGAACGCCGCAAACGAATGCGTGTCATGAGGGCATCACTTGATCGTGCGGTTGGTGAGCCAAACCATGGCCCAGAAGGCGTCGAGCACGAGAATCATCACGGCTGAAATCACCACGGCGCGGGTGGCGCCGCGTCCCACCCCCTGCGCGCCCCCGGACGTGCTGAGACCCGCTCGGCACCCAATGAGGGCCACCGCGGCGCCAAAGCTGGCCGATTTCACGAGCCCGTAGCGCACGTCGAACGAGGTGAAGAAAATGCGCACCCCTTTGAGAAACTGCGGCGTACTGATGTCGAGCAGAAAGACCGACGCGCCCCATCCGGAGAGCATGCCCACCAGCATGGCCATGCCCACGACAACCGGAAACATGGCCGCCGATGCCACCACGCGCGGCACCACGAGATAACTCATGGGATCGAAGGTGAGCGTTTCCAACGCGTCGATCTGCTCTGTCACGCGCATCGTGCCCAGCTCGGCGGCAATGTTGGCCCCTACCCGGCCGGCGAGCGCGAGGCCGGTGAGCACCGGCGCCAGCTCGAGTGTCACGGTTTTCTGCACCAGGGTGCCCACGAAATACGGCGGTACGATGCTGCCCACGCTGTAGCTGGCCAACAACGCGAGCACGATACCGGTGAAGAGGGCGATGAAGATGCCAATGGGCAACGACTCGACACCCAGAATGCGCGCGTGCGTGCTGACCTCGGGCATCCAGCTGCGCACGTCGCGCGCCGCGTGCGCCACATCGGCCACAAAGCGCGCGCCGGTGCCGACGGGTTCAAAGAGTCTCCGCGTGACGCGGCCAATGCTGCTGATGATCTGGTTCATGGGTGCGGGCGTTACCGGGGCCATCCAATCAGCAGTCCTACCGCGCTGCCGAGGGCCAGAACGCCAAGACCGCCGGCGGCGCGCAGGCGAAAGCGTGGGGCACCAATGCCCAGCACCAGCGCTGCCTTGAGGGCGGTGTTGGAGAGCACGCCTACGCCAATGGCGGCGGCGGCAATCTGCTGTGTCGCGGGCTCGGCGCCGTAGCGGGTCATTGAAAGCGTCAGGGCATCCATGTCGGTAAGTCCCAGCAGCGTGGCGGACGCAATCACCCCGGTGTCACCAGCGTTGCGCTGTACCCAGGCAATGGCAAAAAGCACGACCTGGAAGGCGATTGCCATCTGCAGAGAGGAGGCGAGTCCCAGCGGGTTGGTGCCCAATCCGTTCTGCGTGTCGGCGGGCGCAACGGCTAGAAAGTCGCCGCTGCTGGAGGGACGGGTATCGCGTTCATGCCAGAGGGCCACCGCCATGAGCGAGAGTCCGGCGAGCAGAGGCGGGAGCAAAAAGGGGACCGTAGCCCACGCGAGGGCGGGGCGCAGCATGGCGGTGACCGTCAGGATGCGCGGAATGAGCACCGTGCACGCGGCAACCACCCCGAGGGCCAGCGGCAAAGCGAGCAGCGGCTCCTCGCGACTGCGCCGGCTGAAGGTGAGCGCCACTGCGGTGGATGAGACCATCCCGCCCAGCAGGCCGGTGACGCCGAGTCCGCGGGTTTCGCCCACCAGCCGGCGCGCGATGTAGCCGGCGAAGTTGAGCGCCGAAAAAATGAGCACCACCACCCACAGCTGCCGCGGCCGAAAGGCCTCGTAGGGACCGTAGGCGGTGTCGGGGAGAATGGGGAGAACGACCAGCGCCAGGACGGCAAACTGGGCGGCAGCGCGCAGTTCCCTGGCGTCTACTCGCTGCAGGGTTTGCTGAACCCAGCTCTTTTCGGCTAGCAGGATCACCATGACCGCTACCGCAGCGGCGGCGGGGGTGCGGTGTCCGAGCCCGGAGACCATACCAAGGACAACCACCAGCACGGCCGCCACTTCGGTGGTGCTGTCGGTGGTGGTGCCTGGGCGCTTCATGGCGGTCCAGTAGGCGACGACGGGCATGAGAATCCCACCGGCGGCGATGATCGCCGCCAGCACTGGCTGGTCGAGCCGCATGAACCAGCCGGCGAACCCGCCAATGGCGCCGAGCAGGGTAAACGTCCGGGCGCCGGCGAACCGGCCATCGGGCCCGGAGGTGTGCCCCGACCACTCGCGCTCCACTCCCACCGCCATCCCGACGAGTGCGGCCACCAGGAGATCGAGCGCCAACGTATAGGAGAGCATGTACAAGGAATGGTATCGCCTCCGGGGCCTCCCGCGAGAGGGAAAACCGCACAGCCTGAGGGGATATGGGGCGATTCGCGGGGAATGGCTGGGGGGCAAACTGCAACTGCATTACGAGGACTGGACGTGGTGTCGGACAGGGCGTCCAGGCGAGGACTGTGACGGTGAATACGACGAATACTCTCCACCTCCTCACGTTCAATAATTCAAGAAATGAACAGCCTGGCCGCAGCAGAACGATGTTGGCCAATGCCGGAGCCAGTCCTCGTCTTGACACCCTGTCCGCCACATCGGAGCAGTCCTCGTAATGCTGCTTGACGGCACATTCCGAGTACCTAAACGTCTGGTTGACGAAGGGGGACTATCCATTCATCCGGATGAGCGGATATATTAATTCCATGACCGCCCCTCGCCTGTCTATTCACGACCGTATGGTTGAGCTCGCCGACACCTCCAGGTGTCGGCTGCTAGCGGCGTTGGAGCGGCAAGAGCTCACGGTGGGGGAGCTCGCCGCGGCGCTGCAGCTGCCGCAGAGCACGGTGAGCCGGCATCTTCGCATTCTGGCCGATCAGGACTGGGTGTCGTCGCGCGCGGAAGGGAGCAGCCGGTGGTACCGGCGGAATCCGTTGCTCGATGCCGATATGCTGGGGCTGTGGGAGCTGGTGCGTGGCGCCATGGCCAACACTCCGGCGGCGCTGCAGGATGACGCGCGCATCGACGCGGTGATTGCCACCCGTCGGTCGGTGACGCAGGCGTTCTTTGCGACGGCCAGCGCCGAGTGGGATGCGCTACGCACCGACATGTTTGGCGCGCGCGCGGATCTTGCCGCCACCTTTGCGCTGCTCGATCCCGACCTCGTGGTAGGCGATCTGGGGTGCGGCACCGGCTCGCTCTCGGCCGCGCTCGCGCCTCATGTGGGCCACGTGCACGCCATTGACGCGTCGCCGGCCATGCTGGATGCCGCTGCCACACGTCTGGGTGCGTTTGACAACGTGTCCGTCACCGAAGGCACGCTCGAAGCGCTGCCCCTGGAGACTGGCGTGCTCGACGTGGCCCTGCTCACGCTGGTGCTGCATCACGTGGCCGACCCGGCGCGCGCGTTGCGGGAAGTGCATCGGGTGCTGCGTCCGGCGGGGCGCTTGCTCATTACCGACATGCGCCCGCACACGCACGAACGGTATCGCGAGCAGATGGGGCATGTGTGGCTGGGCTTCTCCGAAGCGGTGCTGAGCGCGTGGCTGCACGAGGCCGGCTTTGATCGCGTGCGCTATGTGCCGATACCCGTGGATGCAGAGGCCAGCGGGCCCGCGTTGTTCAGTTGTACGGCGGTGGCGATGCCGCGGCCGTTGATGGTGGTGTGATGTCAGCTACGGCGGACATGGTGGCAGTACCGGGTGAGTTTTCAGTTGTGAGTTGGAGTACCCAGTTGTCAGTTGAAGTATTCAGTAAACAGTAACTGAAAACTGACAACCCGAACTGAGTACTGATTACTCAAACTGAAAACTGAAAACTCAGACTGAAAACTGAAAACTTCTTGCAGCCTCACAACAGACTCTCCGAGACCAACTGTATGGCAACTTCAATCATGACCGAGCACGGCGTCGTCGATCTGACCTCTGCCGAACGTCCCGCCTTTGCCGTGCGCGATCTGTCGCTCGCGGAGTGGGGGCGCAAGGAAATCCGTCTGGCCGAGCAGGAAATGCCGGGCCTCATGGCGCTTCGCGCGGAACATGCGGGCAAGTTCCCGCTCAAGGGCGCCAAGATCATGGGCTCGCTGCACATGACCGTGCAGACGGCGGTGCTCATTGAAACGCTCGTCGCACTGGGCGCCGACGTGCGCTGGGTGTCGTGCAACATCTTCTCCACGCAGGATCATGCGGCGGCGGCTGTCGCCGTTGGCCCGACGGGCACGGTGGAGAAGCCGAACGGCACGCCGGTTTTTGCCTGGAAGGGCGAAACGCTGGAAGAGTACTGGTGGTGCACGGAGCAGGCGCTCATGTGGAGCGACGGCACGGGTCCCAATCTGTTGCTCGATGACGGCGGTGACGCCACGTTGCTCGTGCACAAGGGCACCGAGTACGAACTGTCCGGCGAAATCCCGGGCTTCGATAGCGACAACGAGCCGGAAGAGTGGGGCGTGATTCTCGATCTGCTGCGCGCCGAGCAGGCGAAGAACCCGGGACGCTGGACGAAGGTGCTGGCCGGCATTCGTGGTGTGTCGGAAGAGACCACCACGGGTGTGCATCGCCTCTACGAAATGGAGCGCGCTGGCACGCTGGCCTTCCCGGCCATCAACGTGAACGACGCCGTCACCAAGTCGAAGTTCGACAACCTGTACGGCTGCCGTCACTCGGTCGTCGACGGCTTGAACCGCGCGACCGACGTGATGCTCGCCGGCAAGATTGTCGTGGTGCTGGGCTACGGCGACGTGGGCAAGGGGTGCGCGCAGGCGCTCAAGGGTCAGGGCGCGCGTGTCGTGATCACCGAAATCGATCCCATCTGCGCGTTGCAGGCGGCGCTCGAAGGCTACCAGGTCACCACGCTCGAAGACATCGTGGACCAGGCGGACATCTTCGTGTCGGCCACGGGCAACAAGAACGTGATTACGGTTGAGCACATGAGCCGCATGAAGGACAAGGCGATCGTGTCCAACATCGGTCACTTCGACAACGAGATCGACATGGCCGGTCTCAAGAAGGTCGAAGGGATGAAGCGCATCAACATCAAGCCGCAGTACGACGAGTTCGTACTGCCGAACGGCCGCTCCATTCTCATTCTGGCCGAAGGCCGTCTCATGAACCTTGGCTGCGCCACGGGCCACCCGAGCTTCGTGATGAGCGCGAGCTTCAGCAACCAGGTGCTGGCGCAGCTCGAGCTGCACGCCAACGCCGAACAGTACGAGAAGAAGGTCTACACGCTCCCCAAGCACCTCGACGAAAAGGTGGCGCGTTTGCACCTTGAGAAGCTGGGCGTGAAGCTGACGGTGCTGTCGGCGGATCAGGCGTCGTACATTGGCGTGCCGCTGGAAGGGCCGTACAAGGCGAGCCACTACAAGTACTAAACGACAGGTTGCGGGTTGCAGGGAGCAGGAAGCGGAACGCGCTGGCACGGAGATCGTGCTGGCGCGTTTTGCGTTTCCCGCGTTACCATGCGACCATGTGGAAGATTCTGCTATTGGGAGTGCTGTGCTGCGGGTGGTCGCGTGAGTGCCTTGCGCAGGGCGCAGGCTCCTCCGAGCGTGGGCGGGTCGTGGGGACCGTGTGGGACAGTACGCGTGCGGCACCTCTGAAACGCAGTGTGGTGCAGATGGTGCACGCGGAAGGGCTGGCGACACCGCGATCGACGGTGGCGGACAGCGCTGGGCGGTTCAATTTCGACACGGTCGAGGCGGGCGTGTGGGTGCTGGCGGCGGTGCATCCGCGACTCGATACGTTGGGCGTTGATGAGCTGGTCCTGCGCGTGCCCGTTGCGCCGGGTGGGACGTCACGGGCCAACCTGACGCTTCCCTCGCTGGGCAGCCTGAGTCGTCAACTGTGTGGCGTGAATGCGCGGGACTCGACCGGGTATCTCAGCGGCCACCTGCGACGTGCCGATGGTGATCGAGGCCCCGCGGTTGGGGCTGTCCGCATTACGTGGACTGAACTGGCGGTGAACGACGGTCGTCTGGTCCGACAGGCTGTCTCGGTTGTTGGCCGGACCTCCCCCTCCGGGCAATACCTGCTGTGCGGTATTCCGACCTCGACCGCAGCGGTCGTGCAGGCATGGAGTGGTACCGATTCCACCGGCGTTATAGACGTGGCGTTTTCAGCGGCGCCGATTGCCAGGCTCGACTTCTACGTTGGTCGCACCCAATACGTGCAACAGACGCTGGATAGCGCGGCGGTGGGTGATAGCCTGGCGACGGTGGTGTTGCGCCGCGGTGAAGGGCGGGTGAGTGGCGTGATCTCCGATGCGCAGAACAAGCCGATCAGCGGTGCGGTGGTGGCCATTTTGGGAAGTGGACAGACACAGCGAACCGGCGCGACCGGTCGATTTGATCTGAACGGCGTGGCCACCGGTACCCAACTCCTCGATGTGCGCGCCATTGGCTTTGAACCGCTGCGCATTCCGATCAACATCTTCGAGAACGAAGCTCCGGTAACGACCTTCGCCATGTCCAAAGCGGTCGTATTGGATAAAGTGGAGATCCGGGCGTTTCGCGCCATCGCCATGGGTCAGGACATGATCGACTTCGAGCAACGGCGAAAGACGGGCTCCGGGCGCTACTTTGGACCCGAAGACATGATCGCGCTGGACCCGCTGCGCGTAGCCACGCTCATGGAGCGGATACCTGGCGTTCGCGTGGTGTCAAATGGAGTGTCTGGCGACCGCATTCTGATGCGAGGCATTGGCTTCAGCCAGTTCTGCACTCCGGATATCTGGCTTGATGGCTATCGTATCTCTGACGACGGCACCATGGATTCCTTTGTGCAGCCGCAACAGATCCGCGCGGTGGAGATCTATGCCAGCGCCGGAAGTGTGCCACCGATGTACGCGACGGTCTCGGGGTGTGGTGTGGTGGTGATTTGGACCGGGCCGCGTACGCCGGAGGGGGTGGGGCGGCGGTGACGGGCTTTTACTGATCAGTTTCGGGTTATGGGTTGGAGTTCCGGGTTTTGAGTTCGGGAATCCGTCACCTTTCGCTTCGCTCGGCTATGTGGAAACATCTGCTCGTGGGAATGCTGGGCTTGGGGTTGGCGCGTGAAGGGGCGGCACAGGCTGCGTCATCAACCGCGCGCCTCCGCCTGAACGGCGCGGTGTGGGACAGCACGCTGGCGGCGCCACTGGCCGGCGCGAGTGTTCAGGCGGTGCGCGCCGACGATCCGACGCGGTTGCGCACGGCAACCACTGACGCGCGCGGCAACTTCCGGCTCGATTCACTGGAGTCGGGCGACTACGCCGTGGTGGTGTATCACCCGCGCCTTGATTCGCTGGGTATTCAGCAGCTCTCGCGCGGGGCCAGTGTGGGCACGGACAACGAGCGCGTCTCGCTGGCTATCCCTTCTGCTCGTACGCTGGTGTCGCAGGTGTGCGGCGCGGAGAGCGCCGCGCGCGGAGTTGGGTATCTGCGCGGCATGCTGCGCGATGCTGAACAACCGGGAGCAACGCGCGTCGGCACGGTGCAAGCCGAGTGGCAGGCGTTGAGCATGGATGGGCTCGCGGTGAAGCGCGAGATGCAAACGATTCAGGCGCGCACCGACTCGGCGGGGGTGTATGTACTGTGCGGAGTGCCAGCCAACGACAATGTGCAGGTGCGCGCGTGGAGCGGCGCCGATTCTACCGGAATTGCCGAGCTGCTGACCACCGAGCTGGGGATCGTGCTGCGCGATTTGTACACCGGGCGGGTCCGTCGCGAACGCATCGTGATGGCGCCTGACAGTGGTGGGGATACCACGAGTCTCGCCGTTGACGTGCTGCGCGGACCGGGCGTGGTGCGCGGGCGCATTGACGGCGCCGGTGGGCGTCCCTTGAGCAATGCCCAGATCACGGTGTGGGGTACTGGTGTGCAGGCCACGACGTCGGACAGCGGCCGCTTTGTGCTTCCCACGATGCCCACGGGTACGCATATGCTGGATGTGCGCGTGCTGGGATATCGCGCTGCCCGTCAGGTGGTGGACATTGTGCCGGGGGACAGTGGCGCGGTGACGGTGTCCATGGTGCGGACCATGACGCTCGACACGGTGCGGGTGCAGGCTGGGCGTACGACCGTGATGCAGCGCCAGCTGGCGGACTTTGAAGAGCGACGACGTACCGGTGCAACGGGTCGGTTCTTCGGTCCGGAGGATCTCGCCAAGCGGCCCCCCACGCGCACGGGTGACATACTGCGCATGGTGCCGGGGGTTCGTGTGGTGCCCGCCACCTACGGTGAGCGCATTCAGATGCGCGGGCTGAACTTCAACGCCTGGTGCACGCCCGATGTATGGGTGGATGGCATTCGCATGCAGGGATTCAACAGCGTGGAGAACATGGTGCAGCCGGACGAGATGCGGGCGGTGGAAGTGTACGCCAACCCGCAGACGGTTCCGGCCCAGTTCACGTCATTGAGTGGCTGCGGGGTGATTCTGTTTTGGACAGGACCGCGGAAGTAGCGACAACGCACGACCCACGACCCGGAACTGATCAGTTCCGGGTCGTGGGCTAGAGTAACGGGCTCGGGTTTTTCACTTACCCGTCAACACTGATGGACCGCTGCGACGACCCCTCCGGCTGACCACCCACGCGCGGCCTGTTGTGCACCAGCGGCACCGGGAAGCCGAACTGCCACTGACTGTTCTTGCGCTGTTCCTTGCTCACGCCGCTGATGCTCACGAGGAACGGCAGCAGCTCGCGCTGCTGCGGCTGCACAATAGGTTGCACGGCATCCACCTGCTCCCAGAAGAGCGGCCAGTACAACTTGGTGGTGGCCTTCACGCTGTCCAGCGCCGCCTTACCCGCCACACCGTCTTCCTGGGCCGCGAGGAACTCGGCAAGCGGCTTGTACAGCGCACGTACCTTGGCCGAATACAGGCTGTCGGCGGCAAGGAGCTGACCAATCTGCTCCTTGGTCAGGAACAGCGAATCGCTCTCGGCCAACAGCATGCGGTGCAGGTTGGAGGTGCGGCTCAGATACAGTGCGGCAATGGAGTCGGCCCCACGACGCGCCCAGGTGATCTTGCGGGAGTCCCTGTCGCGCGACTTCACCGGTTCGAGGGCACGACGCAGCGTTTGCAGGTCATACGGCACCGACAGGTCCATCTGGACATCAATGACGACGCGGAAGGGAATACGCGACAGCGTGCGGAAGGCGCGGGTATCACCGAAGCGCGGGTTGACGTCGTAGCGGAACGCCTGGGCGTTGACATCAAAGCCGTTGGGAATGAGCAGTACCGGATCGGGCTGAGCCTGCGAGCCCCAGCCGCGCAGCCCGTTGGCACCGTGCAGCATCTGATCGATACCGGCCAGCGGATTCTCGAACACCACGTTCACCTGCGCGTTGCGTCCGCGAACGCGACCAATGTTGGGCTGCAGCGCGAGATTCATCTGCTGTGTCCACGGGCCACGGCAGCTCATGCGGCTGGCCACCTGACCGGCTTGCGAGGACAGACAGTCGCGCACGTTGGCCGGTGCTGATGCCAGCAGCGCCTGCATCTGTGCGCGCGTGGCGGCGTTGGATTCGGCGGCGACATTGGGCACGTACGCCCGGTCGTTGGCGCGACCGTCACCATTGATGTCGCTGCGCACGAGCGGGGTGAACGGCATCCCAGACTGCAGGCGCGTGAACAGGGTGAGTGTGCCCACCTTGGGGATGCCTACGCCGGCCTGCATCACGAAGGCATGGCGTGCGTCGTTCATGCCGGCCGCCCACTCCTTGTCGCGCGGGTCACCAAAGTTGCCGCCGTCAAAACCGCGGTACTGCTGACGCACCTGCTGAATGGTGTAGCCCACCGAGAACATCACCGGTGGCGGCCCTTTGGCTCCCCGGAAGATCTCTGGCTGAATGGTGGTCGTGAGCTGACTGCCATAGCCGCGCAGATCGCTGGTGCGCAGTGACACCCGCCCAAAGTCACTGGCAATGCGCGAATCACGCGGAGATACGGCGCCGGAGGCGGCATCAACGGAGAGCGGCTGCATGAACACTGGGCGGTTACCCTCCGATGCCAAGCGAAAAACGGTAGCTCCGCGGAAGTTGGCGTCGAGTGTACTGGGCTGCGACAGGTCGTACGACGCGAGCCCATCCACCTTGAGCATGACCCCCTTCATGCTGGAGGCCCAGCCCAGTGCGGCACGCCAGCTGCGCGGGACATCGAAGCTGGGGTCCACCAGCGTCACACTCGGCGCGCGCTCTACCAGCGCGCCGTTACCGTCAGCGCAGCTACTGGGAATAGGGGCCGAACCGGCGGCAAAGCCACTCCAGTTGGGGGTGGGCACGGTAGCACCCACGCACGACAGGGCGAGCGTACTGCCGGGGATGCCGGCGCCCACCATGGCATCGGCCAGTGTACCGGGGCGATACAGATCGCGGAATTCGCCAATGCCCCCCTTGATGATGCCCATGGTGTTGCGATACCACGAGCCCGTGTTGGTGCTCATCTGCCCGTTGCCGTTTTCACGAGAGCGCGAATAGGTGTAGGTAAAGCCTACCCGTGGTGACACTCGCAGACGACGTGGAGCGACACCGGTCTCCACGCCCAACGCCTGCTCCAGCGCCGCATTCTCCGGCGGTGCTTCGCCAAACATGCTCCCCTCCACACGCGCACCGGAAAGCATGCTGAAGTAGCGGGTGGGGTTCCACTGATGCGCGAACGCCAGCGCGCCGTTGTACGACGTGGCACTCCGCGCGGGCTGCGTGATGGTGCGCTGATAGGACGCGGGGCGATTGGCCGCGAGATCGGCCAGCGAGTTGAACGTGTACGACCCCTGCGCGTTGGGGAGTCCCTCTTGCGTGAGGCCGTCGCCACGCACCCATGCTGACGTCTTGAAGCGATGCTTGCGGCCACCGGCATTCCAGACCATTTCGTTGGCGCCCTCGACGGTCCACCGCGAGTCGTCGGTCGCCATGAACGGATTGCCGCCCAGCTGTAGCGCCACCACATCGCTGGTGGCCGCATCACTGGCCGATCGTGCCAGCACGGTGGCGCCGGGAATGTTCAGATACGGCGTCGTGCGATCACGCACCCGGCTGGCCGCGAGCCGGTTCTGCATGAGCGTGAAAAAGCCGGGGCCAACGTACCGACTCTGCAGCAGCTGCGCGCCCATGGTGTTCTGCGACTGCTCGCCACCGTTGCCGGGGGCACTGAGTGGACCGAAGCCCAGCGCGCCTTCGTTGCTGCGCGAGGCAAAGGTGGTAAGGGTGAAGGTGCGCAGGGTGTCACGCACATCGTCCAGACGGCCCAGCCAGGTGAGATTGTTCTGCACGCGCGACGCGGGAATGCCGGCACCGGTCAACGGCAGCCCCACGCTGGCGGCAATATCCTGCGCACGCCGGGCGGAGTCGGGCGCGAGGCCGGCACGGAGCAAGGCATCGGCGTTGCTGCCAACCAGTGACGCGGGATCGCTGGTGGTACGGCTCACATCGAGCGCGGTGTTATAGGTAAGCGCCTGCCGAATGAGCTCGCCGTCGGCGCCCACGCTGGCGCGGAACCCCTGGTTGGTAATGCCCAGCGAGCGACCTACGGCATCGGTGGCCTGCAGCTGTGGGGCATTGAGCGTGAGATACGCACGACGATTCTGGTAGTTGCGATCACCGGCCCCGAGCCGCACGTCAATGTTGGCGCCGGCAAAGCCACCGCGGGTGGCGTCGAAGGTAGCGCCACTCACGCGTACATCGGCGCGGGCGGCGCGCGGCAATCCGCCTGCCGGCAGCGCCATGCCGTTCAGCGTGGTGAGGTTGGAGCTGGGGCTCGCGCCGAGCATGCTGGGGCCACTGGCCGTCATGGTCACGCCCGGCATGGTACCGGCAATCATGCTGAGGTTACCAGCGGCGTTGGGGCTCACGCGCCCCTCCACCCCCTGATCGTATTGTTCGGTGGCCCCCACTTCACGTTCATAGGGGCTGGCCACCTGCGCCTCGGCCCGTTCGGGTTTGCTGGCCTTCACCTTCACGGCGGCGAGCAGAGTGAGGTCGCGGCCGAGGGTAAAGTCGGCCACCAGTTCGCGCTCACTGCCGGCGCGCTCTACGCGGCGGCGAGCCGGTCGGAATCCGGCAAAGGCCACGTGCACGAGGTAGTCGCCGGTGCCGGGGTCGAAGCGCAGACTGTAGCGCCCGGTGGAGTCGGTCACGGTACTGAGGACCAGCCGGTCGGGGCCGCGGGTGATGTTCACGGCGGCGCCCACGACCACGCGGGCGGAGTCGTCAATGACGCGACCGCGTACGATGTCGGCGGTTTGCGCGAAGAGCAGCCGTGGAAGTCCGAGCAGGGCAATCGCAGCGGGGAGCACGGCACAGGTGAGATAACGACGCGTCGTGTGGCGCACCGCCGCGCAGACGTATAGCAAGAGTTTTGGGGTGTGAGACATGCCGAATACGACGTTGGTTGGGCAAAAATGGTTGCAGCATGGCGGGCATTTCTCCCATGCTGTTGCGGATTGACACCGGCTGCGGGAATACGCGAGCATTCAGCATGAACCGATTGCAGGGACGAAGCCGCTGGACGGTGTTACGCAATGTGGGACTAGCCGCGATGTTGCTCTGGGCCCCACGATCCGTGCAGGCACAGACCGTCGTTCCACCGCCTTCGGCGCCAGCATCGGTGCTCCCCCGCTTGCTGCTCCCGGGCGATACCCTGTTGCGCCCCTTGGTTGTCACCGGTGATTCGGTGCGCTACGCGCTCACGATGTTTCGCGACGCCGACGAGATCCCGGTGGGGCGTCTGGTGGAGGCGTTGCGCGCGGACACGATCAATGGCGTACCGGTGGTGCGCCGTGTGCTGAAACTGCAGCGGGGTACCATGCAGCTGGTGGATTCCACCGTTACCGATGCGCGGACCCTGGCGCCGCGCGTGCGCCGCGCCCTGCAGCAGAACCGCCGCGTACTGCTGGAATTCAATGGCGCCCGCATCAAAGGCGCACTCGCTCCGCTCGATGCGCCGCCGGTACCCTTTGACACCACACTGCGCGTGGTGCCCTTTGACGCCGGCAACTGGGAGCTGCTCATGCGCGCGCTCCCGCTGGAGAAGGGATTCAGTGTGCGCTTTCCGGTCTACGACCTGGACGGCGGGCTGCGTGAGTATCGCCTGGCGGTTACCGGAAGCACCACGGTACAGGGCGAGGAGACGCACGTGGTGATTCTCACCCTCGCCCGCAACCGTGAATCCGTGGTGTGGGTGAGCAAGCAGACCGGCGTGGTGCTGCAAATAGAAACGATGCTCGGCGAGACGACGATGCTGCGGCAGGTACGCGTACTGCGGTAAGGGTTGTTCAACTCACAACCCGAAGTTCTCACTCAAGACTCGAAACTGATCAGTGGATGGTGTGGAGAACCGACCACACAAAGGCATCCGAGGCAACCAAGGCATCCAAGACGTTCGAGCAATTCTCGAAGTGATTCAGCCGTTTGGCTAAACACTCGGGGATGCCTTAGATGCCTCGGATGCCTTCCTGCAATCTGTTCATTTCCACTCACCACAACTCACCAGGTCGTGGTTCCGCGCTGCGTCACGCGCAAAAAACGAAACGCCTGCGGGATGACCAGTTGCAGCGCACCGCCGCTGCCACGGGACATGCTCATGAAGGCCGATGTGGTGGACTGCAGCGCCACGCAGCGCTGAACGACCTCGAACTTGCGGTACTGCCGGTCGTCGAGCGTGATGCCGAGTTTGCCCGGGTCGCTGCCGGCGCGGGTGTGAAATTCGCCCCAGTCCGCACTATGGTGGCGGAAGGCCACCACGATTTCCCCCGGAAGCAAATCGACCATGGACACCGGCTTGCTGAGGTCCATGGCCTTGAGGTAGCTCACTCGGTTGGCAGCGCTCTTCTCCGGCATAAAGCGCTCGAAGAAGGTGAGGGCCTCGCGTACGCCTGCGCGCCGTACGGGGGCGGTGGTTCCCCCCAGCTGCTGGAGAACCCCATCGATGTGCTGCTCCGAAATGAACGCGGTCATGGTTTGCGCACAATGACACCAATGACGATGAAGAAGAGCAGAACAGTGGGCGCTTCGTTGATCCAGCGGCAGGCGGTTTCGCTCAAAAAGTAGTCGCCGGCGAGAAAGCGCTTGCGCGTGTGCGACGCGAAGCCGTGGTAGCCCAGGAGCAGCGCAATGGCGCCGAGCTTCATGTGCATCCACGGCATCTGCAGCAGCGACGGATTGAGGTACACCATCCACGAGCCAAGGCCGATGGAGACGACCATGGCGGGCATCATGATGCCGCGCAGCAGCCGCCGCTCCATGACCTCCAGTGTGGCGGTGACCGACGGTTCACCGCGCTTCTGCACGTGGTACACGTACAGACGGAAGATGTAGAACAGCCCGGCGTACCAGGCAATGACAGCGATAACGTGAAACGCTTTGATCCAGAGATAGTAGGCAGCCATGCCGCCTAATGTATCGCGAGGACCTCAAAGCGACAGCAGTGTGCGCCCAGTGCCTGGCACTCCACCTCGCGTACTGTGGCCCGCGGCGAGACCAGTGAGCGGATGAGATGCTCAAAGGTGCCAGCATAAAAGTCACAGACTGGCCCGTGACTGTGCATGTCACGGCACATGGCGCAGGCATGGAAGGTGAGCTCCGCCCCCTTGGGGGTGCGCTTCACGCCAAAGGAGCCACTGCCGGCAAAGGTCCAGGCGTTGGCCTGCATGGCCTTGAGCAGCACCGCCAGCCCGGCCCGCTTTGGCAGCAGCTTCATGACCCACTGCGCTGCATGCGGAATGCGGTTGGCCATGAGATAGGTGGCCGTGCGATGACCAGCCTCGTGGAGGACCCGTGCTCCACGATCCTCCCCCAGCGAGCGCATGACGGTCTGGACGAACGCCTGCGCCTCACGTTCGTCCACCATGGCCGCCGGCAGGGCGCCCATGGCGTAGCCGGTGCTTTCAAAGAGCAGGGTTGCTGCGGTGCTCTCGCCAAACCGGTCACGCAGCACCTGCGCGATCTGAATGATGGTGTTGGGACCAATGCGTGCCGGCTGGACGGCGCGCATGGCGGCAAGACCAGCGGTATTAGACAGCCCGCGAGAACCGACGAGGGCCGTCGGTGGCTCCACGATAAGCATCGAGGGGGAAGGCAAGATTGCGAAGGAAGAACCGACCCAACGGCGTCACGGTAATCCGGTCGGTTTCGAACATCACCAGTCCATCGGCGGCGAACTGCTCGTAGCGGTCCACCAAGTCATCGATGTCGCCCACGAACAGGTCGAAGGGCAGTTCGGCGTTGCACATGAGGTGCGAGACCGCGGCACCTCGCGCACGATCGTCGTCGCTCAGGACATGCCCGCGGGACAGTGGCAGCCGGTTGGCATCAATATCCCGCTGCCACGGTCCCAGGTCGGCGGCGTTCTGCCCGAACCACCCGTCCACTTCGGAGATGGAGCTGGTCCCAATGCCCAGCAGATGATCGCCACTGCGGGTGGTATAGCCCATGAAGTTGCGATGCAGGCGCCCGGCGTCAGCGGCCAGCGCAAGCGGATCTTCAGGGCGCGCGAAGTGATCGATGCCAATCCAGCGATAGCCGTCGTCGGTGAACCGCTGCACGGCCTGCTGGAAGAGTCTGAAACGGTCCCACGCGCGTGGGAGTGCGTTTTCGTCAATGCGCTTCTGGTGCGACTTCATCCATGGGACATGCGCATAGCCAAAGCAGGCCACCCGATCGGGGTTGAACGAAAGCGCCGTCTCAATGGAGTTGGCAAAGCTGGAGGGCGTCTGCTGGGGGAGCCCATAGATGAGATCGAGATTGAGTCCGGCGAAGCCTTCCTCCCGCGCCATCTCCACACAGTTGCGCACCATGTCCACGGGCTGCACTCGGCCAATGGCCTCCTGCACTTCTGTATCCACATCCTGCACGCCGTAGCTGATGCGCGAGAAGCCCAACTGCCGGAAGGTGCGCAGCTGGTCGCGCGTCACGAGCCGCGGGTCTGCTTCCACCGAGCATTCCGTGCGCGCATCTATGCCGAACGTCTGTTGCAGGCGGCTGAACAACCGTTCCACCTGCATATCAGTGAGGAAGTTCGGAGTGCCGCCTCCCCAGTGCATCTCCACCACACGCGGAGCGCTGCCAATAGCCTGCGCGAGCATCTCCAGCTCGCGGTAGAGCCGTGTGAGATAGCGATCGACAATTTCGCTGCGCGTGGTCACGGTGGCGTTGCAGCCACAGTACAAGCAGCGTGACGCGCAGAAGGGGAGGTGGACGTACAGCGCGAGCGGCGCGTCGGTGGTGCCGAGCACCCCGAGGTGCCCGGCCCAGGCATCGGCATCGAAGGCCCCCCGCCAGTCGGGGACGGCGGGGTAGCTCGTGTAGCGCGGACCGGGAATGTCGTACTTCGCCAGCAGCGCCGGCGACACATCAGGGACCTGCAGGTCAACAGGCACGGACGGCTTCCTCTTCCTGCGGCCGAACGGCGGCATGGCCGAGTACGGGGACGCTACCGGAGAAGTCCACATCGGCGGCAAACTCGGGGCGCGCTTCGGACATGGTGCGCAGCTCTTCGCGCGTGAACACCTTGTCTTCGTCGAAGCCGAAGTCCGACTCGAGGCCGGTGCCGTTGAACTTGAGCCGCTCCAGGTCGTAGAACTTCTTGTTGATGGTGGTCTTGGCGAAGGCGCGCAGACAACCGCGCAGGTATTTGCGCTTGAACGGATCCTTTTGCCACGGATACGACAGGAACGCTTTCTTGGCGTAGAAGCGGGCGTAGTTGCGCAGAACGCCTTTCAGCACCTGATCGCGTGTCATCTCGTCAGGCTGAATGATGGGCGTGACGAAGTTGTACTTGGCGTAGTCGCGTACTTCCACGCGCTCGCCGAGTTCCTGGAACAGTTCGGCGAAGGGCCACGGGGTGTACATGTTCCAGTTGGCCATATCGGGCTGCCAGTCCTGGGAGTACTTGTACGTCTCCTCGATAGTTTCCTGCGTTTCGTTTTCGAGCCCAATGATGAACTGCGCTTCGGCAATCATGCCGGCGTCTTTCAGCATCTTGATGGCGCGCTTGTTCTGCTCGAGCGTGGTCTGCTTGCGGAAGCGATCGAGCTTGAGCTGCGCCGCGGCTTCGGTACCCAGCGATACGTGCACCAGACCGGCTTTGCGGTAGAGGGGCAGTTCCTTCTCGTCGCGTAGAATGTCGGTCACGCGGGTGTTGATACCCCAGTGTACCGGCAGGTCGCGGGCAATGAGCTCTTCGCAGAGCGCGATGAACTTCTTCTTGTTGATGGTGGGTTCTTCGTCGGCCAGAATGAAGAAGCCCACCTTGTGATCGCGCACCAGCGTTTCAATTTCGTCGACGAACTTCTTGGGATCGCGCGTGCGATACTTGCGCCAGAACTTCCACTGCGAGCAGAAGCGGCAGGTAAACGGGCAGCCGCGCGCAAAGTTGGGCACCGCCACCCGGCAGTTTAGCGGAATGTAGATGTACTTGTTCCACTCCAGCAGCGACCAGTCGGGCGTGAGGTCGTCGAGGTTGGCAATGGGAGGGCGCGCCGGTGTGGCCACCACCTGGCCATCTTCCACGAAGGCAATGCCGCGGATGTCGCGACGGGTGGCGAGCGCGGTGCCGTCGCGCAGGTGCTGCATGAGCTCAACGATGATTTCTTCGCCTTCGCCGCGCACGATGTAGTCAATCCACGGCGCTTCGTTGAACACCTGCTGATACATGAAGGTGGGGTGGATGCCACCCAGAATCGTATGCGCCTGCGGCGCGACTTCGCGCGCAATCTGCAGGGTGCGCTGCGCCTGATAGATCATGGGGGTGATGGCCGTGGCCAGCACCGCATCA
The DNA here is from genome assembly GCF_000695095.2 of Gemmatimonas phototrophica. NCBI lineage: Bacteria > Pseudomonadati > Gemmatimonadota > Gemmatimonadia > Gemmatimonadales > Gemmatimonadaceae > Gemmatimonas > Gemmatimonas phototrophica. Next base: position 4,549,563 of record NZ_CP011454.1, on the reverse strand, counting down.
GGCTTGAGCTCAATGAGACGCTGGCGCAGCGACTCATCATCGATGTGGTTGGTCATCGCGTCCACGAACGTGATGTCCGTGAAGCCGGCGTGCTTGAGGGCACCGCCAATGTAAGCGACCCAGCCCGGGGGCCAGTTGCCGGCGATTTCCGCACCACCTGCATGATAATTGGGCTGTACAAAGACCAGCTTCATCGCCGCTCCCGCTGTGAATGGGTAAAAAGACACTCACAGGGTGCCGATGGGGACATCGCCCTACAGTCGGCAAAATGCGTCGGGCTGGTCGGGAATTGCTTTACATACCTATACGCATGTGAATAGGGGGGTTGGCGGGATTCACTGCAGCGTGACCGTCGCGGCGCGTACTCGGCGCTTCGCGTTGGCCAGCGCGGTACGCAGGTCTACGGGACCTACCGCGATGTCGGCCACGCGGTCGAGGGCCGCGAGGTAATAGTCGCGCCACACATTCAGAATGTGCTGCTCGTACTGCACATTGCCGCCGCGGGCGAGCGTATCGCGGCTGAGCGCCGCTTGCGTTCGCAGCGCCTGTTGAGCGGTGACGGTGAGCTCTTCGAGCGCGGCGCGGGCAATGACCGGGGTGCCCTGCGTGAGCAAGAGTCCCGTGGTGAGTGCACAAGCGCCCACGTTGGCGAGCGTGGTGGCACTCACGTTCTCAATGCGATCGAGATCGGTGTGATAGAACACATCGGTGAAGTGCCAGAGCAGCACGGCGGGGATGTCGGCATTCAGGAACGGGGTGTGATCGCTGCCGCCTTCGAACGGATTGGCCTTTACCACCCATTTGGTGGTGCGGGCGCGATCAAGGCAGCGGTTGCGCACGAAATCGTTGAACCAGTACGCCTTGATCTCATTCTCGGGGATAGGCTTGCCGCCCCATTCGCTGTGCTGATCGTCGCCGCGAACCCACACGGCAGAGGGGTCGGGCATTTTCTCAATGAGAAACGTGCCGCCGGTGAGGGCGGTATTCTCACCTACCATGTCGAGGGACATGCCCCACTTCACGCCGGCGCGCCGAGTGCTGTCTTCCTTGAGATAGCGGTCGGTGCTGCGAATCTCGTCGCCCCACAGAAAGGTGAGGGTGCGCCTGGGCTGGGCGATGCCACGCTGTACAAGTGAGGCGGCGACGCGCGCCATTTCGGCGAGGGTGCCCACACCAGACGCATTGTCGTTGGCGCCGGGTTCCTGCACGTGCGCCGAGTAGACGAAGCGTTCATTGGGGGCGGTGGTGCCGCGGATTTCTGCCACGAGGGTACGTTCGGGGCGACGGGCGAAGCTGGTGTTGATCAGGACGTGCAGCTGCACCGCGCCCTGCTTGAGCGCGGCCTGCAGTGAATCGCGTGTTACCGACGACACAAACAGCACCCACCCCGGGCGGATGGTGTCGCGCGCGATGCCGGTGAACTGAATGGCGCGCGGATGTTTGCCTTGCTGGTTGTAGGCGGGGAGCGTTTGCGTGTTGAGTACGCCGAGGGCGCCGTAGCGCTGCGCGCGTGGGAGTACGAGGCGGGCGTTGCCGGTGGAGAGCACGATGCGCCCGGCCACGGTGTTGGCCTTGAAGGCCGAATCAGACCCGGCGCCCACATCCACCAGCTCGGCGGTTACGCCATTGGGCGGCGTGGAGACCGAGTTGATGGCAATCATGTTGAGGTTGCCGGCGAGCGTCTGCAGTGGCGTCGAGCGGCCGGCGATGGTGATGCGCGCATCGTGCGGCGTCCACGCCTCGTTGGGCATGTCGCGCGATTCAATGCGATAGACCAGGCGATCGGTGGGCTTGGCCTCCGTCTCATTGACATAGCCAGCGGCGCGCAGCAGTGCGGCGACGGTATCGATGGCGAGATCGAACCCCTCGTTGCCGGGGAGCCGGAAGCGGCGCTGCACGAAGTCCACCGTGGTGAATGCGCGGTCGCCGTTGACGTCGCGGTGCACCGCCTGCGTGATGGGGGCAAACGGGGCGGGCGTGGCGGCCGACTGCGCGGTCAGTTCGGTGGCGAACAGCGTGGCGGCGGCGGCTGCTAGCACGCGGCGAGGGGTCACGGGCAGAGTCATGCCCGAACTTCGGGGGTGGGGGGCGTTCTGTACAGCCGCGTTGGGCGACTCAAGAGTTCGGTTTGTGTTGCCGGCTTGGGTTGGAACAGCATTACGAGGACTGCTCCGATGTGGCGGACAGGGCGTGCAAACGAGGACTGGCTCCGGCATGGGCTAGCGGCGTACAGCTGCGGACAGGCCCTTCCATTCCTTAATGTTGAACTCGCGGAGGTGGGCGTTGCTCGTCGCCTGCACCGTCGCAGTCCTCGTCAGACGCCCTGTCAGAACACACGGGCCAGTCCTCGTAATGCTGTTCTGCGGTGCCGGCCCCGAGGGCCGTGGTTCATCACCCCGCCCGGCTCACCACCACGAACCGCGTCCAGTTGGCGGCCACGTCTTCGATGCGGCGGGCAATGACTTCGAGGCCGTACCGTTCGGCGGCCATTTCGCTGGCGACGGCCCCTTGGGTGCGGTCACCCCGCTGGGCCACGTCGCGAGCGGCGCCGGCGGTGTCGGCGTGGGGAGCACTTTGCAGCCAGCCGTGACGCGCGAAGAAGATGCGGCACTGGGCGAGGGCGACGGGGTGACTGTGAATCTCCCGCAGCTCGGCCAGGGTGGCTCCCGCCGGCGCCATCAGACAGAGGTGCACCGGCACCCGGGTTTCGGCCCGCACAACCAGGGCGTCCCCCGCGGCGGCGAGCGCGTCCATGGCCACTTTGACGGGGCCGACGATGGCGTTTTCCACGGGGATGATGCCGAAATGGGCCCGTCCATCCATGACCTGAGCCACCGCCTCCGGGAAGGTGAGGCAGGGCACGGCTACCGCGCCGCTGGGCCACTGCTGCCGGATGGCCATTTCGCTGAACGCGCCAAGTTCGCCCTGAAAAGCGACGCGCGGTGAGTCGGATTCGGTCACGGTTTCGGAGGCTGTCCCAGTCATGGTGACATACATATTGACACACAGAACGCCCTGGCGTAGCCTCCGTGGTATGACGCGTCACTTCTTCGCCTGCCGATTTTATTACGTGCCGACCCGCATGGGCTCCGGCATGATTGGCATGCGCAGCTGACAGGCTGACGCTCCCGACCAACCGAGAGGCCCGTGCAACCGCACGGGCCTCGGTTGTTTCCGGGGGCTGGGCGGGGCGGGTTCCTCGGTGGCTCATTGACCACCACTCCTGAGGACCGCACATGATCATCGTCACTACCGCCGGCATCACCCCCGAAGCGCTCGACCGCATCATTGAACATGTGGAGGCGGCGGGGCTGCGCACCCACGTGTCCCGCGGCGAGCAACGCACCATTGTGGGGTGCATTGGCGACGAAGGGGCGCTCAGCGAACATGGGCTTACGCAGCTGGACGGCGTGGAACGCGTGATGCCCGTGCTCAAGCCCTACAAGATTGCGTCGCGCGAGTTCTCGGTGGGGAATACCGCCATTCGACTGGGCGACCCGGCCGACACGGTGATTGGCGGCCGCGATGTGGTGGTAATGGCGGGGCCGTGCAGCGTGGAAGGGCGCGAGATGATGTTCGATACCGCGCGGGCGGTGCAGCAGGCGGGCGCGCGACTGTTGCGCGGCGGGGCGTTCAAGCCGCGCTCGAGCCCGTACGCGTTTCAGGGGATGGGCGAAGACGGCCTCAAGATTCTCGCCGATGTGCGCGCGGAAACCGGCATGCCCATTGTGACGGAAGTGATGGACCCGCGGCAGGTGGAGCTGGTCGCGAGCTACGCCGACGTGATGCAGATTGGCGCGCGCAACATGCAGAACTTTCCGCTGCTGAGTGAAGTGGGAAAAGTGCAGCGCCCGGTGCTGCTCAAGCGCGGACTCAGCGGCACCATTACCGAGTTACTGATGGCCGCCGAGTATGTGCTGGCGCAGGGAAACGGCGATGTGATGTTGTGTGAGCGTGGTATTCGCACCTACGAAACCGCGACGCGTAACACGATGGACGTGGCGGCCATTCCCGTGCTCAAGCGCGAGACGCATTTGCCGGTGATTGTGGATCCCTCACACGCCGGCGGTCGTGCGCACTTGGTCACGCCACTGGCGCTCGCGGCCGTGGCGGCGGGTGCCGACGGCCTCATTGTAGAAGTGCACCCCGACCCCAAATGCGCCAAGAGCGACGGCGAGCAGAGTCTCGAATTCAGTGCATTCACGCAGTTGATGCAGCAGGTGCAGGCGGTGGCGCGGGCAATAGGACGAGAATGCACATGGCCGAGCGAGGTCAGCTGAGCGTTGCTATCTGCTATCTGACATCTGAGATCTGCGATTGCCGAGGCGGGACTTGGAGGTGAGAGCGTTGTGACTATCGAGGTGCGATGGATATCGAGGGTGAGACATCCGATAACCACGACGATGAGAGGTCCGAGTGCTGGCGTCTGCGCTGCCGTGCCCCACACAGGCATTGGGAAACAGCGGGGACGACCGCTGTTCCAGCGGCGTCCGTGGGGGGCACTCCCCATGCGGAGGAACTGCTCGGACCTCTCAACTCGCTGTCATCGGGCCTCTCACCCTCGATATCCATCGCACCTCGGGCATCGCAACGCTCTCACCGTCCAGATCTGAGATCGGCGATCGCAGATCTCAGTCACCAGAGGCCAGACGTCACCCAATTGGCTTCCTTCCCGGCGCGGGCACGGCCGCTCTCCCGATGGTCCCGCGGTCCGAGCCGAACCAGATGCTGCGTGTGGTCTTGTCGAACACCATGTGTCGCACGGTGTTGGGTACGGCGGGGCCGAGGTCGATCTGGGCGACAAAGCTGTTGCTGCGCGGATCAAAGGCGACGAGGCGATTGGGCTGGCGTCCGGTTTCCACGAGCCAGAGGCGGTCGGCGTCGTCGACGGTCATGGCGTAGGGCATGCTGGTGCCGCCACCGGGGAGAGGCCACTCTTTTACGGCGCCGCTCACCGGGTCGAGGCGACCCACGTAGCCGCGTGAGTAGTCGCCGTACCACACGGCGCCATCGGTGGTGAGCGCAATGCGACGGCCGCGGGCACGCTCATCGGGAAGCACATACTCGCGCACGCGCAGCGACGTGGGATCGATGGTGCCCAGCTTGTTGGTGCCGAAGAGATTGAACCAGGGGCGGCCACTCTTGTCGAGAACTATTCCATAAGGGCGCGAGCGCGGCGTGGGCATGGGAATGACTTTCACCGCGCCGCTCTGCTTGTCGAGAAAGCCCACCATGTTGCTGTTCTGCAGCGTGAACCACAGATCGCCCTTGGGCGTGAAGGTGATGGTGTGCGGATCTTTCGCCGCCGCTTCGGGCATGGGATAGCGCGTGATTTTGCCCGTCTTACCATCGATGCGCCCTATCATGCCGTTGCGATTGCCGGCGTACCACGCGTCACCCGTGGGGTCCACATTCACGGTGTGCGGATTGGTGCCGGGGTCAATCTCAAACCGTTCGAACTTCTTGGTTTTGGGATCGAAGCGTGCCACATAATTGCCTTCCTGTCCCACAAACCAGACGCGCCCTTGCGGGTCCACCGAAGGATCGCGTGGTCGGGTTGCGGCGCCCCATGGCACATCCCATTCGGTCAGCGCCACGGTATCGGCGGTGGCGGCACGTGCCTGCGCCGGCAGCACAGCCGGCAGCGCGGGGACACTCAGCGCAACAAGGGCAGCACCTGTGCGCGACCAGCGTGAAAGCGGCGGCATCATACAGCATCTCCGGAAACGGGAAGGAGCGGCAACGCGACATCAAACGTGGCACCCAGCGGTGCATCGAGCAACGTGATCTGTCCCTCGTGAGCGTGGGCAATGGCCTGCGCAATGGCGAGCCCGAGTCCGGCGCCGGTACCGGTCACACCGGAAGCACCAGTGGCCGAGCTGTGTGCCGCCCCGGGGCCACCGTTTCCGCTGCCCTGAACACCATGCACAAAACGCTCAAAGACCCGCTCCCGTTGGTCGGCCGGGATACCGGGTCCCTGATCGCCCACGGAGACATGCACGACGTTCCCCACCCGCTGTTGCTGCACCTGCACGGTACTTCCCGGGGGCGCATGCTTGAGCGCGTTGTCCAGCAGATTCAGCAGCAGCCGGCGCAGCAAGACGGCGTCGCCGCGCACGGTTGCCGTGGGCTGTTCCGCTGCCAGCAGCGTCACCTGCTGCGAATCGGCGAGGGTACGCACGCTGCGCACCGCATCCGTCACCAGGTCGGAGATGTTTACATCTTCGCGGCGTACGGCGTGACCGGCGGCATCCACACGGGCCAGGAGGAACAGGTCGTCCACAATGCGCGAAAGTCGAATGGACTCCTCGTGAATGACGCCAAGTGATTCACGATACTCCTGCGGCGACCGCTCGGCCCGCCGGAGCGTCACGTCGGCTTCGCCGCGAATGATGGCAATGGGTGTGCGCAACTCGTGCGACGCGTCGGCCACAAACTGCCGCTGGGTGCGAAACGCATCGTCCACGCGCCCCAGCAGGTCATTGATGATCTGCGCGAGACGGCCAAGCTCGTCGTGCGGATTCACCACCTTCAGTCGGCTGTCGAGATTCTGCGCGGTAATGGACGCCGTGCGACTCACAATGGCTTCCAGCGGCGCCAGACTACGCCGCGCCAGCAGAAATCCGGCTACGATCGACACCAGCAGGGCCATGGGAATGGCAAAGAAGATGGTCGTCCGCACCTGCCGAAGCAGCTGGAGGTCGTCCATATCCGGACGAATGGCGGTAATGAGCAACGCCGGTTCTTCTTCGTCATTTGCTTCCGGCTCAATGCGCAGCAGGGCGGCGCGTGCCGGGCCCGCTGGCAGTGTCACCGGACGTACCACCACCGCCGAGTCGGTCAGCCGACCCGCGTCGCGCGCGGCACGGACCTCGGCCATGAGAGTGCGCACCGCCGCGGGCAAGACAACATCCGACTGCGCGGCCATGAGTTGCTCGGCCTCGTCGGTAATGATGATGTCGAGGTCGCCCACGCGCAGTTCGCGCAGGACGGCTTGCTCATGTTCACCGCGCACCGATTCCACTTCACCACGTGCGGCCGCGGCGCGCCGCTCGGCGAGAATGGCTCCCGCAACAGCCCGTGCCGATTCACGGACCACCGTGGCGGCCCGCTGCTGCACCACGCGCTCGAACGTGAACCACCCCGCCGCCGCGAAGGTGACGAGTATGAGCGCCACCACACTCGCGTTCCAGAGCGTGAAGCGCAGCAGGATGGACATGCGCACCGGGGTCGTCATGCGCGTCTCAGACCGGAGGCGTGTCGGTGAGGATATACCCGGCGCCGCGGCGTGTGTGCAGCAACGGCGTGAACGGCTCGCGATCGATTTTGCCACGCAGCCGGTTCACATACACCTCTACGGCGTTGCTGAACGGATCGTGATTGTCGTCCCAGACATGCGCGACAATGTCCGCCCGCGACACCACGTGCCCAGCGTGTCGCGCCAGCAACTCCAGCAGTGCGTATTCCTTGGCGGTGAGCGTGAGGGCCACGCCGCTGCGGTGCACGCTGTGCGCCTGCATATCGATTTCGAGGTCGGCCACCTGCACGCGCATGGGCTGTACCGCTTCCGGCCGACGCAACAGGGCGCGGAGTCGAGCCAGCAGTTCACCAAAATCGAATGGCTTGACGAGATAATCGTCGGCGCCTGCATCGAGCCCGGCAATGCGGTCGGCCACGGTGTCGCGGGCGGTGAGCATGAGTACGGGCGTATGAATGCGTCGCTCGCGCAACCGCTGCACCACCTGCAGTCCATCGAGCCCGGGGAGCATGACATCCAGCACAATGGCGTCGTAGCTGTTCACCGCCGCCTGCGTGATGGCCTCGTGGCCATTCTCCACGGTGTCCACGGCGTACGACTCTTCGCGCAGCCCACGCGCGATGAGTGCCTGCAGCCGCGGATCATCTTCAACGACGAGTATGCGCATGGCGGGTCCGTTTCTTTTCTTCGGCGCGCCGGCGGAACCAGCTGGCCACGAGATAGAACTCGTCGAGGTCGTGCGTGGGAATGTCGGCGCCGGTGGGATCGGTGCCGTCGTAAATGCGCGTCACCAGCGCTTCGAACGCTTCCTGCTCCTCAGCGGTGCGCGGCGCCCGTACTTCAGCGCGCACGGTGCCGCGTCGAATGAGATATACCCATTCGGCGTCGGCGTGTCCCACCGCGTGATAGCGGAAGGTGAGCCGGTCCACGTTGGCGTGAAAGTGCTGCACGCGCTCATGCAGCCAGCGCACGAGGGCCAACCGATCGCGCAGAATGCCGGCCTTTTCAAAGGCGAGCTCGGCGGCCGCCTGCTGCATGGCCTGCTCGAGCTGCTGTACCGGCCCGTCGCTGCGCCCGTCCAGAAATTCGCGCAGGGTGAGCGCAGCGGTGCGGTACGCTGCCGACTGTCCCTGGCCAATGCAGGGGCCGGCGCAGGTGCCGAGGTCGTGGCGCAAGCAGCCGGGGGCACGCGAACGGGGCACAGCTTTGGGTCGGGTGGCGGGATCGTCGCTGAACCAGAGCGCGCTGCCGCGCTGACTGCCACTGCCGCGCACGGTATCCTCGAGCGTGCAGTCGCGAAGGCCAGTGGCTTCGGCGAGCGCACGCACGGCCTCACGCAAATGGGCCACGCGACGGAAGGGACCAAAGAGCGCCACGGCGCCGGGGTCGTCGGAGCGGGCCACCACACGCAGCCCGGGCACGGTGCCGCCGGTGAGCGCTACGTAGGCTCGCGGCCACTCGTCCATGACCATCATGGTGTTGAAGTGGGGCCGGTACTGCTTGATGAGCCGCAGTTCGCGCAGCAGCGCTCCAAACTCGGTGTTGGTGTACTCCCACTCGATCTGGAACGCGTGCCGCAAAATGCGCGCGGCTTTGTTGCGGCGTCCGGTGGCCCGGAAGTAACTGAGCAGTCTGGTGCGCAATACGCGCGACTGCCCCACATAAATCACGGTGCCGGTGGGGCCAAGCATGCGGTACACCCCGGGCCTGTTCTCCACCCCGGCCCGCACGAGCGCGCGCAACTGCTTGCGATGCGCAGGCGTGGTTTGCGGCGGCTTCGTATGTAACCGGGGTGCGGGCTCCAAACTCATGCGTCAAATGTACCCGCGGGTTGGGCTCGGCGGTTTAACACGCCCTGTCTGCCCCGCTCACCTCGTTCGCTGCTCTCTTCGGCGGTGGACGCGGTGTTGGGGCTGTGAACACGCCCGCTCTGCCCCGCTCACCTCGTTCGCTGCTCTCTTCGGCGGTGGCCGTGCGCTGGCGCGCCGGCGTCACCGCCTCAGGGATCCGCTCACGAGGCGGCGGGGCCGCCCGGGCTGCATCGCGTGTGGGCGCGCACTGTAACTGCGGGTAACTGCGCTCAACTGCGGGTAACTGCGCTCAACTGCGGGTAACTGCGCCTAGGTGCACGCTCTTACGCGCTCCTACAAGCGCGGGTGAAGCCCGACGCGGAGTACTGCGCGCGGCAATCCCCGCACCGTTGCAGCCTCCGGCGGCCCCGCCTCAGCGCAAGCGAGTCCGTGAGGGGGTGACGCCGGCGCGCAGCGCTCGGCCACCCCCGAACAGACTCGCGGCGGGGAGGCGGGAGCCAGCCGGGGGCGTCTCGCGCGCACCCAAAACACGATCTAGCCGTCGTACGACAGCGACTCGCGGAACTGTTGGGCCTGGGTACGGATCTGAACCAGTTCGTCGGCGTCCATGCCGTCGAGATGTTTGGTCATCATGCGCATGCGCGGGTGTTTGGCGAAGCGCTCACGATGGCGGTCCATGAAATCCCAGTACAGAAAGTTCATGGGACAGGCATCGGGCCCCGTGCGCTGCTTGACGTTGTAGCGACAGCCGCCGCAGTAGTTGCTCATGCGGTTCACATACGCACCACTGGCTACGTAGGGCTTGCTGGCCAGCGCACCACCGTCGCCCCAGGTGCCCATACCGGCCACGTTGGGGAGCTCCACCCATTCGTAGGCGTCGGTAAAGCCGGCCCAGAACCAGCGCGACAACGCGGCCGGCTGCACGCCGAGCATGGTGGCAAAGTTGCACTGCACCATGAGACGGCCAATGTGGTGCGTGCGCCCGTAGTCGCGCACCTGGCGAATGGTGTCCGACAAGCAGCGCATCTCACAGGCGCCGCCGGTGGTGCCGTTGTACGCCTCGCCATCGGGGGCCCAGAACCACTGCGGCAGCGGCAGGGGCGCGTTGAGCGCGTTGGCGGTGCGCAGCCCAGGCATGAGGTGCCAGTACATGCCGCGAATGTATTCGCGCCAGCCGAGTATTTGTCGAATGAAGCCTTCGGCGGAGGCGATGGGCACGTGCCCCTCGCGGTACGCACGTTCGGCGCGCTTCACCACTTCGAGCGGGTGCAGCAGCCCCACGTTGATGAGCGACGACAGCGACGAATGCAGCAAGTCGGGCGCGCCGTGTACCAGCGCGTCTTCGTACGGGCCAAACTCGGGCAATCGTTCGACGATGAACCGTTCCAGCCACGCCTTGGCGTCGGCGCGTGAGACGGGCAGTGCGAAGGTGTCTACCGTGCCCCAACGGTTCGACCAGCCACGTACGCGTTCCATCTGTTCGCGTGTGATGGCGTCGGGCTCGGTGCGCCAGAGTGGTGGCACCTCCCGTCCCTTGGGCCACGGCTTGCGGTTGTCGGCGTCGAAGTTCCAGTCGCCGCCGCTGGGCGTGCCGTCGGGCTCCATGAGAATGTTGTGCTTGCGCCGCATCTCACGGTAGAACCACTCCATGCGATGTTCCTTGCGCCCGCGCGCCCAGGTGGCGAACTCCTCGCGCGTCGCCAGAAAGCCGCGGTCTTCGCGCAATACGAGCGACACCCCCAGCGCGTCGAGTTGCGTGCGTGCGCGCTCGAGCTCGTCCACCATATCCTGCTCGCGCCCTTCGGTGGCCACCACGCGCGTGGCGCCAAACTCCTGCGCCAGCGTGGCCAGCCCCTCGGCATAGGTGGGCGCCTTGCGAAGCACCACGCGGTGGCCGGCCTTCTCCAGCGACGCCGCAAAGTGGCGCATGGCGGAGAGAATGAGCACCAGCTTCTGCCGGTGCCACGGCAGCGAGGCGCCCTTGGCGACCGACTCGAGGAGCACCACGACCACATCTTCGCGTGGCTCACGCGGGATATTGGCCACCGCGCGAGAACATTCCCAGGGCGCTACAAACGCCAGTGTCGTTGCTGTCACGCTGGCGAAACGGGTGGGCGAGCGGCGCGGTTCCTGTGCACGCGCCGCTCGTCGTGCTACTCCCGTGACCGACTGGGTCAGTCGGTGGGGTCGATGTCTACCTGTCCACTCAGCTTGCGGGACAGGTGCGACCAGTTCATCCCCACGGCGAGCAACAGCGCCGTGCACACCAGCACCACGTAGCTGATGCCCCGCGCGGACCCGGCGCTCACGACGCCAAAGTCGATGAGCAACCAGACCAGCCCTCCGGACATCGCGAGCACGAGCAAGGCGCCCCCGAGTCCAATGGAACGACGGGTGGCGTTGAGGAAGATGGCCCACCCCCCCAGCAGCGCGAGCCCCAACAGGAACTTGAGCGAGGCCGGTCCGGCGGTGGGTTCTCCGCTACGCAGCGGCGCGACAGCCCAGTGGAAATACGACCAGCGCTCGGGGTTGTAGGTCGCGAACACGAGCACGAGCGCGGCAACTGTGCGCGCCGCGATGCCGCCAAATCCTGGGCCATTAGCCATGCGAGGGAGAGCTGGAGGAACGGGTGAGCCGACGGGAGAGTGCGGCGAGACACCACAGGGTGGTGAGGAGCACCAACAGGAACTTGAGCGTTGCCGCCCCGCCAGCAAGCGCAGCGCCGGAGCTGGAGGCGCCGGTTTCCAGCATGCGCCAGAGCAGCCAGTTCTCGAGCGCGTCCAGCGGCATGCAGGCCAGCACCGCAACACCGAGCAGGTGGCCGACACGATCAAACGCCGTTCCCGGGGTACTGAACCCTGGGCGACGCAGCAGGCGTACGGTATGCCAGAAGAACCACGGGTAGACGAGCAGGAAGCCCACATCTACACCAAGACTGACCCGCGCCTGTTCGGTGACGCCGGCACTCCGCCAGATGTCGAGGATCCCGCGGGCACGTTCGACGGTAAAGGCGAGTTCGTAGGCGACAATCCCCCCCGGCGTCACCGCCGCCAGCGGGGCATCAAGGCCTCGCAACTGCAGCAGGAGAATCAGTGACAGGGTGGCCACAAAGAGCCAGGAAAGGGCGCGCGACATACTCACAGGGTAGCGCCCGGCGTTCGCATGCGGAACGGGAAGGCGCTATCTCTGTGGCATGGAGCTGTTCCCTGTGACTGCCGAGGCCCTCTTGGGCATTGCTGTGGGCTTCGGGCTGGCCGCCGCGGCGGGTTTCCGCGTGTTCGTCCCGTTGCTGGCCGCCGCGATTGCTGCCAAGACGGGGGTGCTGACGCTTTCCCCAGGATTCAGCTGGCTGGCCACCACCCCGGCGCTCGCGGCGCTGGGCACGGCCACGGTGCTGGAAGTGGGCGCCTATTCTGTACCGTGGCTCGACCAGCTGCTGGATATCATCGCCACGCCGGCGGCCATGCTGGCCGGCATGCTGGCCGCGGCGAGCGTGGTGGTGGATTTGCCGCCCGTGCTCAAGTGGGGCGCGGTCTTGCTGGCCGGTGGCGCGGCCGGCGTCACGCAGGGGGCCACGGTGTTCACCCGCTTCAAGAGCACCACGCTCACCGGTGGCGTAGGCAACCCGGTGGTGAGTACGGCAGAACTGGTTGCCGCCGTGGCAACGAGTGCCTTGGCGATATTCGTGCCCGTGCTCACACTGGTCGCGGTACTGCTGCTCTTCGTCTTCTTCACGCGTCGAGTGCACGGCATCTTCTTTGGCCGCCGCGCCGCGCGAGTGGCCGGCGTTGCCGCGGGCGGGCCGCCGAAAGTGCCACGTGGGCCGTGAACGGATGTACGCGACTGCCACCGGTGATTGATCGAGTTGGTCTGAACCGATTACACGAAGGCAACCGAGGCAGCCAAGGCATCCAAGAACTTGACAGAGATTGCGGTACGCTCTGAAGCATGCATAGGAGCACTGCTCCCTCGGATGCCTTTGATGTCTTGGATGCCTTCGTGCTATCGGTTCATACCAAGCCAGCCAACACACCTGCCTAAGCGGCCGCAAAGCCTCACGCCGCCCGGAACCCCTCGGCTTTGAGCGTCTGCAGTACCTGCTCACGCAGCGAACCGGCTTCTTGTGGCTGCTGCAGCGACGTATTCACCGCCCCCAGGAACGCCTGCGCGAACGAAAAGTGCTCGGCGCAGTGCACGCAGTCGCGCAGATGCGCCTCCACCTCGGCGTACGGCATGCTCTCGAGTTCTTCATCGAGATAATCCCAGAGCCGACGCACAGTGGTGTCGCAGTCGATGGCACGAATGGGCGTACCGGATGATGTATTCATGAGGACTGATCCTGACGCGAAATGGATGGCACCCGCGCAACGCCAGCGTCGCGCGCAAACTCCAGTAAAGCCTCCTGCAACAACCGACGGGCTCTGAACAGACGGGACCGTACCGTACCAACCGGAATCTCCAGCACGGCGGCGGCTTCGTCGTACGCGTATCCGTCCACATCGACCAGCTGCACCACAGCCCGGTAGTTCGGTTCCAACTGGGACACCGCCTCCCGAATGGCGGGACCCAGGTCAATGCTGGTCACAAAGCGGTCAATCCCGCTGCGCTGCGCGGCCACGTGGCCCATGACCGCACCCATCGTTTCGAGTTCCGCATCATCGCCCTCCGCGGTGAGTACCATGCGCTGCTGACGCTGTGAGATGCGCAGCCACGCATGGTGACAAATGCTGAACAGCCAGCGCTTCACATCGCCACCAGGCTGAAACGTAGCATAGCCGCGGTACGCCAGCAGGAATGTTTCCTGGGTGAGATCATCCGCTTCCGACGCGTTGCGCGTAAGCGACTGCGCAAAGCGAGCCACATGCGGTAGACACGCCAGCGCTTCCCGCTCGAACGCGGCGTCACGTTCAGGCGAGCCAGGCACCAACCCGTCAGAGAAGCTGTCTGCGGTCATGAATTGGGCAGCGCTCTGCGAATGGCGGCATCCACGTCCTGCTCGGCACCAACACCAGTGTACACCACCGCACCCTTGGCATCGAGAACGACGATGAATGAGGTATGCGGAACCTGATACGCCTTGCTCACCTTGTTGTCCTGATCAAACAGAAACATGCCCTTGAGTCCCTTCTGCTGCACATACGCCTTCTGACGCTCGGCCGACTGATTCTCGGGGACGCCCACATGAATGAACGAAATGCGGTTGCCATACTTGGCCTTGGCCGCTTCCATGGCCGGCTCCAGCTTGCGACAGAGCGGGCACCAGGTGGCCCAAAACTCCATGACGACCGGTTGCTTGCCCACCACCCCGGCAAAGTCGAACGACGTATTGTCCAACGTGGGGACCGTCATGGCGGTCGGCGCCATGGACCCCACGGCAATGCCACCAACCTGCGCCTGCACCTGTTGTACGCCGACCACGGGGAGCGCGAGGGCCACGGCAACGGCAGCGGCGGTGTGCTTCAGTGTTCGAGAGAACGACATAAGTATCTCCTGAATGATGGCAGTATTAGAACCAGACCTGTCCGGCCTGGAGCAGGTAGTACTCAGCGGCGCCGAGCATCACGACAGCAAAGAACGTTTTCACCCGAACCATCCAAAGACCGGCGCGCGGCAGTTTGGAGAGATTGCCGGCGGTCAGACCAACAGCGACCAGCAGCGCCGACATGCCGAGCGAGAAGACGAACAGATAGGAGAAGCCGCGCCACGCGCTGTGGGTGGCCGCCACCCAGGTGAGCAGGGTGGCCATGACCGGCGCACCACAGGGAGCGGCCACGAGACCCGAGGCGGCGCCCATGCCCAACGCGCCCAGCACACGACCGCCGGTGTTCATTCCCGCCGCACGCGCCATGAGTGCCTGCGGTACCGGCACGGGAATGACATCGAACATCATGAGCGCGAAGAGCAGCAGCAGATTGGCCATGCCCAACAACATCCATTTGTTGGTGCTGATGCTGCCGAAGATTTCGCCGCTCAATCCGGCAATAAGGCCCAGCATGGCGTAGGCCAGCGCCAGCCCGGTCACATATGCGCCGGTCATGAGCCACGCCGGGGCGCTGGAGCGTGCACCAGACGGCGCTGTTTGCTGCCCACCCACGACGGCTGCCGTAATGGGAATCATGGGGTAGATGCAGGGCGTCAAACTGGTGAGCAATCCACCGGCAAAGACTACCGGATACGCCAGCAGCGGATTGGACTTGAGCAGCTCGGCGACATCAGGTAGCGGCATGGAGACCCGGCGGAGATCGTGGATGGCAGCGTGACACACAGCGGTGTATGCAACGCTTGCCCCACCTAGACAGCATGTCGTCAAAGAGTTCCCGATGACCCGAGATTGACACTCGGGAACTCATGCACGGGTTCGTGTCTACGTGGCGGCATGACCACTCCCTCCGCTTCTCCCCGCCACCACCCCATCGCCCGCGCGACGCATTGGATCAGTGCCATCGCAGTCACGGTGATGGCCATGTCCGGGTTGCGCATCTTCAATGCCTTCCCCGCCTTCTCACCCAAGGGCGCCGGTGCGTGGCCCTGGTGGCCCTTCGAGGGCATGCGTGCGCCTGCCTGGGCCACCTTTGGTGGTTGGCTGGGCGGCGCACGCCACTGGCACTTTGCCATGATGTGGGTGCTGGTGATCAACGCATTGGTGTACCTGGTGCACCTGTATCACCGCGGGCGCTGGCGCACGATTGTGCCGCGGGTGAACACCTGGCGTGATGCCATCGAGATGGCGCGCTTCTATCTGTTCGTGCGCAAGGATCACCCCATTCAGGGCAAGCACAACGCGCTGCAGCAGTACGCCTACACCACCATGCTGGCCTGCGGAGCGCTGCTCGTCGTCTCCGGCCTCGCCATCTGGAAGCCGGTCACGCTGGGATGGATCACGCGACTGTTGGGTGGCTATGCCTACGCGCGCTGGTGGCACTTCAGTGCCATGCTGCTGCTCGCCCTGCTGGTACTGGTGCATGTGATCATGGTGTTCACCGTCGATCCCTACGCCATACGCGCCATGACCACCGGCAAGTACGACGACGAGCATTGGTCTCCCGAAGCGCGCAACGCGCGCCCGTTGTTCAACCTCTGGCCGCGGAAGGATCAATGAACCGGATGGTGAAGCGTATCCTTACCCAACGGGTAGAGCAGGCGGCCGAGCAGTTGCGGGAGAGCGGCGCGTTGGACCGTCGTGGGTTTATGCGGCTGATGTCGCTTGGCGTGGTGGCGCCGCTGGTGACTGCCTGCGGTTTGCCGGGGAGCGAGGGCGCGCAACGTTTGCTCAAGAGTGCGGAAAAGAACAACGAACGGCTGGAGCGTTGGCTGCTAAAAACGGCCAACGCGTCAGACCGCGTGCCGCGCGGTGTGCCCATTGCCGGCAACGCTTTTCCGTCGTACTTCGTGTCGCGCCAGATGCCGGTGTGGGACGCTGCCACCATGGGCAACTGGACGCTCACCGTGGATGGTGCCGTGCAAGCGCCGCGCACCTTTACGTGGGATGAGGTGCGCCGGCTGTCCACGCGCAGTCATACGGTGCAGCACTACTGCGTAGAGGGGTGGAACGCTGCCGCGCAGTTTCAGGGCATTCCCTTCACACAACTGGCGCGGTTGGTAAAGCCCACGGCCGACGCGGGCTTTGTCGACTTCTCGTCATTCGACAGTGGTTACCACGAGAGCTGGGATGTGGAGAGCACGATGCATCCACAAACGCTGGTCGTGGTGGCCAAGGATGGTCAGGCGCTGTCGCCAGCGTACGGTGCGCCGGCGCGTGTGCATTCCCCCATCAAGTTGGGGTACAAGAATACCAAGTATCTCACGCGCATCACCTTCATGTCGGCGCCCAATGGCGGCTACTGGAGCAGCAAGGGATACGAGTGGTTTGGCGGCACGTGATGGCTGGCTTGGGTTGAAAAGCTCTCACAGAGGCAGCCAAGAAAGACAAAGGCCACAGAGCCTACTCCTCAGTGCTCGCCGAGTAGGCTTTGTGACCTCCATATCCTCTGTGACCTCTGTGAGAGTTGTTCAACCCCACCAAAGGTCTACACCGGCTTCGCCACCATACACCACACACTGAACACCAGCGGCACCGTAGCCAGCCACCCCACCACATTCCAGCGAGTGTAGGCCCCGACGAGCTCGGCGTCGGAATGCACAGCACGGTCGTAGCGTACCATGCGCCGCTGCGCCGGCACCAGCACCACCAGCCACATCACGGTACTCAGCGTGAGGGCGAGTATCGCCCAGCGAATCCACGTGGTCTCCCAGAGCGGCAGGCCGCGGCGTAGCGCCAGCACAATGCCCGTCGTGGAAAGCAGCGCGCCGCCCCCCACGGTGAACCACCAGTCGGTGATCACGATGGCGCGAGCGGCGCGCTGAAAATCATGCGTGTGCCGGGCACGAAAAAAGATCGCGCTCCAGATGCCGGTGACAATCACATTCCCCACGAACAGGATGGCGCCGAGTATGTGCGCCGTCTTGAGCAGGGAATCGATCATCACCGACGACACCGGTCCAAACGATTACGGCGCCTTGGCCGGCGTAATGCGAATGTTGCGATACTCCACGGCGGTGTGGTCGCCCTGCAGATAGATGGGGCCCGGCGCGCCTTCATCGCTGTCGAGTGCCCCACCGGTGATCCCGGGGATGGTCTGGTCGGCAATGATGGTCTTGCCGTTCAGCACCACCGTAACGCGACGACCAATGAGCGTGATGTCGAACGTCTGCCAGACGCCGGCGCCCTTGTGCGCCTGCTCGTTGGGCACCAAAAAGCCGTATACGCCACCCAGATGCGTGGAGAGCGGCTCGCCCAGCGGGCTGTCTTCGACCTGCACTTCGTGGCGCCCACGCAGATAGACGCCGCTGTTGCCACCCTTGGGGACACGGAATTCGAGGTGCAGCTTGAAGTCGCTGAACTTCTGCTTGGTGGCGAGGTTGGCACCCGACTTCACGTTGGTGAGCAGACCGTTGATCACCTTCCACTGACTCTCGCCACCGGGGAGCGGCTCCCACTCGCTCATGCTGGTGCCGGCAAAGAGCGCGATGGGCGCGCCCCACACCGGCGCCGCAGCGCGACGCATGGTGGGCGCGCGCTTGCCCGTGAAGCTGTGCTTCTCGCCTTTGGGCGTGGTGATGGTACCCGTGAGCGCATCGTTGGTCAGCGTGCCCGTGAACTGCATGTCGCTCTGCTCAATTTCCCACTGCGGTGGAATGGCAAAGCTCACGGTGCCGTTGGCATAGGTGACCTTGGCAATGGGGCGGGCACTGCCGCCGCCGCCCACAAACTTGCCCACCAGCGTCCTGTGACCGGAGAGATACACCTCCATCCACGACGGATAGCTGCGATCGGTGCCCTGCACCGTGAGATCCCAGCGGCCAATGATGGGCGCACCGGCCTGCGCCGACACGGTGGTGGCAGAGACGAGCGCCGGAACCAGTGCGAGCAGGGAGCGGCGCAGCAGCTGAGTTGCGATAGACATGCGCGGAGCGGTGGGGGATGAGGTGGGGAACATCTGCAATCTACCAAGTGGTACACGGTGCCGGGCAGACGGGACTAATTGGCTCCGGCAGCGCGGGCCGCGTTCAGCTGCGCGGCGGCCGCCCGGATGGCGGCCTTGATGCGCGGATACGTGCCGCACCGACAGATGTTCCCATCCATCGCTGTTGCGACCTCGTCGTCGGTAGGCGATGTGTTGCTCGCCAGCAACGCGGCGGCACTCATGAGCTGTCCCGACTGACAGTAGCCACACTGCGGCACATCCACCGAGGTCCAGGCGCCACGCAGCGCGTCCACGACGGCGCCGTTGATCCCTTCAATGGTCGTGACGCTTTTGCCCATCACCGCCGACAGCGGCGTCACGCACGAGCGCACCGGTTCGCCGTTCACATGCACGGTGCAGGCGCCGCACAGCGCCATGCCGCAGCCAAAGCGTGTGCCCGGCATGCCCAGACTCTGCCGCAGTACCCAGAGCAGGGGCGTGTCGGTACTGTCGGTTACTTCCACCACGGTACCGTTCACCTCGAGCGTGGGCAGATCACCATCGGCGGGGGTGGTGCCGCGCTGCACTCGGTTGGGCTGACTGGGGAGCACGCCCCCCGGTTGTGATGCACTCATGCCAGTGCCTCCGCGCGCAGCGGCAAGGTGCGCAGGCGTGTGCCGGTAAGGGCAAACAGGGCGTTGGCTACTGTGGGTGCTACCACGGGCACCCCGGGCTCGCCCAGTCCCGAGGGCGGACGTGTGCTGGGCACAAAATGCGTTTCAATCACCGGGCACTCGCTGAAGCGCAGTGGTCGATACTCGTGAAAGTTGCCGGGGCGAATGCGGCCGTTGTCCACCAGCACTTCGCCGTACAGCGCGGCCGACAATCCGTACACCACCGCGCTCTCGATCTGCTGCCGCGCGCCCAACGGATTCACCACCAGGCCGGCGTCCACGGCGCACACCACCCGCTCCACCGCAATGGTGCCTGCATCGTTGAGTGAGACCTCCGCCACCATCCCCACCACCGACCCGAAGCTCCAGTGCAGCGCTACACCACGCGCGCGCGTTCGCCCGTTGGGGAGTGGCTCCAACGGTGTGTACCAGCTGCTCTGCGTGGCCAGCAGGTCCAGCACCGCGCGTGCGCGGGGATGCTTCTGCAGCAGCAGCTGTCGGTAGCGCAGCGGATCCACCTTGGCTTCGTACGCCAGCTCGTCCACAAAACTTTCCATGGCGAAGCCTTTGAACGAGTGCCCCACACTGCGCCACGACCCCACCGGCACCGGCAACTCCACATCGGCGTTCGACACACGCATGGCCGGAAACTCATACGGCTGATCGAAGGTGCCTTCGACGGTACTCTTGTCGGGGCCATCCGTCACGAGACTGACCCCCAGTCGAGCGCCAAGCGCGCGGAAGGGAGCTTGGCCAGCGGAGTGCACCACCACGCTCGTGACTTCATTGGCGGCGTTGAGCCCCGCGCGCATGCGCGATACGCCGGCCGGTCGATAGAAGTCGTGACGCATATCGTCTTCACGACTCCAGATGGTTTGCACCGGCACACCGGGCAACGCGTTCGCAATGGCCGCCGCCTGCGCCACGTAGTCGGCTTCAAGCCGGCGCCCAAAGCCACCACCCAGCGGCGTTTGGTGCACGGTGACGAGATCGTCGGGGACGTCAACGGCCATGGCCACGGCCGCGCGCGCAAACCCCGGGACCTGCGTGCCCACCCACAACTCCGCACCCGATACATTCACGCGCACCGTCGCGTTCATGGGCTCCATGGTGGCGTGCGCGAGATACGGCGACTCGTATGTGCGCTCCAGCGTGCGCGCAGAAGCCGCCAACACCTTTTCGGCATCGCCATCACTGCGAAACGGTATGCCGTCATTGCCCGCCGCCGCAGTGCGCAGCGTCTGCATGATGCCGTTGGTGGAGAGCGTGGCGTGCGGACTGACACTCCACTGCGCGTTCAGTGCCGGTAGCGCCTGCCTGGCCTGCCACCACTTATCCGCCACAATGGCCAGTCCTGGTGGATCACCAAATCGACTGCCCGTGAGCTCCACCACCGCACGCACGCCGGGCTTTTTCAGCGCCGCCGCGCGGTCAAACCGCGTGACCGTGCTTTCCAGTGTGGGCGGCATAAGCACGGCCGCGTACAGCAGGCCATCCAGCGATACATCCATGCTGAAGCGCGGCACGCCGGTAATGATGGCGTCGGTATCGAGACGCGAGCGGTCTTTGCCAATGATGACAAAGCGATCGGGCGTCTTGAGCGTCACGTTGGAGACGCGCTGCTGTGCGGCCTCGCGCACCAGCGCGCCATAGCGGTACTCCCGCCCACCAGCAATCACCATGCCCCGTTCGGTGGTGCACGATGATGGTTCAACGCGGGCCCGTGCGGCCGCGGCGGCTACCAGTGCGGCGCGGGCGGTGGCGCCGGCTTCGCGGGCCACCTCCCACACATCGCGCACACTGGAGGACCCGCCGGTGAGCATCACCCCCACCTCTCGCATGGCCTTGGCGGTGAACCAACGCACGCCGCGCACGCCGGGGTGATCTTCGAGGTCCTCATGAAAGGGGAGCCCGTGCACCACGGCCGCCACGTTGTTGTAGATCTTGTCGATCCCGCTGTACACCACGTCCACCTGCGCCCAGTCGCAGTCCAGCTCCTCGGCCACGAGCATGGCCAGGGCCGTATGAATGCCCTGACCCATCTCCGCCTTGGGGGAGATGATGGTGACCCGGTCGTTGGGGTGGATGGCCAGCCAGCCGTTGAGGGGCACGCTGCCGGGGTCAACGTCCAGTCGCAGGGAGGGGTGCAGCCGCTGGCGCGGAGCGCGGAGCGACCAGCCCACAAAAAGGGCACCAGTGGCCCCCAGCCCTGCCAAGAGGAAGGTCCGACGTCTCATATTTCCAAGATGCCACGCCGAGACAGGCGGCGGCAGCACCCTCTTCTCCTCCCCCGCTCCGTCATGGTCTCCGTGCGCCTCGCCCCCGTTGCCTCCGCCGCCGTCTCCCTGGTTGCTACCCTGCTCCTGGCCGGATGTGCGCAGGACGCTGAGTCCAAGGTGGCCGAAGCGGCGGCCAAGGTGGCCCGCGCTACCCGAACCCTGGGGCCCGACGACGTGCAGATGGTGAGTCTCGACCGGACCGTCGCCATTGAGGTGGTGTCGGACTCCGTACACGTCTTCATGGCCAACAGCACGATCAGTGTGCCGGTGACCTACGTGGAAAATGTGAAGTACGCCGAAGGCCGACTGCGCTTTGATATCAAAGGCTTCGGCATGAAGATGTTCGAGGTCGGCGACGGCCGGGACGGCGCGGTGTTTACGCAGGTCGACGCACTGCAGTTTGTGCAGGCGGTGGTGTCGCGGCAGAATAGGCTTGAGTCTGCGGCCCGCTGAGCCGTTGAACTGAGCACTGAAAACTTGAACTGAGTACTGACAACTCCAACTGAAAACTGACAACTCCTGAGCCGCCAAGAAGTTCTCAGTTCTCAGTACAAGTTTTCAGTCGTCAGTTGGAGTTTTCAGTTTTCAGTTATTCCACGGACAACTCCGACTGATTACTGACAACTCCGACTGAGAACTGACAACTCCAACTGAAAACTGACAACTCCTGAGCTGCCAAGAAGTTCTCAGTTCTCAGTACAAGTTTTCAGTCGTCAGTTGGAGTTTTCAGTTTTCAGTTTCTCCTCACGAACTACAACTCAGCATCGAGCACCCGGCCTTGTGCCGCGCCCACTCCGGGCGCCGCCCGGCAAACTCGGCATACTCCGGCTGCTCGGTATACGGATCCCGCAGCACCGTGAGCAGCGTACGCACCAGCGACGGATCACCGGCGGTGGCGGCATCGATGGCCTGCTGCGCCACGTAATTGCGCAGCACGAACCACGGGTTCACGGCGTGCATGGCGGCGCGGCGCGCTTCGAAGCCTCGGCCGTGCTGCAGCACCTGCACATGCCAGCGGAGCAGCCACGCGCGTAGCGCGTCGGCGTGCGTGTCGCGCTTGGCGTTGTCGTAGAACACATCGCCCAGCAGCCAGAGCATATCGTGCTCGGGGAGCGCATCGGGAATGTCCCCCAACGCCCTGAAAAAGCGCGTGTAATCCACCTCGGCGTCGTAGAGCAGCTTGAAGCATTCACGAATGAGCTGCTGCTCGGCGTCGCCGCGCTGCACGAAGCCGAACTTAGCGGCGTTCATGGCTTCGTATTCGGCAATGTAAACCTGCGAAAACCTGTCGAGCCCTGCTTGCAGATCGGCTTCGTTGGCAAAGAGCGGCGCAATGGCGTCGGCCAGTCGCGTGAGATTCCACTGCGCAATGGCGGGCTGCTGCCCAAAGCGATACCGACGCCCCTGCGCGTCGGTGGTGTTGGGGGTCCAGTGCGGGTCGAAATTATCGAGCCAGCCGTACGGGCCGTAGTCGATGGTGAGCCCGAGAATGGACATGTTGTCGGTGTTCATCACGCCGTGTACAAAGCCCACGCGCATCCAGTGCACAATCATCTGCGCGGTACGCTCACACACCTCGGCGTACCACGCGGCGCGACGTGCCGTCACGTCGGCGTGGGCATCAACCAAGTGCGCGAAGTCGCGCGATATGGTGAAGTCCACGAGGCGCTCGAGATTGGCGATATCGTTGCGCGCCGTAAAAATCTCGAAGTTGCCGAAGCGGATGAAGCTGGGCGCTACGCGACAGACAATGGCGCCGGGCTCGGGGGCGGCGTTGCCGTTGTAGAACATGTCGCGCACCACCATGTCGCCGGTGCTCACCAAACTGAGCGCGCGCGTGGTGGGCACCCCCAGGTGGTGCATGGCTTCACTGCACAGAAACTCGCGGATACTCGAGCGCAGCACGGCGCGGCCGTCGGCGGTGCGGGAGTACGGCGTGGGGCCGGCGCCCTTGAGCTGTAGCTCCCACCGTTCCCCCTCCGCATTCACCACTTCGCCCAGCGTCATGGCACGGCCGTCGCCCAGCTGACCGGCCCAGTTGCCAAACTGGTGGCCGCCGTAGCAGGCGGCGTAGGGGTGCATGCCCGGCAGTAGCGCGTTGCCACCAAACACGTTGGCAAAGGCGGGCGACTGCACAAAGGCCTCGGTGAACCCTACCTGCGAGGCCACGTCGGCGGCGTGGGCCAGCAGCTGTGGATTGGCCACGGGGGTGGGCTGCACGGCACTCCAGGCGGCGCGCAGCACTTGTCTTCGGGTATTCGAGGATTCACCATCCCCGGGAAGCTCGGCGACGAAGCGGTTGTCGAAGGTGACATCCGGTGCTTCGTTCTGGGCAATGAACATGGTCACATCGTGAAACATAGATCCCCGTCCAACAGGTCGACCCCCATGAGCTTTGTTGAGTATGCAGGGCGGCGCGCCGGTGCGGCGCTGATGGTCTCCGCGTCGCTGGCCGTGCTGGCGGCGTGCGGTGGCAACAAGGATGCGGCCGACGGCAAGTCGGGCCCGCTCAAGGACAGTGTCGTGACCATTCCGTCGGTCCCCACCATTACGGTGGCGGCGTTCGCCCCCAATTCGTACACCGGAACGCTCCCCTGCGCCGACTGCGGTGGCATTGCCACCACGGTGGCGCTCTTCTCGGACACCACGTATCGCCTGCGCGAAGTGTACGAGGGCAAGGGCGGCGCCCCGGCGGTGAGCATGGGGCGCTGGAAGCAGGACGGGGGCGCCATTGTGCTGGAGGGGCTGGGACGCACGGTGCGCTTTGCCGCTGCGGGGAGCGATACGCTGCGACTGCTGAACCAGAGCGGCAAGCCCATTGATTCGGCCCAGAACCATGCCCTGGTGCGTGACGCCAGTGTGAACGCGCTGCGCGAGCCGTCCACGTTTACCGGCGCCTTCATGTACATGGCCGACGCCCCCACCTTCCGCGAGTGCGCGTCGGGGCAGACGTACCCGGTGCTCATGAAGGGAGGCTACAAGGCGCTCGAAAAGGCTTTCACGTCGGCCAAGCTGCCGCCCGGCAGCGCCCAGCAGGTGGAGGTGCAGGCGCGCTTCCTGGCTCGCCCGGATGATATGGAAGGGGCCCGCGAGCGTGATGTGCTGGAGGTGGTGAAGTACATCGGCCCGGCTGCCAATCCCGACTGCAAGTAACGGAGGGAGTGGCGATGTTTTTCAAGTGGAAACGGGAACCCCGCCCGGCGTTTGTGCCTAGTACTAGCATGAGCGATCCGATCATCTCCACCGACAAGAGCTACACCAAGCCCGCGGCCGACGAGCTGCGCAGTACGCTCACCCCTGAGCAGTTCGCCGTAACGCAGCAGTGCGGTACCGAACCACCGTTCCGGAACGCCTACTGGGACAACCATGAGCCCGGGCTGTACGTGGACGTGGTGAGCGGTGAGCCGCTCTTTGCCAGCGTGCACAAGTTCGAGTCGGGCACCGGCTGGCCCAGCTTTACACGGCCCATTGCGCCCAACATCACGGAAGTCGAAGACCGGTCGTACGGCATGCGGCGCGTGGAAGTGCGTTCCAAGCACGGCGACTCGCATCTGGGGCACCTCTTCCCGGACGGGCCGAGCGATGCGGGCGGCATGCGCTACTGCATCAATTCGGCGTCGCTGCGCTTTGTCCCGGTGGCCGAGCTGGAAGGGCAGGGGTACGCGGAGTTTCTACCGTTGTTTGCGGAGGGCGGGAAGCATGGCTGAGGCCAACACGCCCACGCGCGAGGTAGCGATTCTTGCCGGCGGCTGCTTCTGGGGTATGGAGGAGCTGCTGCGCGCCATCCCCGGGGTGCTCGATACCGACGTGGGGTACACCGGCGGCTGGCTGGAGCACCCGCGCTACGACGATACGCACGACAGCAAGAGCGGGCACGCGGAAAGTGTGCGCATTGAGTTCGACCCCACGGTGGTGAGCTTCGAGACGCTGCTGGAGCACCACTTTTTCCGCATGCACGACCCCACGACGCTCAACCGTCAGGGGAACGACATTGGCACGCAGTACCGCAGCGCCATTTTTTACACCACCGAGGCGCAGCGCGAGACCGCCGAGCTGGTGAAGGCGCGGGTGGCGACGGGCGGGTTGTGGAACCGGCCCATCACCACCGAAATCGTGCCGGAGGCGACGTGGTGGAGCGCCGAGGGGTACCATCAGGACTATCTGAAGAAGAATCCGGGCGGGTACACCTGTCATTGGATGCGCTGAGGCTGACCCTCAGCGCACGCGGCCTAAATGGATACGCCCTAGCGGATGCGTAACGCGCCGCTGGGGCAGCGGCCCACGGCCTCGCGGATCTCGTCGTCGCTGGCCTGGTCGGTTTGAATCCAGGGGCTGCGGCGCGGATTGAAGACGCGCGGATTGGCGCGCACGCAGTTGCCGCTGTGGGCGCACAGCCCCTGACGCCATTCCACGACCAGCTCCTGGCCGGGGTACTCACGAGTGATGCTGTCGTCGCTCATGCGGTCTCCTGAGAGGGTGGTTGTAGTATAGTGCGTGGCCAGTGGGTTTGTGCCGCCAGGCGGGTGTGTGCCTGAATGATGGAGGTGGGGAGGTGGAGAGGTAGGGAGTTTTGGTGGGCTGATCCTCGCCCAACGCTCTGCCGTGGCGCACGTTATGGGGGTGACGCTTTACGTCCCCCTCCGCCCACAGACTATGTCCCTCCCCCTGCGTACCCTGGCCAAGGGCTACCTGCTCTCGCTGGCGCTGCCGCTGGCCGTTAGCGCTCAGCGCGCCAAGAACGTCGCCAGCCAGCCCGGCCCCGTGGCCCCCATGGTGGCCACCGAATTCGACAAGCTGCACTTCCGCAGCATTGGCCCCGCCACCATGTCGGGGCGTATTGCCGACCTGGCGGTGTTCGAGAACAACCCCGCCATCTATTACGTAGGCACCGCGCACGGTGGCGTGTGGAAGACGGTGAACAACGGCACCACCTTCACGCCGTTGTTTCAAAATGAGGGGCTCATTGCCATTGGCGATGTGGCCGTGTCGCAGATCAACCCCGATGTGGTGTGGGTGGGCGCCGGCGAAAGCAACAACCGCCAGAGCACCTCGTGGGGCGGCGGGTTGTACAAGAGCACCGACGGCGGCAAAACGTTTGCGCTCGTTGGACTCCCCAACAGCAAGCACATCAACCGCATTGTGTTGCACCCCACCAACGAGAACATCGTGTGGGTGGCGGCTACGGGGCCGCTCTTTGGCCCGGGCGGTGATCGCGGCGTGTACAAGACCACCGACGGTGGCCTCACCTGGAAGCAGGTGCTCAAGGGCGACGACGATACCGGCGCCAACGATGTCGCCATCTCGGCCAGCAACCCCAGCGTACTCTTTGCCAGCATGTATCAGCGCCGTCGCACGGCCTGCTGCATGAACGGCGGTGGCCCCGGCAGCGCGCTGTTCAAGAGCACCGACGGTGGCGACACGTGGACCAAGGTGACGGGCACGGGTTTCCCCACCGGCTCGCTGGGACGCATTGCGGTGGATGTGTATCGCAACAGCGGCAACATTGTGTATGCCACGGTGGAAGCACCTACGGCGGCGCGTGGCGCGGCGCCGGTGCCGCCGGCGGAGATGGCCAACACCCCACAGCGTGGCGGGCAGAACGCCGGCGCGACGGGTGTGTATCGCAGCACCGATGGCGGCGCGACGTGGAGCAAGATGAGCAGCACCAATCCGCGCCCCATGTACTTCAGCAACCTGAAGGTGGACCCGGTGAACCCCGACCGTGTGTACATGGGCGGCGTGGGGTTGCACATGACCGTCGATGGCGGCCGCTCGTGGGAAACCGACGCCGCGCTGGTCATTCACGACGACATTCACGCCATCTGGGTGAACCCGAAGAACCCCGACCACGTGCTCATTGGTGGTGACGGTGGCATTGGCGTTTCGTACGATTTGAGTCGTACGTGGCAGTTCCTGCCCAACCTGCCGGTGGGGTTGTTCTACCATGTGAGCTACGACATGGAGTTCCCGTACAACGTGTGCGGCGGCATGCAGGACAACTACGACTGGTGTGGCCCCAGCGCGTCGCACATGAACCGCGGCATCTTCAACTACGACTGGTTCCAGATTCTTGGCGGCGACGGCTTCGTGGCCATTCCCGACCTGCGTGACTCGCGCATTGTGTACACCGAGTCGCAGGACGGCAACATCGTGCGGCGCAACAAGGTGACCGGTGAGTCGCGCCAGATTCGCCCCACGGCGCAGAACGTGACCAATGCGCAGCCGCGTGAGGCGTATCGCTTCCATTGGGACACGCCGCTCATGCTGAGCCCCAACGATCCCGGTGTGCTGCTGGCCGCGGCCAACAAGGTGTTCCGTTCGCGCGACCGTGGTGACAGCTGGGAAGCCATTTCCCCCGACCTCACGCAGAACGCCTCGCGCGATAGCATCGTGACCATGGGGCTCAAGGGGAGCGACATCACCATTGCCCGTCACGACGGCATTTCGCAGTGGCCGGCCATTGTGGCGTTGGGGGAAAGCCCCAAGCAGGCGGGCGTGTACTACACCGGCACCGACGACGGCACGGTGAGCGTGACGCGTGACGATGGCAAGACGTGGCAGAACATCACGAAGAACCTGCCCGGCTTTCCGGCGGGGTACGCGTTTGTAAGTGAAGTGGTGCCGAGCCGGTTTGAGGCGGGTACGGTGTACATCACGGTGGATAACCACCGGCAGAACGACTACGCGCCGTACGTGTGGATGTCGCGTGACTTTGGCGCGACGTTTGTGTCGCTGGTGAACGGGTTGCAGGGTGAAGTGATCAAGACGCTCACCGAAGACACCAGGAATGCCGACGTGCTGTATGTGGGTACGGAGACCGGCATTTTCGTGAGTGTGAATCGTGGGCAGCAGTGGAAACGGCTCAAGGCCAACTTCCCCACGGTGCGGGTGGACGAGCTCACCATTCATCCGCGCGACAACGCGCTCATTGTGGCCACGCACGGGCGCTCGCTGTGGATTCTCGATCATCTCGAGCCCATCCAGGAGTATGCGGCGGCGCTCAAGGCCGATGCGACGCTGTTCACGCCGGGGTTGAGCCTGCAGTGGAAGAACAAGGACGATCGCAACGACGAGTTCTGGGGGCACCAGTTCTTTACCGGTGAGAACCCGCCCACGGAGACCGTGCTGCAGCTGCACTTCAAGGCGCCGGTGAAGAACCCGGTGCTGCGCGTGTTTGACGGGGCCGGGGCGCTGGTGCGCGAGTTGGCGGTGCCGGCGGCAAAGAACGTGGCCGGCATGCAGACCGTGTGCTGGGACCAGCGTGTGGAGCCGGTGCGTGAAGTGAACGCCGCTGCGCCGGCCGGCGGGGCTGGTGGTGGTGTGCAGCCGCCGGCGCCGCGGCGCGCCATTCCTGGTTATCCCGAGCCGTTGCCCACGGTGGGGTATCTGCCGGAGAACCCGTGTGCGCCGGCTGGTGGCGCGGGTGGTGGTGGCGGGTTCCGCTTTGGTGGCGGTGGCAACGTGGGGCCGCAGGTACTGCCGGGTAGCTATGCCGTGGCGCTGGTGGTGGATGGCAAGGAAGTGGCGCGCAAGCCGCTCACCATTGTCATGGACCCCGCGGTAACGCTCACGACTGATCAGCGCGTGGCGTACAACGCCAAGGCGATGGAGCTGCACGCGGCGCAGAACGCGGGTGCTGCCGCAGCCGCGCCGTTGGCAGCTATGGTAGCCGGGGTGCGGACTGCGGCGGCCAAGATGGACAGCACGCCCACGTTGCCGGACAGCGTGAAGACGCAGTTCGCCGCGTTCCGTAAGGACTACGACGCACTGCGCGCCAAGTTTGGTGTGGGCGCCATTCCCGCTGCAGGTGGGTTTGGTGGCGGCGGTGGCTTTGGTGGTGGCGCCGCCGGTGCAGATACGAACGTGTTGGGGCGCGTGGGCACCGCCAAGAGCAACATGCTGGCCGTGTGGGAAACGCCGAGTGACGCGCTGGTGAAGCAGGCAGCCGCGGCGAAGACTGCGCTGGAAGCCGCGGTGACCGAGGCGGCGGCGTTCATGCCCAAGGCGCGGGCGATGAGCGCGCTGCTGGCGGCGAACGGCGTGACGCTGGTGGTGCCGCCGGGGAACTGAACGCGGCGGATTACCCGTGGGTTGTAGAACAGCGCGGCGCATTCACTCGATGGGAGTGGGTGCGCCGCGTTGGTTTGGTGGGGCGGGTTGTCGCAGGCGCTCGGATTACCGAGCGGCGGCTCGGCCTCGCCAGCGCGTCTCTCTGTACGATTTCCGTTTATCTTGCAGCGCTTGCAAGAGAACAGCTGGAACTTCGTGGCGATGCGTTGTGGCAAGTTCTTGTGAAACAGTTACTTGTGCGGTTAGCGGCGAAGAGGGATGATTCCGCTATCTTGCAGCGAATTGCCCATATAACGGCCGCCTTGCAAGAGTTTCCTGCATGCTAGCGGGCGTTATGTGGCTTCATCTAAAGCCTCGATGACTCGAACATTTCTGGCATTGTTGTTCGTCGGCGCATCACACCTCGGCAGCGCGAGTCAGGTCCACGCGCAGACCGCCAGCGTGCTCGCTGTTGATGACACCCTGCCAGCGTGGGACTGGCAGCCTTCGCGTTCTCTGCTCACGGCGCCGCTTGGGTTTTGCGGTCCGACGATTAAGCCGCCCGGTGCACTGGTTGAAGCGCATTTGTTAGCCTGGCGCGTCCTTGCACTATCGCCTGCCGGCGGCCGGAGCTATCTCGTGCTTTGGTGGGGACGCTATGTCGGCCCCGACTCGTCCACAAAATGGGTCCTCGCGCATGGGTATCACCACGATCCACCATTCTACGACTATGATCGCGCGCATCCGTGGTCGCTCGGTTACGTCTGCGACATTCCCGGCCGGCCGTATGTTCTGTTCGACCGACCGCCGCGAGGTGCCGACGCGCAGGCGCTTGGAGTATCCGTGCTTCAGGGCAGTCGCGTGGTGACGACCGTCGAAGTTGCCATTCGTCGCAAGACGTGGCGCGCGCTGTTGCTCGACGAGCCGCCCGGCCAGTGACCGGGTCGTCGCGGGGCGCCACATAACGAGCGTTGCTGCAGACAAAGGCAAGGCGGTACGCTGTGTAACTGCGCAGGGCTCCGCCCTGCTTCGTTCACAGCTAATTTATGAGAGCCTTTAAAGCAGAACGCGGCGTTATGCCGATCAGACGGTCCAATCAATGAAGCGCGAGTTAAGGATAAGGGCTCATTGGTGAGGAGGAACGATTCTTGGCCTGTATGGCTACGTGTACCAACAGGTTCCAAGTTGTGAGTACCTCGCCCATCAAGCTTGAGAGAGTATCGCATGATTCGTTCTGTCCGTCCCTCGGATACACCGACGCTGCTTTCTGTCGCGTGCGCGACAGGCCTTTTTGAACCTGCTGATGCAAGTGCACTTCTAGGGGGAGTACTCGACGCGCTTCACGCTGACGAACTCGGGCCAGGGCATGCCGCGCAGTTTTGGGCGCCCAACGACGAAAGCGCACCCGCTGGGTGGGTCTACTACGCCCCGGATGCACACGCCGATGGCGTGTGGAATCTGTGGTGGATTGGTGTCCGTCCAGAGGATCACGGTCGCGGCGGGGGCGATTCACTTCTCGATGCCGTGGAAGCGACCGTCATGGCCGAAGCTGGTCGAGTCTTAGTAATTGAGACGAGCGCGCTCCCCCCTCTTGCCCGCGCGCGAGCGTTCTACGCCAAGAGAGGCTACGTCGAGTGTGGCCGTGTGCCGGACTTTTACAGCGTCGGCGACGACAAGATCATCTTCGCAAAACGAATGGGGCCGCCCACTCCGATCGACTAAAGACTCGAGATCTCTGCGTAAGATCACCGCGTTGGCGCTCTAAACTATCGCGATGCGACATTCTTCGTGCTCAGTATGCCAGCATAACGATACTTGCTGCAGTCGGGCGGCTTGGTAGCTCGCTGCGCTCGCATTTATCTGATCGCCCGCTAAAGAAGCCCGCGTAAATGGAACGAGTCATCTGACCACAAACGGCAATGGTCCCGCTATGCCACCGCCGCCGCGAACGCCTGAAACAAGTCTCCAGGCAACGAGTGCTGCAGACGCCAGGTAATCCCCATCGGCGCCTCGCCGGCGTGAGACACATAGGACGCCGGGCCGAGAAACGTGAATGCGCGTTCTTCGGAGTTGAGCCGCGCGAACAACCATACGTGGCTGCCACGCTCCACATGCTGCTGATACCGAAGGCCCGTGGGGCTTGCAGCGCGCGTGGTAGACTGGCTCTCCCAGTGAATGAGCTCGCGGCTGATCGCGTAGTCGCGGTAGCGCGTCGTGGGGGAGAACTGTCCGGCGGTTTTGTCGAGGGTGAAGGCAAACAGGTCAGCCGGCAGGTGATCCGCATAACGAACGCCTTCCCGCCAGGTGCTGCCCTTCACGTCGGTGCTCTCGCCGCTGGCCACTAGAATCTCCCGGCGGGTATATCGGGCGTGAACCCGCAGCGGCACCTCGGTAAAGACATCCAGTGGCACCGACAGGTGAGCTACGCGCTGCGCCAGTACATCGCATAGCTCTCCGATCTCAGCGCAAACGGCTGGGTGATCGCGCAACAGCTGAGCGCCGGCGGCGAACGACATCGCATCATCCGCTACGCTTTCCAGTACCTGCGCGAGCAGCATACGTACCAGACAGGCAGCACGTGTGGCGGCCTCCACATCGCCCGAATCGGGGGCACTCAGCCAGCGACGCCATGCATCGAGTCGTTCGTGATCGTCCACGTGCAGTAGTCGACCCATAGCTCTGCGCAACGCATTTTCCTGCGGCCCCGGCTCACCAATGGGCAGTCCAGCAGCCACGCGGAGCCCGGTCCATGAGTCACTCGGGCTGGCGTAGAACTCCTCGAGTTCGAGGCCCATCTCCTCGAGAAACTCACCCAGCGTAATGTCCGGACGCTGCGCGGCCAGCGCTGCCAGCTCACGCGCCCGCTCGGCGCGACGTGTCGGCATGCTCTGACTGATACTTGCCAGTATACGCTCTTTCGCCACGGGCTCGAGCTGCATCTGGCACCCGGCTGGAAGAAACGGAAAGCCAAGCTCAACCTGCTGCTTGATGTGCTTACGGCTCCCGCCGAGCAGTGCTCCCAGTCGATGGTCGAAGCGAAACTCACGGCGGTGCTGACCCACGAAGTCGAGCACCGTACACAGCGACTTGCCTATCGCCTTGCGCAGCCCGCGCCCCAGCTGCTGTACGAACAGCACCGGACTGTCGGTGGGTCGCAGCATGAGCAGCGTATCAACGGTTGGTACGTCCACGCCTTCGTTGAACAGGTCCACCGAGAACACCACGTTCACGGTGCCGTTGGCAAGCGCCCGCAGCGCCTCCTCTCGCTCGGCCGCCGGTGTAGTACCGTCAACGGCGCGTGCCGACACGCCGTGCTCGGCGAAAATCCGCGCCATGTAGTGCGCGTGCTGCACGCTCACACAGAATCCCAGCGCCCGGACCTTGTTGAGCGGGCCGAGGTACTCCGCACACTGCTTAAGCACCTGCCGCGCCCACACGTCGGTGCTGGTAATCACGTCAGTCAGTGCCGTCGTGTCGTATCCTCGACCGCGCGTCCACGGAATGTCGGTGAGATTAAGTGAGTCGGTGACTCCGAAGTACGAAAACGGCACCAGTCGGTGCTGATCAATGGCATCCCATAGCCGTAGCTCAGCGGATATTCGATTGTCGAACCAGTGCAGAATGGACAGCCCGTCGCTTCGCTCAGGAGTGGCCGTAAGCCCTAGTAACTGCTGCGGTTGAATTCGCGCCAGCACACGCTCGTAACTCGACGCCGCGGCGTGGTGGAACTCGTCCACAATTACCACATCAAAGTGCGCTGGGTCCAGCTGCTCAAGACTGTTCGTATTCAGCGACTGGATAGACGCGAACACATGCTCCCACCGACTGGGACGTTCGCCGCTCACCCACCGCTCGCCGAACGATGGATCCCGTAGAGCATGAGCGAACGTGGCCTGCGCTTGCGACAGAATCTCGTCGCGGTGGGCGATGAACAGCAGGCGCGCTCGAGGCAGGCGGGCTCGGAGACGCGCGAAGTCCACAGCCGCCATCACGGTCTTGCCCGTACCAGTAGCCGAAACGAGCAAGTTGCGGTGGCGGCCTTCCTCACGAGCGAGGGCGATCTGCTCTAGCAGACGCTCCTGGAAGGGTTCGAGTCGGATCTCTGTGGGCGGGAGGTGCAGCGTGAGAGCAGGGCGCTCGTGGTTCGTCGCACTATCGAACCGCGCCCGGTCGTACGGCTCAAAGTCTGGCTGCTGCCAGTAGCTCTCGAACACCGCCGACAGTTTCTCAATCACCCCACGGTTTCGGGCCCCGGAGACCCGCACGTTCCATTCGAGCCCGCTCACCTGCGCGCTGTGCGTGAGGTTGGACGACCCCACATACGCCGTGGAGAAGCCGCTCTCCCGGTGAAACAGCCACGCCTTGGCGTGCAAACGGGTGCCGGTGGTGTCGTACGACACGCGCACATCCGCCCCAAGGTCCTGCAGCATCTCGAGCGCATCGGCCTCTGTGGAACCGGTATAGACCGTGGTCAGCACGCGTAGACCCCGTCCCGCCTCGACGTGCCGTTTGAGCACCTCGCGCAGCGGCCGCACCCCCGTACGGCGAATGAACGCCATCACGAGGTCAATGCGATCGGCGGACGCCACTTCGGCGAGCAACTGATGCCCCACATTCGGCTCACCCGGAGCATTGGTGAGCAACGTGGTATCAAGCAGTGGGATGAGTGGCTGCGGGATCTGCTCGGGACGCCCATCAGGCAGCGCGGCGTTGATTGCGCGCAGCGACTCGGGCGGAGTGAGAGGCTCTTCGCCGGCGAACTCGACCAGTGCACCTTCTCGTGACAGCTCCGCAATGAGGCGGCGCGTAAGATCGGCGCCGAGGGCGGCCCGCTCTTTCTCGGGGAGCGTATCGATGGCGCGCTCTACGACCCGCGACAGGTGGAGGGCTAGCCGATCGGCCGCGTCGGCGTCGCGTAGAGCGGTACGGTCTGCACTCAGATGGGACTCGAGTGTCTCAAGGTCGCGCTCCAACAGACGTGTGACGAGTCGCTCGTGGAGTCCGCGGGTAAGTCGGGTCATTAGCGTACGGAAAAATGGGCGCAGGATTCAAGCAATCGGAAAACTTTCCTCCCGGGCATGGTACGACGCTAGGCGGGGTTCGTCCAGGGTTCTGCCGCACTGACCGTGCGCACTTCGGTTGCAAACGTGCGAAGCGGATTTCGAAGTCGTCGCGGGAGGTGCGCCTGAAATGTCAGACCCCTCTTCGACCATTACCAACCATGACCGACCGAGAACTCTTCATCGTCGAAGTCGACAGCTTCGAAGGCCAAGAGGCCACCATCAGCGTGTCCGATGCCGACGGGGCTCCGCTGCGCGCGGTGTACTGCATTGCCCGCCGCGACGAGGCGACTGGTGTGCTGCAGTTCTTCGACTACGGCTACACAAGCATCCGCGAAGCCCGAGAGGCGTGGCCGCAGGCGCGTTAACCGACTCGCGGTAAATGCCCGCCAAACCTCGCCCCTGAAACCCCCACCCCCGCCCGTCCGTACCCCCACGGCATACGTGTGCGCGCGCTAACGCGTAGGCACTGTCTGACAGCCGGGAGCGTACCGTGGGACGCAAAACGAAGTGGGTTGGAATACTGGTGGTGCTCGTGAGCGCCGCTGGCGCCGGCGGGGCGCTGGCACTCAGCCACGAGTCGCCGTGCTCAGACGCTGCGGCCACGCCCGCGGCGAACGACACCACCGCTGCACAGGTGTACAGCTACAGCTGCTACGGTGGCCCTGAGGTGATGCGCCTCAAGACTATCGCCACGCCCACGCCGGGTGATACCGAAGTGCTCGTACGCGTGCATGCGGCGTCGGTGAATCCGCTCGACTGGCACTTCCTGCGCGGCAAACCCTACATCATGCGCATACTCTCAGGCATGGGCGCGCCCACCGAAGAGCGTATTGGCGCCGACTTCGCCGGCACGGTGCAGACAGTGGGCGCGCGCGTGACTGAGTTCAAGGTTGGCGACAGGGTATTCGGGTCGCGCACCGGCGCCTTTGGTACGCACGTCGTGGTCCCTGAGCACGGCGCCATGACTCGCATGCCACACAGCGCCTCGTTCGAGCAGGCCGCAGCCATTGGCGTGGCGGCCACCACGGCGCTGCAGGCGGTTCGCGATCAGGCACTGGTGCGCAAAGGTCAACGCGTACTCATCAACGGTGCGTCGGGCGGCGTGGGCACCTTTGCCGTGCAAATCGCCAAGATCTACGGCGCCCACGTCACGGGCGTGGCGAGCACCCGCAACGTAGACATGGTGCAGGGTATCGGTGCCGACCGCGTGATTGACTACACGAAAGACGACTTCACCAAAGGCGCCGAGCGATACGATGCCATTATCGATATGGTGGGCAACCATGAGCTGCGCGCACTCGATGCGGTGCTCGCGCCCGGTGGGCGCATGATCATCGTGGGTGGCCCCAATGACAACGCGTACCTTGGGCCGCTCACCCGCTCGGCCGCGGCCATCCTGGCGGCACCGGTGCTCAAAGCCACCTTCATTACGTTCACCGCCAACGAGAACCAGGCCGACTTGGTCATGCTGCGCGACTGGATGCAGCGCGGCACACTGCGGTCGGTTATTGATCGTGAGTATGCGTTCGCCGAGCTACCGGCGGCGGTGACGTATCAGGAGGCGGGGCGATCACGCGGCAAAGTCATTGTGAAGATGCCGTAATCCATCAGCGCTGACGCGACGCGCAAAAGCTCGCAGCGAACACGCCGCCCTGCGTACAACGTGTGGGCTGCACGCAACAGAATGGGCGCGGTTTTGGTGAAGGTGAGAATCTCCGGCGAGGCGGTGCGTAACCACGCACGTAGGCATTTCACACCTCTTGCCGCCTCCTCTCATGAAACCGCTATCACGTTTGCGCTTGCTCGCACTCCTGACACTCGTCACGGGTGCCTGCTCTGATGTACCGACTGGCACCGCCGGTCCCGACCCCGACGCACGCACTTCCGCTACGTCGACCAGCACGGCCACGATCACCGGCTTTGGCTTCCTGCCGCCGACGGTCAAGAATCCGGCGCCGGTGCCTGGCACCTTCGATGCCACGCGAAAGCCCACGGTGCGCGTGGTGTGCACCGCGCCGAGCGGGCCGTCGTGTCCAACGGTGGCCACGTTCGCCATGGGACCCGGCTCGGACGGCATTCGCGTGGACGCCGCCGACGAGAGCTATGCGGTGCTCTGGCGCGTGCCGTCGTCACTGGCGATTGGTGGTGGCACGTATCGCCTCGAGGTGCTCGATGGTGCACAGATCATCGGCCGCGCCGATCTCTTGGTGGCACGCACCACGCAGGATGCGAATCGGATTACTGCGCCCGGTGTGGCGGTCGTGGCTGGCAAGCCGATCCTGATCAAGTTCCGGATCACGAGCATGGCAGGGGGCGCGCTGTCCGGTCCTTCCGACGCACCGGCGGCCGATGTGGTGCCGGACAGCCAGTCAGCCGTTCGACGTGAGGACTTCGCGCAGGGCCATCCAATCCTCGTTGGTATCGACGTGTCTTTCAACACGGTCATGCTGCGGCTCGCACCAACGGCTACGGTGGGCGAGACCAATGCGATGCTGGCTCAGGTTGGTGCCTCCCTGATTGGCGGAGCACGCGGTGTTGCTGAGCGCGCGCCGGCCCTGCTGGTGCTGCGGTTCCCGACAACGACCCACGCCGCACTGGCCGAGCGCATCGCGCAACTGCGCGGGTACGCGATTGTCCTCGGCGTGAGTCCGGATGTGCTCCAGCAAACGGAGGCGCTCCCGAGAAGCGGGGAACTTCCCATCCCGGAAGACTGGACCTGGGAGCTACCGAGTACCGGTCCCGGCGGTGGTAACTGGGGGCTCGAGGTCGCGCGTGTGCCGCAAATGTGGCATTTCAACGGTATCGTGTCGCGCGAAGGCGTTTCGACACGCACTGGCGTCTGGGAAATTGATACCGGACCGGGTCATAATGACCTTCCAACTGCCGAATGGCTACCGTCCACCTACGGCGACTACGACGACCACCCAACTGCCGTCGCCTCAATCCTTGGGGCGACCCACAACAATGGCGGAATGGACGGCGTCTCCCCGTTCGTCCAGCTCGTTACTGGTACACACGGCCTTAGTGATGCGAGTGATGCGATGCCGCTCAGTCTCACCGCCACGGTACTTGATACATGGGTGAACTCAGGTCTCCGCGTCGTGAACACCAGCTGGGGGCTGGACTACCTGAAAGGGAAACCAGCGTCTACCGCGCCGGAGATTACGGCCATTGCCGACGAGCATGGACGTGTGATCTCCGATGTACTCTTTGCGCTGGAGTTGCTGGGCCGTCGCTTGCCAATCTTCGTGGCAAGCGCCGGGAACTATAGCAAAGATGGTGTATTGAATCCCTCACAGTATGCCGGGGCAATGAAGAACGCCTCGCTCGTCCATGGCGTCGCGGCAATCCTCACGATCGAAGCGCTCGCGCAGCAACCTGGTGGAGCGATAGTCCGTTCGAGCTT
Source organism: Gemmatimonas phototrophica (assembly GCF_000695095.2). NCBI lineage: Bacteria > Pseudomonadati > Gemmatimonadota > Gemmatimonadia > Gemmatimonadales > Gemmatimonadaceae > Gemmatimonas > Gemmatimonas phototrophica. Next base: position 4,511,559 of record NZ_CP011454.1, on the reverse strand, counting down.
TTCGTCCGTTGGTGGAGCGCTGTCGGCCCCCGGGGCAGGCGTACTCGTGGCCACGTACTCCAACGGATATGCCTTCGCGTCCGGCACATCGTTCGCCGCACCATTCGTAACGGGTATTGTGAGCTATCTCTACTCCCTCTATCCGGCCCTGCCGGCCCCCACCACTTCCTCGAATCCCGTTCGAGAACTGCTGCAGGCCAACAGCGTCGCCGTCGCCCTCGGCACGGCGCCACGCGTTGATGCCTTCGCCACAGCGCTCGACGCCGATCGTGTCATGGGTGGTACCCGCGCGCTGCGTGGGCTGCTCGACATCGATGACGGAACTCAAGACGGCAATACGCGTGTGAACCTCGCCAACGGTGCGGAAGATCTGGGTGGTGTCATGGGCGGCAATGGCCGCATTGACATGCAGGACTTCCGGCGGTGGCGCGATTGGCTCCTGCAGGCCGAGAATCCGGCGGGGCTGTCGCTGGATGGGCGCGCCGATCATCCCAAGCGCGATCTCAATGGGGATGGTCTCGTGAAGACGCCCGCAGAGGAAAATGTCTTCGCCCGCGGCGATTTCAACGGCGACGGCATCATCTCGCCGAATGACCGCGCCGTGATGCCGGCCTCGCTCGCGCGCGCCAACCTCACCGATCTCGAGGTGATGCAGCGTCTGTTCGACGACCCACTCTACACCTCGCAGGAACTCCCCGCGTTGGTGCGCTCGGCCGATCTTCATATCGCCACCGATCTTTGTACGCTCGGTGTCGGCGAGCGATTGCGGATCCGCGTCGTGCAGACCGCCGGGGCCTACACCAAGGAAGTGATCGCCCCGGCAGGCGATGCGCGTGTCGTGCTCACTGTGCCGGTTACAGATCGTTCGGAGTACGTCGTTGAGCTCGCAAAAATCGCGCAGGACGGCACGGTTCTCGACGCGAAAGACTCCAAGGTGGAGCTCGCCATCGGCAGCGACCGCCTCGTCCGAACCGACTGCGTATCTTTCCGCATCACGACGGAGCTGCTGCCACGCGGGAAGATCGGCGTGCCGTACTCCGCGCAGATGGCAGCCATCAACAACACCGGCCCGATCACCTGGAGCAACCCCAATGCAACGTTGCCGGCCGGGCTCACGATCAATGCGCGGACCGGGTTGATCAGTGGTACGCCCACCGACGCCACATCACGCTCAGTCAGCATCATGGCCGAGAGCGAGGGGGAGAGCACGTTCCGCAGCTACGGCATCAGGATCGATCCGGCCCTCACCATCATCTCGTCGGGGCTTCCTGCCACCGACTCGGGCGCCGTGTATTACGAGCGGCTGCGGGTGATCGGCGCGAGTGCTGCACCGACGTGGAGTATCGTGTCCGGGGCGTTGCCGAACGGCATATCGCTCAGCAGCATCGGGGAGCTCACCGGCAAGTCGACGCAGATCGGCACGTTCACCTTTACGGTTCAAGCGAGCGCCGGAGGGGAAGTCGCGACGAGGGTGCTCTCGATCATCGTCCGTCCACCGACCTTCACCGTGACCGTGCAAATCCGGATGGTGAATTTCTTCTCGGGTACCGTCGCCAAAGTCACCTCCGACCCGCTGGGATTAACTCGCTTGGACACCGGCGGTGTCTGTGAGTATTCCTCCTCCAGAGACTTTGGCCTGTTGGTGTTGTGCCGAGTGAGCCAGCGGCGCGGGTCGACGGCCGTATTCAAGTTGGAAACGTTGTCGATATTCCGCTGGTTCGACGCCACCGGTCGCTGCTCGACTGGAACTACGTGCAACGTGCTGTTCGACGACCCGGACCCGCTGGTCAAGTCACGCAACCTCTCCCTCGACCTGAACCTCTGATCGGTCGCTGAGATTTTGACGACGTGGGCGACTCACGCGGGGTCGCCCACGCCCGGGGTGCGGGCAATCTCGCTGGGCCAAAACCTTGCGAACCGCGCGAATTGGGGATAACCCGGAGGGACAAAACGCGTCCCCCTCCTTCCACCCCGACGTGCCGTGATGCCCCTCTCCCCCTCCCGCACTGCGCTTTCGCTGCTGGTCGCGTCTGCCGCCTTGGCCGCGCCCGCCTCCGGTCAGCGTGCCGCCACCCCCGCCCGCCAGGTGGCGGCTACCAACAGCGCCGCCGCTACTACGCCCGCGCCCAGCGCCGAGGCGGTGGCGCTCAAGGCCCTGCGCTGGCGATCGCTGGGGCCGGTGAATCAGGTGGGGCGCATCTCGGCGATCGCCGGCATCCCCGGCGATCCGTACACGTACTTCGTGGGCGGCGCCAACGGCGGCGTGATTCGCACCACGAATGGCGGCGTCACCTTCGAACCCATCTTTGATGGGCAGACCGCCATTTCGATTGGCGCGATTGCCGTGGCCCCGAGCGACCGCAACGTGGTGTACGTGGGTACAGGCGAGGGGAATCCGCGCAACAACGCGTCGGTGGGCGACGGCATGTACAAGTCCGTGGATGGCGGCGATCACTGGACGCACATTGGGCTCCCCAAGTCGGACAAGATTGCGCGCATCATTGTGGACGGAAAGAACGCCGACATTGTGTACGCCTGCGCGATTGGCCGCGAATGGGGGCCCAACGAGGAGCGCGGTGTCTTCAAGACCACCGACGGCGGCACCACGTGGAAGAAGGTGCTGTATGTGGATGCGCAGACCGGCTGCTCCGACATCTCCACCGATGCGAACAACAGCAACATCATCTACGCCGGCATGTACACGTATCTGCGCAAGGCGTGGAACCTGAACAGCGGCGGCGGCAACACGGCGGTGTACAAGTCGGTGAACGGTGGCGCCACCTGGGAGCGTCTCTCGGGGAAGGATCGCACGTTGGGGCTCCCCAAGACGGCGATGGACCGTATTGGCATTGCCGTAAGCCCCAGTGAGCCGAACGTGGTGTATGTGCTCACCGAAACGCGCGAAGAAGGGGAGCTGTGGCGCACCGACGATGCCGGCAAGTCGTGGCGCATGATCAACAACGACCGCAACATCAACTTCCGGCCGTTCTACTACGCGGACATTCGCGTGGACCCCAAGAACTCCAACCGCGTGTGGACGTTGTCGGGCGGGCTGTACTTCTCCGATGATGGCGGCCGCAACTTCACCACCATTGGTCGTGGTGTGCACGGCGATCACCAGGCCATGTGGATTGACCCGGTTGACCCGCGGCGCATTCTCGAAGGCTCCGATGGCGGCTGGCAGGTGAGCTACGACGGCGGCAAGAACTTCGAGGTGATCAAGAGCTTTCCGTTCACGCAGTTCTATCACATTCACTACGACAATCAGGAACCGTATTTCATTTGCGGCGGCCTGCAGGACAACGGCACGTGGTGCGGCCCCTCCAACTCGCTCAGCCCGGCCGGCGTGATGATGCGCGACTGGTACAACGTGAGCGGCGGCGACGGATTCTCGGGAGTGCCCGATCTCGAACGGCCGTGGATCATCTACTCCGATGCACAGGGCGGCATGATCTATGTGACCGACCGTCGCACGGGGTCGCAGAAGATGATCTACCCGTATCCCAACCGCATTGGGTCGGTGGGTGACGCGATGCTGGGGCACAAGTATCGCTTCAACTGGAACTCCCCCATTGAGCTTTCGCCGCAGAACCCGGGCACGGTGTACTTCGGTGGCAATGTGCTCTTTCGGAGCCGCAACCGCGGGCAGTCGTGGGAAGTGATTTCGCCCGACCTCACCACCAACGATCCGAGCAAGCAGCAGAACAGCGGCGGCGAGATTGTGGTGGACAATACGGCCGCCGAGTTCCATACGACGTTGCTGAGCATTGCCCCATCGCGGCTGGACGAGAATGTGATTTGGGTGAGCACCGACGACGGCAACGTGCAGGTCACGCGCGACGGTGGAAAGAATTGGAGCAATGTGTTCAAGAACGTGCCGGGGCTGGCACCGTTCGCGTGGCTCCCCACCATTGAGGCGTCACACGCCAACCTGGGCACCGCGTACGTGGTGGCCGATCATCACCAGGACGACGACTACGCCCCGTACGCGTACATGACCACCGATTACGGCAAAACGTGGACGAGCATTCGTGGCGACTTGCCGGCGAACGCGGGATGGGCACACGTGATTCGCGAGGACCCCAAGAACCCCAACCTGCTCTACCTGGGCACGGAGATGGGGCTGTGGGCGTCGTGGGACAAGGGCGCGCACTGGGTGAGCCTGCGCAACGAACTGCCGGTGGTGCAGGTGCGTGACATCAAGGTGCACCTGCGCGACAACGATCTCATTGTGGCCACGCATGGTCGCGGAGTGTACATCCTCGACGATCTTGCGCCGCTGCAGCAGCTCGGCGCCGCCATGCGCACCGACGCGACGCTCTTTGATATCCGGTTAGCCACCAACTGGGTCACGTGGAGCAAGGACGGCGATCTTGGTCAGCAGATCTGGGCTGGGGATAATCCGCCGGAGGGGGCGCTCATTTCGTACTATCTCAAAGCGGCGGCGGCGACCGCGCCGGCCATTGAGATTGCCGACGCGAGCGGGAAGGTGGTGCGCCGACTGGCGCGACCGTCCAACGTGGCCGGTGTGAACCGTGTGGCGTGGGATCTGCGCGGTGAGGGAGCAGGGGGTCCGCCCGCTGGCGGTGGTGGGCGTCGTGGCGGCGGCGGTGGGGCGCCGGCCGTGTTGCCGGGTGTGTATACCGTGACGCTTCGCGTGAACGGCACTACGCACACCAAGACCGTACAGGTGCGCAACGATCCGCGGTCGGAGATGACGAGTGCGCAGCTGGTGGCGCAGGCGGAGGCGGCACAGCGCATGGGCACGGTGAGCGCCGAGGTGAATCAGACGATCGAGGCGATTGATAACATTGCCCGGCAGCTGACGAACCTGCAGGGGCAGCTGCGGGCGGCGCCGGCGTTGCCCGGTGGCGAAGGGGCCGCGGCGTACGCTCCGGTGCTGACCGAAATCACGGGGACGATTGGCGATCTCAAGCATTTCCGCGACAGCGTGATGGCGCGCCCGATGGCGGGGCTCGGGTATCGCCAGTATCCGCGGTTGCGGGAAGAAGTGCAGTCGGTGTCGCGCATGATCACGCAGCCGTTCGGCCCACCGAGTGAGGGGGAACTGCTGCGCAGCACGGAACTGCGTGACGAGTCGGTGGTAGCGCAGCGTCGATTGGAGAACATCGTGCGCACGCGGGTGGCGAAGATCAACCAGCTGCTGGCGGGGACACCGCACGTGATTACCCTGCCGCCAAGGGCGATCGTGCCGTAGCGCCGGGGGCGGTCCGACTTCTCGGTGGGCATACTGCCCGCATTTTGTTGATGGGCCCTGCAACAGCGCGTTAGCTTTGCGCATGTCACAAAACGCAGTGCAGGGAGAATGGCTGACTGGCGCGGTGCTTCATGGCAAGTACCGCGTCGGTTCTCAGCTTGGCGAGGGTGGCATGGGCGCGGTGTATCTCGCCGAACATGTGGGCATCGGGCGTGCCGTGGCGCTCAAGGTGGTCCGTCCGGATCTGCTGGCGGACGCCACGGCAGCGGATCGTTTCGTACGCGAGGCCCGCGCCGCTGGTGGCATTCAGCATCGCCACGTGGTCAACGTCACGGATTTCGGCATCGATTGTGTAGCTGGCCACGATGTGGCGTATCTCGTCATGGAGCAGCTGCACGGCGAAACGCTTGAAGCGGTGCTTGAGGCGCGGCGCCGTCTCCCGCTGCCACAGGTGGTGGATATCGTTGAACAGGTTGCCGCCGCGCTTGCCGCGGCACACGGGCGCGGCGTTGTGCATCGCGATCTCAAGCCAGCCAACATCTGGTTGACTCCTGATGCGCGGGGCGGCTTTCACGTCACCCTGCTCGACTTCGGGATTGCGAAACTGCGCGACGACACCTTTGCGCGGCGTGAGCCAGGTCTGCCACCCTCGACCGTGACGCACGACGCCGGGAGTACGGCTACACAAGTTGGCGAATCCATTGGCACCCCTGCCTATATGTCGCCGGAGCAGTGCGTTGGTGATGACGTGGACCAACGCAGCGACATCTATAGCCTCGGCGTGGTGGTCTACCAGATGCTGGCCGGCACGCTGCCATTCCGCGGCGACACCATGGCGCTGCTGCGGCAACACTTCGTTGCGGAAATTCCACCGTTCCCTGCCGAGGCGGGGGTACCGGTGGAGGTGGAAGCGGTGGTGCGACGCGCGCTGGCCAAGGATCCATCGCAACGCTTTGCGTCAGCGCCACCGTTTGCCGCAGCACTGCGCGCACACGCGTCCAGCTTTGGCGAGAGCATGCGACGGGCGCTGGTCATGTTTGCGGAACGGATGCCGGAACTGTCCGTACTCGGTGCTTGCTTTGCGCTTCCCGGGTTGGCCGCGACCGCACTTGGCGTGCTGGGTACACTACTCCCTGGAATCGTGCAGCCGATGTGGTGGGTCATGGTACTGTTGTCTGCGTTGCTGCTTGCCACACCAGTGGCGATGGCGGGCATTGCGGCCATCTTTGGCGATGTCCGTGGGCGTCCCTTTGTGCCCATTACGTGGCAGGGGGTCGCACGCGCCGTCATCGGTAAAGACAGGGGGCAGCAGGCAAGCGGTTCAGTCGCACTCTATTTGGCGTGGGTGGGTACGGCGGTTCGGCTGTATGTGGCCACGAGTCGCGCCACCAAGGGGAACGCGACGAAGAACATGCTCACCTTTGTCGACCATTTCCGGCACGGTGGCGCGCGGAATACACCCGAGCGGCTGGATGCGATGGCGGAGGTCCTGCCAACGCGCGCCTTTGCAACCATGGCCGTTGCACAGTTTGCCGCGTTGGCACTCCTGCCAGCGGCCGCCGTGTTGGCGACGCTTGGTGTGACCTCGACATTAGGTATCTCTCCGTCCAGCGCATTGCCGGTCCTGGGACTGTTTGGCGGGCTCGCCTTTACGGCGGCGCTCTTTCTGCAAGTGTTCATTGCGCTGGTAGATGTCATGCTCTACGACCTCGCGTACGACATGACAGCGATGTAGCATCCTCTTGCCCATGCCTTGGAAACAGACAGCGGCGATCTTCCTCACCAGTCAGGCGCTGTCGCTCTTTGGCACGGCGCTGGTACAGTACGCCCTCATGTGGCACGTCACGCTGACGACCAAGTCGGGCGTGCTCATGACGGTGTACATACTGGCGGGCTTCGTGCCGGCCTTTCTGGTGTCGCCGTTTGCGGGGGTGTGGGCCGACCGACATGATCGCAAGCGCGTGCTCATGCTGTCTGATGGCAGCATTGCCGTGGTCACGCTCGTCTTGGCGTTGGTGCTGCAGACCGGGGGGCAGTCACTCACGCTCATCATGATCACGGCGGCCGTGCGGGCAGTGGGGCAGGCCATTCAGCTGCCGGCAGTGGGCGCCTTTCTCCCGCAGTTCGTCCCGGCCGACCAGCTCACGAAGGTGAACGGTATTTCCAGCACCATTCAGTCGGTCACCTTCTTTACCGCGCCGGTGCTGGCCGGGTTCTTGATGTCGGTGTGGCCCCTGCAGTGGGTGTTCCTGCTGGATGTGGGTACAGCCACGGTGGCTATTGCGCTGCTGGTGTTGTTCGTGCGGGTTCCGCCCCACGAGCGGGCGGGCACTACGCAGACGGTGTCGTACTTTGACGATTTGCGCGCCGGCTTTGCGTACGTTCGCGCGCATAAGTTCTTCGTGTCGTACTTCGCCTACATGGCGGGGCTGCTGGTGCTTGTGGCGCCGGCGGCCTTTCTCACGCCGCTGCAGGTCACGCGCACGTTCGGGCCCGAAGTGTGGCGCCTGACGGCGATTGAAATGGTGTTTTCGGTGGGCATGATGGCCGGCGGCGCCATCATTGCCACGTGGGGCGGGTTCACCAACCGCGTGTACACCATGTTTCTCGCCACCGGCATCATGGGTACGTGCACGGTGCTACTCGGCGTCATGCCAACATTCTGGGTGTATCTCGTGCCCATGGGTGTGTTCGGCATCGGGCTGCCGTTCTACAACACCGCCGCCATGGTGCTGGTACAGGATCAGTCGGACCCAGCCATGATCGGGCGCGTGATGGGGGTGTTCAGCATGCTGCAAACGTCCATGATGCCACTGGGCATGCTCCTCTTTGGTCCCCTGGCCGAAGTGGTGCGTATCGAGTGGCTGCTCGTGGGGACGGGGCTGGCCATGCTCGCGCAGTTGGCGTGGGTGTCGCGCAATCGTACGCTGGTCGAGGGGGGCGTTGCCGTTCTCCCCAATAACGTCGCATAAATCAACCTCCACCCTCAGTCACCGCATCCATGAAGATTACTGTGTCCACCGACATCAAGGCTCCAATCGCTGAGGTCTGGCGCTTCTACAACTCACCCGAAGACATCAAGGTGTGGAACACCGCGTCTCCGGATTGGCACACCACCGCCTCTACGGTGGACCTTCGCGTTGGTGGCACGTTCTCATCGCGCATGGAAGCGAAGGATGGATCCTTCGGCTTCGACTTTGCCGGTCAGTATACCAAGGTGGAAGCACCCAACCTCATCGAATACGAATTCGGCGGGCGATTCGGTCAGGTGGTATTCACGGAAGGATCGGAAGGGGTGACCGTGACGGTCGCCTTCGATGGCGAAGACACGCATTCGGAAGAGCAGCAGCGTGCCGGGTGGCAGGCGATTCTCGACAATTTTGGTCGTCACGTACTGGCGTCTACCCACCAGAGCTAGCCGTACAGCGAATCTCACTGGGGGAGCCTTTACGACCCTTCGTGCGCCACGAATCGCCGCAGCGCTTCGCCCAGGATCCAGCTCCGTGACCGCCCCAACGTGGCGGCCAATGCATTGGCCGCCGCGAGATCCTCTGGCTTTGACACGATGTGCGAGAGAGGCGGAGACGTTCGAAAAGCAGACGTCCCCAGACCGCGTGGCGATCGTTGGTGAGGAGGTTGGCGACCGGAACGTCGTGCGGCAGCCGATCGCCGTGCCCACAAGGGCTTCACCCAACGTCAAGCCGTGCATTGGCGTCATCGCTCCGGCCGTCCATCCCATGCGCGACACCACGCGCCATGAAGGACGCAATGTAGGTCAGCGCATGTGACCTCTACCGCCGGGATGCCTCCTATGCCGACGTCAGTTCCATCTCCCTTCCTGTCAAATTGCCGCGCGATCGTCACGATCGCGCTGGCACTGCTCACTGCCCATGTGCGCCCCAGCATGGCGCAGACGGTTGCCGCCCCGCCGCCGCCGCCACCTCCGCCAATCGGCACTCTTCATCGCGCGGTGGCGACAGCGAACGGCTACGATGCCAACGCGTGGTGGATTGAAACGGCACACGACCTTGTGCTGATCGACGCGCTGATGCTGCGGTCTGATGCACGTGCGTTGGTGGCTGCGCTCCGGACCACGGGAAAGCCGCTGCGCGCGGTGTTCATCACGCACGGACACGCCGATCACTTTGGCGGGCTCTCGACCGTTCGTGCCGCGTACCCGGGGGTTCCCATTGTCGCGACGCGTGCCACCAGCAACGGCATGCGCGTCGTACACGAGCAAGGGATGGCCTCCAACGGCTGGCTCCGGGCGCTCGGCACCGAATACGACAGCACGTTGCTGGTCCCCGATCGCATCGTGAACTCCGGTGATACCCTGCGCATGGCAGGCCTCACGTTCATCGTCCGCGACTACGGGCCGTTGGAAGCGCAGAACAACAGCGTGATCGCCGTGCCGGAGCTCAACGCCGTGTTCACCGGCGACGCAACCGTACACGGGGCATCGTTCTATGTCGGGACCGAGAACGCGCAACATGCGTTGACGGCGCTCCCGCGGGTGCTCGCCGACCATCCCGGGAAGATGACCGCGTACGCCGGTCACTATGGCCCGCGGCCGCTGGATCGCACCGTTGCCGACAATCTCGACCAAGTGCGCCGCCTGCACGCGACCGTTGCGCTCGTGGGCTCGGATCCGGCCAATCGCGCACCCAACGGGGATCTCACGCCGCCGGCCAAGCGTCAGCTGCTGCTGCTGACGGCGCTCCAGACGGCCGAGCGCGGTGACTACGGCGTTGGTGCCGTTGGGATGGCCCGGTTCGAGTTGCCCGCCACGATCGCGGCGTTCATTGCCGACTCGACCCGCCGCACGCCGCCGCAGACCCTCGCCGTGCGGGACGCGATGCGTCCGTTGCTGTTCCTCGCTGGCCACTACGACATCGGCGACATCACGGTCGGACTTGGTGGTCTCTATCTAGACGCGACCGTGGAGACATCACGCTACCGCTATCAGCTGACGTTCTCGTACGACCACGTGCAACGGCGCTATCGGGTCGTGTCCCGCGATCAGATCTCCGGACTCCTCGACGTCTTTGTGGGCGCGCTCGAGGCCGACGGATCGCTGGTCCTTTCGAATGTGGAGCCGGGCACGCACTACTTGGACGCGGCGGGTGCCAAAGTCTTCAATCGCATGCGTTTCACGCCCAAGCAGGAAGGTTGCTGGATGTGGGTGGTGGAGACCGGTCGCGGCAGCGGTGAGTGGACGCAGCCGTTGGAGCAGCAGATGTGCCGGCGGCCGCTGTCATGAGGGCGCTCCGTGTTATTTCCCTGGTGCTCGCTACGCTCGTTCCGGTGTTCGCTGAGGCGCAGACCGACTCGCTCGCCGACATCCGCCAAGCACCAGCGGCCATTACCGCAACGCTGCGCACGCACCTGTTCGACCCGCGCGTCCTCGCATCACCGGCGGGTCTGGCGACGTCGCGTGCCGTGGACTCGCTGGCACGGGTCGTAACTTCTCGCCGCGAGTTCTTCACGGGGTTCAACCGTCTCTGGGCGAGTGGACCGACGTCGCACGTGCGACTCGCCCCGGCAACGATGAGCGCGGCGGCAATGACAGCGTTTGTTGACACCATGCGGGTCGGCGCCCAGGGTATGGCGCTGCGCTGGGATGGTCGCATTGCCATCCTCGAGGTTCGCACGATGAATGGCCAGGACACGCGCGAGCGCATCAGTGAAGCGTTTGCGGAGATCGTGGCACGCGGTGCCGAGGGGCTGATCATCGACCTGCGACAGAATGATGGTGGGGCGTTTGCGGTCGTGCCGCTCGTCGGGCACCTGCTCTCCGCACCGGTAGAGGGCGGGGTGTTCCTCGGCCGACTCTGGACCGACAAACACGACCGAGTTCCCACGAAAGTGGAGCTCGCTGCAATCGAAGCGTGGACAGGGTGGTCACTCGCGCGGTTCTGGGGTGACATTGAGTCGTCGGGCATTCTGCGTATCCGCTTCGCGCCCATGGCCCCGCGCTTCGGGGGGCCGGTCATGGTCCTGACGAGCCGCCGCAGCGCCAGCGCGACCGAGATGGCGGTCGATGCCATGCTGGCCGCCGACAGGGTCACCGTTCTCGGCGAACGAACGGCCGGGGCGATGCTGTCGCAGCGGGTGTTCGATGTGTTGCCAGGTTCGCAGCTGTGGGTCCCAATCGCCGACTATCACTCGACGCGTATGGGACGCATCGAAGGGGTCGGAATTGCGCCGACCAAAGCGATGCCAGCAGCGATGGCGCTGGACTCGGCCCTCGCGCGCCTGCGGAGGCGCTGAGCGCATATTTATCCGCACAGCCCATGACCTCCGCCTCCTCGCTGCCGCCGACCACGATGTCTGCCTCATTCGCCGCAGTGCTCCGAGCCTTGCCGGTGCACCTCGCGGCGTGGGCTGCCGTCGCGACGGTGCACGCCGCCTCGGTATGGAGTGACGCGTTGCGTCGCAGTCGCACGCCGGATCTGTCGCAGCTGTTCGGAGACTATGTGCTGGCGTATGCACCGTGGGTGCTGTTCAGCGCTACGCTCCATATCCTGCACAAACGCGTGCGACCGCCGTGGCGAGGGGTCCTGCTCCTGTCGTGCACGTTCTTCGGCGTTGAGCTCGTATATCAGGCGTGGTTGATCGCGCGGGATGCAGACCTCAGGCCAGCGAGCGTTGCGGCAGCGCTCTGGGAGATGCCCATGATCTTTCGCCTGATTGACCTGGCCCTGCTCCTGGCGACGAACGCCGTGGTGTACGCCATCGTGGCCATTCGCACGCAACGCGAGGCGGACGCTCAGGAGCAACGCCTGCTAGCCGATAACCTTCGCCTCCGTCTGGCGCTCGAGGAGCAGCGCCTGAACGGACTACGCGCGCAGCTCGAGCCGCACTTTCTCTACAACGCGCTGAATGCCATCAGCGGTCTGGTGCGCGGCGACGACCGGGGGCTCGCGCTTACCGCGCTCCAGCAGCTCAGCCGTCTGCTTCGATACGCAACCACCGCCGTATCGCGCGACTGGGTCCCGCTCAGCGACGAAATCGGATTCTTGCAGGAATATCTCGCCTTGCAACAGTTGCGCTTCGGCGACCGACTGGTGGTCACCTACGATGGTCTTGAGAGCGTGAGCGCTGATCACGAATCGCTGGCGTTGTTGCTGCAGCCACTCGCCGAGAATGCCATTCGCCACGGGGTGGAGCGGAGCGACACAGTGTCGGAGATACTCGTCCGCGTTGCCGGGGACACTGGCGGAACGACGGTGCTCGTATCCAACAGCGTGCCGGCTGGCGCCCCGCCCAATCCGGGTCTCGGCGTAGGGCTGCGCACGCTCCGCGACCGCCTCGACGTTGGGTACAAGGGGCGCGCATCCATGAAGACCACGGTAATGCCCGACCGCTTTGACGTGTGCTTGACCCTGCCAGTTCCCCACGATGACTGACGCGCGACTGGACGCTGTCGGGGCATCGAGCACGCCACTTCGGGCACTGATTGTGGATGATGAGCCACTCGCGCGGCTCAACCTGCTACGTGCGTTGGCGGCGTTCCCCCGCTGGCGTGTTCAGGCAGCCTGCGCAGACGCGGAGAGTGCCCTCACGGAAGTCGCTCGCGAGATGCCGCATGTCGTCTTTCTCGACATCCGCATGCCGCGCACCTCGGGGCTGGTCCTGGCACGGCGGCTTTCGGAGTTTCCTGCGCCACCGCTAGTCGTCTTTGTGACGGCCTACGAGAACTACGCGGTGGCGGCATTCGAGCTTCACGCGCTTGACTACCTGATCAAGCCGTTTGACGATGCTCGACTGTCGATGGGACTGCAACGCATTGAATCACTGCTCGATCTCCGGGCCGAGGCGGCGTATGCCGTCGCGCTCCGCGGCTTTCTTGCGGACGAAGGACCTGACTCACCGCTTCCGACCGATGGCGTACTTGCCGGTGAGCGGTACCTGCAGCAGTTCAGCGTCAAGTCGGTCGGTCGTCTCGATCTGGTCCGGGTATTGGACGTGCGCTGGATCACTGCCGCGGGCAACTATGTGGAGTTGCATCTGGAGGGGCGAAGTCTGCTGCACCGCGTGACACTTGCGGCGCTTGAGGCGCGGCTCGATCCGTCCGTGTTCCTTCGGGTACATCGTCGCGCGATCGTGCGGCGCAGTGAGTGTAAGTCGTTGTCGGTCACCGGCGACGGAACCTACTCGCTCAAGCTGATGAGCGGCGCTCGCGTTCCGGTCAGCGAGCGATACGTCGCGCACCTGCGCGATTCGATGGCGCAGCGGTGACTCCGTCTTCTCATTCCGGCGATTTCCCGTGCCATCGGCATTCGAGAACTCTTGTATGACCAGATGCCACACTCACCGCTGGTTGCTGATGATTGCAACGGCCGCTTTGGCCGTGCCCTTGGGTGGTCTCTTGCTTGGCCCGCAGGCGTACGCGCAAGGCGCAGCGAGTCGAGTCTCGGCGGACCGTGAGTGCGTCGGTCGCAGCGCCGCCGGCCCTACCGAACTGTCGCAGTACGACTTTCTCGTGGGCGACTGGGACGTGACGGTCACGATGCCGAGGTCGGGTGGTCAACCGCTGGTATACCAGGCGACGTGGCGCAATTGCTGGATTGCCAACGGCTACGTGCTCATGCAGGAGTGGCGCGACCCATATTCCACCGGCATCGAACTGCGATCGTTCAACCCCGAAACTCGCACGTGGGATGGTCACAACCTGTACGTACCGACACCAGGCGCCTGGTATGTGAACGAATCGGTGCGTGCAGGCGACAACATGGTGGTGACGACCCAGTCTCGCGCGCCCGATGGTGCGCCCATTGTCAAGCGGGAGATCTACTTCGCTATTGAAACCCGACGATTCGAGATCCGCACCGAGGTGTCGCTTGACGGGGCCATCACCTGGAGGCCGGGCGGTTATCGTCTCGTCGCCACTCGACGGAGTCCGTCGTGATGCGAGTGGGCGTGTGTGTCGCGTCATCGCACGCGGGTTCTCATGCTTCGTCGCGCGTTTGTGGCATCGCTTCCAGCACGAGGATATCGGCGGCGTCCTGAGGGCGTCCGGTGCGCTTCGATGCAATCAGCGTCTGCAGCGAGGCGGTCGGGATGGGAATGCCCTCCACCGTGGTGGGTTCAGTCACCACTGGCCCGCTCGCGTCGCCAGGCAACAAAATCGTCGTAGCTCGCAGAACGCAGGGGCTGCTCCATGCGCACGGGTGCGACATCACCATGGGCGGTCAGCTCACGCTCCGCCTCACGCAGGCGCTCCTCGGCGGTGAGTGCGAGGTCCCGACGCAGCTGGGCCGCCCGCGAGGCGTCGAGGTCGTGGCTGAGCCGTTCGTGTGCCACGAAACGCCGGAGCGCTTCGCTCAGGATCCAGCTCCGCGACCGCCCCAGCGTGGTGGCCAGCGCATCGGCCGCCGCGAGCTCCTCCGGCGGAATGGTAATGGCGATCTTGGCGGCCTTGGTCATACCGAATCAAACCGCATTCAAAATTGAAGAGCCCGCTAGCTGGGGAATCGGGTTCCTAGCGCCGCAGCGGCTCCACTACGCGGTCCCACCCGTACGCCCGCGCCACGCGTTCCGTGAGCTCGGCGATGACCCGGCCACCGACACCCCCGTTCGTCATCACCACGAGGCCATAGCCGTGGCGCACGTGTCCCTCGACGTTGGCGGTGAACCCCCAGTTGCCGCCGCTGTGGTGGAAGTACCAGCCCTCACCGCGGTAGCTCAGCATTGGACCGACGCCGAACGCGCCGGTGCCGACTGGCGTCAGCATCTCGCGAGCCGCCGCCTGAGTGAGTACCGCTCCTTGAGGTCCGCGCGCGGCGCGCTGAATTTCGATGACGAATCGCGCGAGATCCTCCGCGGTGGTCCAGAGTCCCGCCGCCGACTGTTCGGGATATACATGCCACGGAACGTCACCCATGCGGCGGCCCTGCGCACTGTGCGCATGCGCGAGCCGAGCGTGCAGGGAATCGGGGGCGGGTTGTTCAAAGCCGCTGTTGTTCATACCCAGGGGGGCGAGCACCATGTCGCGCATCCACCCGGCGAAGTCGCGCTGCGTGAGGTCCGTGAGGGCGAGCTGCACGATGGTGCTTCCGCCCCCGGAGTACTTGAAGCGCGCGTACGGCGCCCGCGCGAAGGTAACGGCACGGACATTCGTGGGCCCTTCACCCTTGAGGATCTGCACCAACGTGGGGCGCGGCGCGCCGGGATCGTAGCCGGGAAATCCCAACCCATCGTCGGCGCCCGACGTGTGCGACAGGAGCGAGCGCCACGTGACCTTCTGTGAGCGCGTGAACTCCGAATCGGGGACACGCCACGACCGGAGCGTGGCGTTGATGTCGTCATCGAGCGAGACTTTCCCGTCCTGCACCAGTCGCATGACGGCGAGTGCGGTCACCGGCTTGCTGATCGAGGCCGCCTGAAAACGCGTGCGCGCATCGACACGCCGGCCAGTGGCGGCATCAGCCACGCCGTACCCGCGGGCCCAGTGCACGGCAAAGTTGTGGATAACCGCAACGCTGATGCCCGGCGTATTGGCACGCGCGAGCAGTTCGTCCAGCGTGAGTCCGGCAACACCGGTATCGCCCGCGATGCGGGGCGATTCGATGCGCGCGCGGAGCGAGTCGGCCGACTGCGCCGATGCGACGGGCACGCCGGTGACGGCGAGCAGGGCGAACAGGAGGGTATAGGGGCGAGTGCGCATGTACCGAATGTGGGGCCAGATTTGCTCGTGTGCCACTGTGCGGCCTCCTCCCGCCGCATGGACTCGCGCGTTACCCCGCGCTATTCTCACTCGACATGGCCAAAACCGACTGGGAAGGACACGACATCTCCGGGCAGACCCACAGCGGCGTGACGTTCACGGACCTCGACTGCACCGAAGTAGTGAATCGCGGTGCCACCTTCACCGACTGCACCTTCCAGCGGTCCACCTTCAACTGCTCGGTGCACACCGACGCGGCGTTCGTGAACTGCACGTTCACCGGTTGCTCGTTTTTCGACACGCGCTTCACCGAGTGCAAATTCGTGGGCAGCAATTTCGACCGCTGCACCTTTGACCTCATGCAGGTGGTGGGCGGCAATTGGTCGCATGTGGGGCTGTCCGGCGCCGACCTCACGCGCGCGATCGTGCGCGGCACGCGGTTGCGCGAAGCCGACTTCTCGCGCGTGCGCTGTCAGGAGGGCTCCATCCGCGACGCCGATCTGTCGGGGGCCGATTTTGACGGCGCTGATTTCACCGACTGCGATTTGCGTGGCAGCGATGTGAGTACCCTTGATCCCGCCCGCGTCCGGCTCAAGGGGGCCATCATCGACCTGCAGCAAGCGCTGTCGTTGGTGCAGGCCATGGGCCTCGACGTGCGGGCTGACTGAACGGCCCGTTTACGCTCCGGCCGCGTTGGCTTCCAGCAACGCCTTGTCGTTCACGAAGAGTGCGGTGACCCACTCGGGCGCGGGCATGGGGCCGGTGGCGCCCATCTCCTGCAGCAGCTCCGCCAACGCCATGGGTACGTCACGCTTCCAGATGAGTGCCCGCGTAATGCCCAGCGCGCGCAGCTCGCCACGCTGTTCGAAGCGGTGGATGTGGTAGATCCACTTGTCGTCGTACCCGGCCAGCTCGAGCTCCACCGAAAAGCGCGTCCACACCTTGAGCGGCTTGCGGTAAATGAGCTTCTGTGAACCCAGCGTGGGCGCCAGTCCTCGGCGCATCATGGCCTCGAAGAGCGCCGAGCGCGCGATCATTTCCCAGCGGATGAAGTCCATGTACATGGGGTACTTCGCCGCGGTCATGACCCGGAGGCCGTCGCAGTCGAACAGGCGCACACGGAAGGTGCGCCGAATGGTGTCGTGAAAGCGCACCCGCGGCAGTGTGTACCGCGACACAAGCATGCGCCCGATGGTGAACCAGTAGTGCAGCACCTGTTTCCCGATGTTCGTGTGAGCTGGCCAAAAGGTGGCAGGAGCGGAATGCGTGGTGTTCGAACAGCGGCTCAGCTGTCTGTGAGCCGGGAATCGTTGGGGATACGGTGTCGCGGCGCCGCCCACGCGCTCCCGAAGAAGAACTGCAGCGGCAGGTGCAGGCGCGCCGCCCACGAGTGTTCGTGGTGCACGCCATCGGGGAAGCTGAATTGCAGCAGATCGACCCCCAGCTGATAGCCGCGCTGCAGCAGCAGATCACGCATGGCGTTGGTGGCGTCGAAGTTATCGCGTGGCCAACCGCTGTCGAGGTAAATGGCAATGTCGCGGCGAGGCTCCTCGGCAATGCGCACAAAAAGATCGTCCAGCAGGCCGAAGGTACTGGAAAGACAGCCGGCCATGCCGAAGTGCTCAGGGTATTGCCAGGCGAGATAAAGGGATGCCACGCCGCCAAGTGAGGAGCCCATGACGGCGGTGTGCCGCGCATCGGTGTAGCTGCGCAGAGCGGCATTGATGCGGGGCTTGAGCTGCTCCACCACGCACCGTCCGTAGGCGTCGTACCCGGGGTGGGTATAGTCGCGCATGCGGTCGGCCGGGGCGATGCCCACAACAATGGTTTCGCCCACCGCGTTCATGCGGTCGAGCTGATCCATGGTTTCGTCCACGCGCCACTCGTTGCCGCTGAACGCCTCGTTGGGGAAGAAGAGATTCTGCCCGTCCTGCATGTAGAGCACCGGGTAGCGATGCAGGGTGTTCTCGTCGTAGCCCGCGGGAAGGTAGATGCGCACGGCCAGCGTGCCGCCCTCGAAGGTCACGTGCTCGATGTCGGTAATGCGGCCGCGTTCGTCGGCAAAAAAGTAAGGCCGGAGCTCGGGGTCAGGCTCGTAGGCACTCACCACGGTGTTGCCCCCCTTGGCCCAGTGCAGCGCCGAGTCGCGGAGCAGCACCGGCTTCATGGCCAACGTGGGGGCGGTAGCGGGGACCGTGAACCACGACGTGTGTTGCTCCACCCGGACCGGAAGCAGCGTGAGGTCCCAGTCCGCCTCGGTGCGGAGGGCGATTTGGCCCTGCGAGGCGGGGTAGGTAACGCGGATGGTGCGCGAGGGCGTGGGGGTGTGGGGCACGGGGCCAAGATAATGGTGGCGCGCCGACTTAGCTTTGCGCATGTCACAAAACGCATGGCAGGGGGAATGGCTGACTGGCGCGGTACTTCATGGCAAGTATCGTGTCGGGGCACAGCTTGGCGAAGGCGGCATGGGGGCGGTGTTTCTCGCCGAACATGTGGGCATCGGACGCGCGGTCGCGCTCAAGGTAGTCCGTCCGGACCTGCTGGCCGATCCTGCCGCCGCCGAACGATTCGTCCGCGAGGCGCGGGCGGCCGGTGGTATTCAGCATCGCCACGTGGTCAACGTGACCGACTTTGGGGTTGACCGAGTGGATGGTCACGACGTGGCGTATCTCGTCATGGAGCAGCTCCACGGCGAAACTCTGGAGGCGGTCCTTGAGGCGCGCCGTCGTCTCCCGCTGCCACAGGTGGTGGATATTGTCGAACAAGTTGCGGCTGCGCTCGCGGCCGCTCACGGGCGCGGTGTGGTGCACCGCGATCTCAAACCGGCCAATATCTGGTTGACGCCAGATGCGCGGGGCGGCTTCCACGTGACGCTGCTCGATTTCGGGATTGCGAAGCTGCGCGACGATACATTCGCGAAACGCGAGCCGAGCCTGTCACCGGTCGCGGCGTCGCACGAGCCGGGAAGTACAGCCACACAAGTTGGCGAGTCCATTGGGACCCCCGCGTACATGTCGCCCGAGCAGTGCGTTGGTGATGACGTAGACCAGCGCAGCGACATCTACAGCCTCGGGGTGGTCGTCTACCAGATGCTGGCTGGTGCCCTGCCATTTCGCGGGGACACCATGGCGTTGCTTCGGCAACACTTTGTCGCGGAAATCCCACCGTTTCCAGCCGAGGCGGGGGTACCAGCAGAGGTGGAAGCGGTGGTGCGGCGTGCGCTGGCCAAAGATCCGACGCAGCGCTTTGCGTCGGCGCTACCGTTTGCCGCCGCACTCCGCGCGCACGCGTCCGGATTTGGCGAGAGCATGCGCCGAGCGCTGGTCATGTTCGCCGAACGAATGCCGGAGCTTTCCGTGCTTGGTGGCTGCTTTGCGCTCCCCGGATTGGCCGCGACTGCGATTGGTCTGCTTGGAACGCCACTGCTGATTTTCGTACAGCCCCTGCTTTGGACAATGGTACTGCTCGCAGCGATGCTTCTCGCGACGCCAGTGGCGATGGCGGGCATTGCAGCCATCTTCGGCGATCTCCGCGAGCGGCCCTTTGTCACCGTAACGTGGCAGGGTGTGGCACGCGGCGTCATCGGCGATGTCAAGCATCGTGAGCTCCGCGGGAACGTCGCGCTCTATCTGGCGTGGGTTGCAACGGCGGTTCGCCTGTATCTCGCCACCAGTCGCAGCACCAAAGGCAACGGCGTGAAGAACATGCTCACCTTTGTCGATCACTTCCGGCACGGCGGTGTGCGCACCCCAGCCGAGCGGCTGGATGCCATGGCAGAGATAATGCCCAAACGTGCCTTTGCGACGATGGCCATTGCGCAGCTTGCCGCGTTGGCGCTTCTGCCAGCCGCCGCCATCCTGACCACCCTTGGTGTGACGTCGCTATTGCGTATCCCCATTTCGAGCACGATGCCGCTGGTGGGGCTCGCTGGCGGACTCGCCTTTAGCGGGGCGCTCTTTCTGCAGGTATTCATTGCGCTGGTCGATGTCATGCTCTACGACCTCGCGTACGACATGACGGCGGTGTGATTGGTACCGGCTATGGTGATACACGAGGGCTCAGCTGGCATCCAATGGCCTGCTGCTTGCAACTCCGAAGGCTGACGCGAGCCCATACGGCTTGCCGATTCGATACCCGTCGTAGCCAAGGAGTAGCATATCACATCAGATGAACAAGGACGCCGTCGCTGATGCCTGCACAACCATTCGACGCCACGTGGTGTCTACCCGGGATGCACGCCACCCTCTGCCCCGTCCGCCGGTTCGCCGCCGTTGCCCTGATTTCGATCTGGTCCACGTCCGTCTCGTCGCAGACCGCCCACTCAGGATCGCCGCCGGTGGTGGCTGCGACGTACCGGGGCGCTGTTCAACTGGACCCGTCCTCAGGGGCCCTGAGCAGTCGCTGGGCGCTGCACCTCACGCGGCATGCGGCTGACAGTGTGGTGCTCCTCTTCAATTCGGGGTTCGGTACGCTTCGCGTAACCGGAGATGACGTGGTACGATTCACCGTTGACACGGCGCGCGGGCTGCGCCGTCTGCACGTGGCGCTGCGTTCATCGCCAACACCCCGTGATGTCCGCCTCGACGTGGTGGCGGACGGCACACTGCAGCTGGACGACGACGGAATCAATTCAGTATCCACCAGCTATACGGAGCTCAGCCTCGACAGCTTCTGGTTTCCGGTGCTCGATGGCTTTCCCGACATCACCGGCGAACTGCAGCTCACGCTGCCGGCATCACTGGAGATCGTGGCTAGCGGTACGGTGTTGCGGGCAGCTTCCGCGCGCCGTGGGTGGCGCACCACGTCCATCACCAGCACAGTACCGCTGCCCGACTTCGCGTTTGTCGCGGCGAAGTCACTGGCAATAGTAAGTGCCACGCGAGCGCGCGCGGTTACCTCGACGGCCGACACGTCGCTGGTGCGGGCCCTGCTCAACGTGACAACCGACTGTGCCGACTACCTGGTGTCGCGCTACGGTGCCGGGCAGACCATGCCCG
Organism: Gemmatimonas phototrophica; assembly: GCF_000695095.2. Taxonomy (NCBI): domain Bacteria; kingdom Pseudomonadati; phylum Gemmatimonadota; class Gemmatimonadia; order Gemmatimonadales; family Gemmatimonadaceae; genus Gemmatimonas; species Gemmatimonas phototrophica. Next base: position 4,490,675 of record NZ_CP011454.1, on the reverse strand, counting down.
CAGTGACCATCGTGCTCCCGCCGAGGATCGGGCCTGGCTACGCGCGCAAGCACTATATCGTGGTGCCGGTGGGCGAGTGGCAGGGTGCCGCCAGCGAGGCGGCCGCGCGTGCTGAGCGGCAGACCAGCTTTGTCTGCCACGAGTTGGCGCACTACTGGAGCTCCGGTGCAGTGGCCAACGGCCCCGAGAACTGGCTGAATGAAGGGTTCGCCGAATTCGTATCAGGGCGAGCCGTGCGGACACTGCGTGGCGACAGCGCGTATGCGCTGGTGCAGGCGCAGTGGCGAACGCGAGCGGCGCGTGCCGGCGTGGTATGGAGCCCCTCCGCCAGGGAGCGTCCAACAGCCAACGCGGCGTACGGCAAGGCGCCGCTGCTGCTTGCCACACTCGAAGAGCGCATTGGTACGCCGGCCATGGAGCAAATTCTGGTGCAGTTCATGACACGTCCGCTGCGCACAACGCCTGCGGTGCTTGCGATGATTGCGGCTACAACAACACCAGAGACGGCGGAGTGGTTGGCGCTTGCCCTTGGCAAGTGAAATCGCATGGGAGCCACATCACTTGGGCGCACGCCGGCGCAGCTCGTCGAACCAGTTCAGCACCACCACGTTGGGCGTCGCCTCCAGGCGCTCGATCGGGGTGACCAGCAGGAAGCGCGAGCCATCGGGCGCCACGTCGTAGCCCACCGTGCGCCCCTGTGATGTGCGCCCGGCGTCGGCGAGGCGGAAGAGCAGCACCGGAGCGCCCGCCTCACCGCTGGCGGGTTCGAACGGCACCGCGTACACGGCCGAGCCTTTACGGTACACGAGCTCACGCCCACCCTTCGTGAAGCGCGGCTGGTCGCCGCCGTTGGCCGACACCTGGCGGCGACCGCCACTGCCGTCGAGTGCTCGAACAAAGACGTCGAAGGTGCCGGTGGGATTCATTTCGCCCCAGGCGAGCCAGCGGCCGTTTGGAGAGATATCTGCCGTGCGCTGCTCGACGGCGCCTGTCTCGACGGGCCGCTCCGTGCCGCGCATCAGATCGCCGAGCAGGAGCTGACTGTTCATGCCGATCTGTGCGTAGGCGACCGTGCGCCCGTCGGGCGACACGGCGAGAGGGACCTTGTCGTTGGGTGACGTCAGCGCAACCGAGGCCGCCGTTCCGTCAATCGGCTGCCGGTACAGATCGTACTGCGGCACTTCGCGTGCGAGCAGCAGCGACCGGCTGTCCGCCATCCACACCGGCGAAAACGACACCCCCTCCGCACGGGTCAGCTGCGAGAGCACACGTCGCGCGTTGTCATGCAGCCACACCTGACGCTGTGGATCAAGACGTGTGACGGCCAGCCAGCGGCCATCGGGGGAGAGGCGAGGTTCTGCCCAGCCGCCCACCTCGGCGATGGCGGGCTCGATGCGCCCGGCGCGGTCGGCCCATACTACGCGGCTCTCCGCGCGCCACTCTGAGGCCCGTACGTAGGCAAGCGTACCGGTGCGCGAAACAGCATAGCCTGCGGTGCCGTTCGTGACGTTCATGGCGACGTCTTCCAGCACCACCACCTCTGCCCCGGTGACCCGCTGCGAGCTCACGTCGAACGGCACGGCGAAGACGGTGTTGTCGCGCGCGTAGAGCAGGTGACCGCTGTCGGCGTAGCGCGGGAAGATGGCGCCCTCCACGAGCACGGTGCGCTTGCCGCTCTCGAGGTCCACCACTTCGATTCGCGAGCGAGCGAGTGGTGTGGCGTAGCTGTTGAAGAGCACCGCGCGACCGCCGGGCAACGCCTGCGGGTACCAGTGTCCGAACTCGCCGCGTGCGGTATCCAGCGTCGTCAGCCTACGTACCGACCGACCAGCCGCATCAATGAGCTGCAGCCCGACGCGATTCCGCACAACGATTGCGCTACCGTCGGGCAGGATGGTGAAGCCCAGAGGACTGGCGGTGTCGCTGACCACCGTGGGCGGACCGCCGGCCACGGGCACACGCAGGAACTTCCCCCGCGAGCTGAAGTAGAGCGAGGCGCCATCGGGGGAGAAGTCGATGTCGCGCGCTCCTTCCATTCCTGCAACCGGGGCCATTACCGCCCGGCCGAGCTCGCGCAGGATGACTCGATCAACGCCGTCATCATCACGCACGACCTGGGCGATGCGGCGACCGTCGGCCGAGATCGCGACGTTTGGCCAGTCGGACTGCGAGAGGATGGGACGATAGGCGAACTCAACGCGCTCGGTGATCCCCGTCTCGTGCGCAGTGGACGCGCGGAAGGCCCACGCCGTTGTGCCGGCGGCAACCACCAGGCTCGCGATCGCGACGGCGCGCCACGTGCGGGTCGCCCCCGTTCCAGGCGCGCTGCGTGCGCCGCCACCAGTGTGCGTGCGCATTGGTGCCGCCTCGTTCGCCGACATCGCGGCAGCGAACGCCGCAACGTTTGCGAAGCGGTCAGCCGGCAGCTTCTCCAACGCGCGCGCTACTGCATTGGCAACCGACGGCGGTACCGTGCGCCGCACCGTGGATACATCAGGCGCCGGCTCGGTGATGACCTTCATGATGGTCTGCTGCGCACTTGCCCCCGCGTACGGCGGTGAGCCGGTCAGCATCTCGTACAGCACGATCGCCAACGCGAACTGATCGCTGCGCGCGCTGATCTCCTTTTCCGCCGTTGCCTGCTCCGGGCTCATGTACTGCGGCGTGCCAAGCGAGAGCCCCGTCTCGGTCATGCGCCCGCCAGCGGCCGCAGTGACGGCGAGGGCGATCCCGAAGTCGGTCACCAGTGCTCGCCCGCCCTGCAGCAGGATATTCTCCGGCTTGATGTCGCGGTGAATCACGCCGCGACTGTGCGCGTAGTGCAGCGCATCGGCGACTTCGGTAGCGATGCGCACCGCCTCCTCCACCCCGAGTTGCCGCTCGCGGTCGAGGCGGCTGCGCAACGTCTCGCCGTCGATGAACGGCATCACGTAGTACAGGAACCCGTCGGCGTCGCCACTGTCGAAGAGTGGCAGGATATGCGGATGCTGCAGCGCCGCGGTCGTCGTAATCTCCACCACGAAACGCTCGGCCCCGAGCACGGCCGCGAGTTCTGGCTTGAGCACCTTCACCGCGACCTTGCGCTTGTGCTTGAGGTCCTCGGCGAGATACACCGTGGCCATCCCGCCCTGCCCCAGCTCACGCTCAAGGCGATAGCGGTCGGCCAGTGCGGCGGCGAGGCGGTCGGGGGTGGGGCTCATTGGGCAGGAAGCTAAGGCGCCGCGCGAGCTACAGCGAGCCAGCGCCAATGGCCCACCATCAGGTCCACGTTCCTGGCGAGTGCGAGGCTCGCCCCCACTCTTCCGTTCGACGCATATTAGCGCACCACCCCTCGTGTGACGGCGTCATTTGCGGATGGATTCAGCGGTGCGTCGGGCGGTCGTTCCCCCAAGGGGTGTACGCACGCCCGACGTGCCAATCATTGCTGTGACTCCGGCTGTTCAACAACGCCCCTCTTTCGTCAGATCGTATGCCATCGCGTACCACTGCCACACTTTACGTTGCGGCCCTCGTGAGTGTCGTTCTTGCCGAGCGACTCGCTGCCCGCGCGGTCACTCCGGCGGGACCCCGGGCTCCCACCTACGAGGTCGATCCCAGCTGGCCAAAGATCCCCAAGCAGTGGACCCTTGGACAAGTGTCGGGGGTTGCTATTGACGAACGGGACCACGTGTGGATTCTGCAGCGTCCGTGGTCGCTAGGCACGGACGAAGTGGCGCTGAATGCTGAGGCTGAGTGTTGTACGGCCGCGCCACCAGTGATGGAGTTCACGCCGGAGGGGGAGTACGTCCGTGGGTGGGGCGGCTCAGGCACTGGGTTTGAGTGGCCAGCCGACGAGCATGGTCTCCACGTCGATTACAAGGGAAACGTCTGGCTGTCCTCGGCCGGCGGGCCCCGGCTCCCCCAGAAGACCGAGAATCAACTGCTGAAGTTCACACGGGACGGCAAATTCCTGCTGCAAATCGGGCATCGCGGGGCCAGTCGGGGGAGTCTCGACACTGTGAATCTCAACAATGCTGCGGACATGTTCGTGTATCCGCCAACGAACGAACTGTTTGTCGCGGATGGCTATGTGAACCGTCGCGTCATCGTCTACGACGCCGACGCGGGTACGTTCAAGCGCATGTGGGGGGCCTACGGCAATCGTCCCGATGATCAGGTCTCGAATATGCAGCAGCCAACCGGGGCAGGAGCGTTGCAGTTCAACACGGTACATGGCATCCGCGTGTCAAATGACGGGCATGTCTATGTGGCAGATCGCCTGAACAATCGCATTCAGATTTTCTCACTGCAGGGGAAGTTCGAACGCGAATTCTTCATTGAGCGGCGCACGAAGTTGCTCGGCACCGCATTTTCCATCGCATTCTCCGAGGATGCGGAGCAGCGCTACCTTTATATCGCCGACGCGGGGAATGGGCGGATCCGCCTGTTTGATCGGCAAACGCTGCAGGAGGTTCAATCGTTTGGCCGCATAGGCCGGTACGCCGGGCAGTTTGTATTCCTCCACAACGTGGCGGTCGATTCCCGCGGGAACGTATACACGTCGGAGGTGGGTGGTGGTCGTCGTGTGCAGAAATTCATACGTCGGTGACAGGTCAGCGCCGCTTCTGATGCCTTCACTCAACCTTCCCCGCAAGCCGGTGGTCGTGGGCATCTGCCTGACGGTAGCGGCGCTGCATCTCATCACCGGGCCCGACTACTGCGGACCGTGGCGCGTATTCGTTACCGGCTATCTGATTGATCTGGTGCTTCCGTTCTCGCTCGTATTGCTGCTTGGCGTGGGGGCTGAGCATTCGCCAACGCTTCGCCGGCCGGCGCTACGGGCAACAGCCGTTATCCTCTTCGGCGCGGTCGTTTAGCTGATGCAGTACCGTGGCCTTGCCGTGTTCGGTCGCACCTTTGACCCACTCGATCTCGTCATGTACGCTGCGGGGGCTATCGCCGCGCTGGGGTTTGAGCGCGTGGCATTCCCGCCATTCTCGTACACAGGCGACTGACCGTATTGGTTGGCCCCCACCCTCTCATATCATACGAAGGAGACTCGCATGAAAACCTATCTGGAGCCCACGCAGGACGCCGGACGCGAATTTTTTACTCGTGGCATCACCGGCCCGGTCGTGATGCTCAATCTGCTGCGATTTCGCGCCATTGCGGATTATTCGGCCACGCCTGCGCTGGCACCGGAGAGCGCAATTTCCGGGGAGGCCGCCTACCAGTTGTACATGCAACACACTCAGCCCTATCTCGAGGCGTCAGGTGGTGAGCTCCTGTTCTTCGGCAAAGGGGGACCGTTTCTCATCGGCCCCACTGATGAACGTTGGGACGCCGCCATGCTCGTGCGGCAGGCCAGCCCGGAGGCGTTTCTAGCGTTCGCCTCCAATGAGGCCTACCTGACGGGCCTTGGTCACCGCCTCGCGGCCATCGAGGACTCGCGGTTGCTGCCATTACTGGAAGGGATGGATCGATGAGTGGGAACCAATCGGATCAATCCCCCAAGGGCCCGGCGTCCTACTTCCCCTCCATCGAAAAGAAGTACGGAAAGCCAATGGAATTCTGGCTCGATCTTGTGCGCAGCCGCACCGGCATGAAGCACATGGAGGTAGTGAGCTGGCTGAAGGCAGAGCACGGGCTGGGGCACGGACATGCCAACGCGATTGTTGCGTATGTGTTCGCACAAGCGAAGTAGTTCTGCTCACGCCCCACATGGTGCGGCCAATTCCGTGGCCGCTCCACGTGCCCATCGCTGGTGCAACGCCCCGTGCCGGATTATGGATGGGCTTGCGCTCTTTTTAGCGGTGTGTAGGATCGCAGCATGATTCCTACCTCCCATCACGGCCGTTTCGCCGGTCCCAACCGGCTCTGGTTCATGCCGGGCACACCGGCCCATCTCTCGGACGGCACGCTCGTCGTTTCCGCAGATCGCGTGTCCGTGAGTTGGGCGCACGAGGGCACACCAAAGGAAGGCGAGCTGGTGCTTCGCGGACCAAGGGCCTCGTGCCGAGGCGACTTCACCGACACGTTCCATTCGGTGAAGCCGATGGTTCTGCATGGCCACACCCAAGGCCACGCCGTTGCGTTGTACGGTACCTATCCCGCGGGGGATGGGTCGCCGGATTGGGGCTGGCGCATTGTCCTTGACTGGTGCGACCCGGACGCCTTCACGTTTCGCATGTTCAACGTGCTCCCCGATGGCCAGGAAGCACTCGCCGTTGACCTGCGCGGCGCACGCGTTGGCTGAGTTCGCGTGATGGTTTCGCGCGAACCCCCATGATATGGGACTCCTGACCATCTGCATCGCCTCGCGTTTCCGTCAAAAAAGCCATCGAGCGAACGAGCGGCCTGAGCTCGACGGGGCTATGAGTGCAGACGCTGGAAAGGCGTCAGCCGATGAACCCTGGCCCCAGGCTGTCGATGTATGACTGCGACGCGGGATACGTGGAGAGCAGCTTGGTGTTTCCGCCCGCCCGTATGCAGATCACGTTGTAGTACACCTCCATGGGCAGCGCAGTGGATGCCCCGGAGGCCCCCAGCCCCGATTCTCTTTTCGTGGGGTAGCTGAAACCGGCATAGCCTGTCGGGATCCCGGTGATGAGCAGGCACTTCTGGCCCACACTGTCATCGGCCGATACGACTTTGTAGTCGGTGCTCTGCCGCAACGCGAGCTGGAGGATCGTGGCTTCATCCTCCTTGGTGGCCGCCACGACACCGGGTACCTGCACGATGTTCTTGACCTCGCCCATCTGGGTCCAGTTGATCTTGCCCATTTTTGTGCCCTGCTGTTCGTCCACCATCTTGCGCTTCATGTAGAAGCTCTTGGGGCGGTCCGCGTCCAGATTGGTGTGTGTCGGCGTGATGTGGTCCGATGCATGGGTGTCCAGCATGAACTCCATCTTGGCCTTGAGGGCCTGAAAGTCCATCGTCCTGAACGACTGCACCGCTGACTTCATCTGTGATTCGGTCATGACAACGATCCTTGCAGGGGGCTGGCAGAAGAGCAACGTCGGGAGAAGGTACGGCAAGACGTCCTATCTGCATAGGTGCGGGCGATCCGGCGAGTTCCTCCAATTGGCCACGCTGCATTCTCGTGAACCAAACGGTTGCCGTTGCTCTTTATTTGAGGAGCAGGCCTCGTTCATTGCCTATCCCGCGTTGGCCGTCATCGCGGAACGGCTTGCCCATCCCATCCGCTCGCAATGACTCGGCTTCCCTTTGCCCTGGCGGTTTCAGTGGCGATGGCGGCGCATGGCGCCCAGCAGAACCCCGGAGAGCGTGACCTGCTCACGCTCTCCGCGGCAACCGCCAGCGACTCGCTCCCTCCCCTCTGGCAGCGGCGCGCGGTTCGAGGATCCACATCACCCACCTCCGCCATTCGTGAAGACGGGAGTGGTCGGTTTCTGTCCATCAATGGCGAGCGTCAGGCGGCGTGGTTTGCGCTCGACCTCAGGCGCCAGCCGCTCGCCCGCGGTGGCACGGCGCACCTGGAGTACCGCCTCCCCGTCGTCCCTGCCGGTAGCGACCTCACGGTACGCGACCAATCCGATGCGGCGTTGCGCCTGTACTTCGTGCTGGAAAGTCCGCGGCGACTGCTGCCCGGTACACGTCTGGTGATGTACTCAATGGGAACCGTGAACAGCGGTGTGCGCGTACAGCGCACAAACACCGTGTGTGACATTCGTGTGCCGCAATCCCGTACCCTGACGTGGCAGTCGTTCGTCGTATCACCAGCGAACGATGCGGCACGAGACTGTGGCTGGAACGAGGGTCGCATTCTCGCCGTGGGAATGATGCAGGACACCGATCAGACGGGAGCGCCAGCGGAAGCCCATATTCGTGCATTCGTCTGGCGCGAATAAGCAACACGACTGTCTACCGCTGCCTGACACGCGACCTCAAACGCACCTCAATGCCCGCAGCATGCTGAAGGCCTGGCTCGGCAGAACATCCCCATCGAATGACACGACCGGCGCGACCGTGTTGTGGACACGGACGCGCAATGCCCGTCCGGGGCTGCTGGCCTGGTGCATGGTCTTTGGCATTTCGTTCCTGTGCGTCGCCGCCACGTGGTCAGCCATCGAAGTGGGCCGTGATGACCGTGATATGCGCGAGGAAGCCCAGCTCGTTGGTGCACTTTGGGACTCAACCATCCTTGCCATTGAGAAGGATTTCTCCCGCCTCCTCGAGCGTACTCCGGCCAGCTGTGACGAGGCGACGATTCGGCGCATCGTCAGTGTGAGCTTCACCAGCGAGGTGGCTCGCGCCTACTTCCTGCGCCCGGCCGCCAGCGCCCCGTGGTGCGGACCGCTCGGGGTGCGGCGTCTGTATACGTTGCCGCCGCTCCCCAACGATGGAGACGTACTCCTGTACCTCGAGCCGTCCATCCGATCCCGTGGTCTGCGCACGCTCTCCACTCGGGGAGGCGCGGCCTTGGTGGCTGAACTCGATCCGAACGTGCTGTCGCGGCTTGCCCTTCCCGTGTCGGCCAATGCCAATCGATGGGACCGCCATGTCGGAACGGGACGAGGCACGCCCGTGCCATGGATGAATGTGCCACAACCGGCCGAACCAGCCGGCGCACTGTGGCAGCGCACGTCGTGGTCACCCGAGCGTCGCATAAGCCTGACGCAATCGATCACGGTCGATCACCTGTTGTTTCGCGTGCGGCGCAACCTCTTCGTGCTGCTGCTGCTGACCACCGCGCTCGCCATTGCCGCGATGAGCTGGATTCAAGGGCAGCTTCGCGATCGAGCGAACCCCCAGCGGCGGCTTGAAGTGGCACTCCGCAAGCGGCGTTTCGAGCCGTATGTACAACCGATCGTCGATACCCGAAGTGGGCGGTGCGTAGGCGGGGAAATTCTGATGCGCTGGGTGCATCCGGCTCGTGGCGTACTCCCGCCAATGGAGTTCATCGGTCTGGCCGAAGAGTCGCGCCTCATTGTCCCCATGTCCAACCTGGTCATGGCCAAGGCACGCGACCGGCTTGCCTCGATCATTGCAACGCACCGCGATCTGTACTTCTCCTTCAATATCACGCCGGCGCAGCTGCGTACTCCAGCCTTCGACGAAACGCTCGCCCGGATCTTTGACGCCGCATCGGTTCCCCGGCAGTATGTGCTGCTGGAGGTCACGGAGCGTGACGTGGTGGACGCCCGCTCCGAGGCGGTCTTGCATGCCCTGCGGGAGGCTGGCTACAAGTTGGCACTCGACGACTTTGGCACCGGGCAAAGCAGCCTCGCTTCCATCGAGCGTCTCACCATTGACCGACTCAAGATCGATCGGGAGTTCGTACGGCAGATCGATGCTTCCACGACTGAGCGGCCGGTACTGGACACGATCATCGCGCTGGCGCATACGCTGCAAATTCCCCTGATTGCCGAGGGGGTGGAGACCGATGCCCAATGGGACTACCTCGCAACGCGTGGCGTGCAATACGTGCAGGGCTATCTTGTAGCCCGGCCCATGGCGATCGAGGACTTTCGCCGCTGGATTGACGCCTACCATGCGGACATCGCGGAGCCCACCTCCTCCGGCGTGCCGACACCGCGTCGCTCGGCGCGCATCTCCGAGGGGCTCAAGCCACTGACCGAATCGCCCGGCGAAGGGCTTCCCCAGCTGACCAACGAGCAACTGCTCGACGAGATGCGCGGACTGGACGGCATCGAAGTGCGGGATCGCCATCATCATCTGCGTCGCTATCCGCAGTGCTTTGTTGCCGCGGATGCCGTGACGTGGATGGTCAACCGCTGGTCAGTGTCGCGAGCGGTCGCGGTGCGTCTTGGCGAACGGCTCACGGCGCTCGGATACATCGAGCATGTGGTGTCCGAGCACGACTTTGCCGACGCCTATCTCTTCTTTCGCTTTGTCGGAGCCGAACACGACGCCACGGCACACTCGAACGATGCTCTGCCGGAGCTTGACGCCGTCGCTCAACAGCTCCGTGAGCGCGAAGGGATTCTCATTGGCGGATGCCGTCGGTATGGGCTCTGGTACGAAAGCTGCTTCTCCGGACGAGCGCTGCATGAGTGGTTGCGTACCCGGTTCATGCTGACGGAGTCCGCCGCCGTGGGCGTGGCCAAGGCGTTGATGCTGCGTGGGGACGTGGTGCACGTCTTCGACGACCGCCCCTTTGAACCTACTGGCGAACTATATCGCCTGCGGTAGGGGGGCTAGGCGGTCGGGATTCGCACCGTAAAGCAACTGCCCTGACCGGCTTCGCTGGATACTGTGATCTCGCCACCGTGATGATCCACCAGCATGCGCACGATGGCCAATCCGAGACCGGCGCCACCAGAGGCGCGACTCCGAGACGATTCGGCGCGAAAGAAGCGTTCGAACAGCCGAGGAACGTGCGCGGGTGCGATGCCGATGCCGGTATCGGCAACATCCAACTCGATGCCCGTTGAGACCTGACGCCCCCGCAACGCAATGGTCCCCGCGTCGGTATATCGGGCCGCGTTCGAGGCCAGGTTGAGCAGAATCTGGCGCAGCTGACCCGCATCGCCGCGCACCTGCAGCGGTTCCTTGATGTCGGTCACGACTGCAATGGGGCGTTGCGCCACGAGGCCGGTGGTTACTTCTGCCACCTCGTGCACAATGGCGGCCACATCAACGTGTGACTCGGGCGTTTCGAGGTCATTGTTGTCGCCTCGCGCGAGGAGCAGGAGCTGCTCAACCAGACGGTGCATCCGTTCGGCTTCATCCGACATCAGCGCGACCGCCTCACGCATGTCCTGCGCGGAACGGGGACGGTCGAGCAGCCATTGCGCTTGCGCACGCACAAAGGTGAGGGGTGTCCGCAACTCGTGGCTTGCATCGGCGGTAAACGCTGCCAGAGCACGGTGGGCCTGATCCACCTGATCAATCAACCCGTTCACGGTGTCGGCAATCTCGGTCGTCTCGCGCCACCCGGTTGGTGTCGTGACGCGTTCCTGCAAGGCGGCGGGGGTAATGGCGGCAATCTCCGCCCGGAGTTGTTCCACCGGTGCCAGACTGTCCTGCACAAGTTGTCGCGTGGCGCGCCTCGCCACCAATACGCTGATTGGCAGCAGCACGACGGTGGCGACCAAGAGTCCGCCCACCGCAAAGAGATACGGCGTGCGATCGAGGGCAACAAAAATGTCGAAGGAGCCACGAGCGCGATGCAAAATGGCGAAGTTCAGCTGCCGACCGGCCAGTCCGGCCCGCAGCGCACCGGCGATCTCCTCGTTATCCGCGTTGGGGGAGATCCCGGCGATCTCCCTGGCCGGCATTTGCGGGGTCAGGAAGTAGGCGCGACGCTGGGCATTCCCGTCTGTCATGCGCCGCGTGATGAAAAACCGCGCGCCAACGCCGGCCAGCTGATCCACCAGCATGGCCGGCGCTACGGTGGTGGGCTCACCGGTGGGATCGGCGTACAAACCGAGCAACGACTCCACCACGTCTGCCGTGCGCTCCAGCGTCTGCCGAACCGACCACCAAGACACGGCGACGACCGCTGCCATCATGATTACGGCGAAGCCACCAAGCGAACGCCACAGCACACCACTGGTGTGCCTGGTAAGAACATGCGGAAGACTACGCTCCATCAGGCTTCCTCGAGTCGATACCCGACTCCACGCACTGTGACAATCTCCGTGCCGTCGGCAAGAACGCCGAGCTTCTTTCGGAGGTAGTTGATATACACGTCCACCACATTGGTTTCACTGTCGAACTGATAGTGCCATACCGATTCGGCAATTCGCGAGCGAGACAGTGTGCGACCACGGTGTTCGGCCATGAACACCAGCAGTTCGTATTCACGTGGCGTGAGGTCGAGAACCCGTCCGTGCACGGTGACGCGGCGCTTGACCCGATCGACGCAGATGGGACCGACGGTCAGGAGCTGTTCGGCGGGCACCATGCGCGCCCGACGAATGAGCGCTTGAATACGCGCCAGCAGTTCGGCGAGATCAAAGGGCTTGGGCAGATAATCATCGGCACCAGACTCGAGCCCGCGAACGCGTTCACCCGGTTCGCCCCGTGCCGTCAGCATGAGGACGGGCGAATACAGGCCCTTGCGGCGCAACTCCCGCACAAAGGAGAGCCCATCGAGTCCGGGCAACATGCGGTCGAGCACGATGCAATCATAGGCCGACGCCTCGGCCATGGGGAACCCCTCGTCTCCCGTTGCGGCAACGTCCACAACGTACCCTTCCTCTCGCAGCGCCTTCCGCAGGAATCCGCGCAAGTTGCGATCGTCTTCGACGAGGAGTACCCGGCTGGCCATATCGAAACTTAACGGATGCGACGAATGGAGACGCTGGCAACGGGGCCGGTCCACGCATGCGCGGCCGTCAGGTCACCAATGCCGCCCGCGACGCCGGGATGCATGCGCACGACGCCACCTTCTGCGGTGCGGTTCCCACCACCACCCGCGAGCACCACCGGACCGATACCGAAGCAGGGTGGGACAATGGACCCGGCTTTCTCGTCGTTCACCTCGGTCCCCGAATCGTAGGCCGCCGCGTACACCATGGTTGTGGTGGCGCCGTGCGGCAAACGGATGGCGTTGACGCCGCCGAATCCGTCGTTGGTGCAGATCAACATGGTGGCAAAGGAGAAGTAGTTCGCGTTTGCCGCCGCCTCGATCTCAAAGCGGAGGGTGCTGGGGAACGGCATGCCACCAATGCGTCCAATGGGCGCCCCAGTCGTAACGACCTGAAAGACGCCGGCGCGTCCCTGCAGCTCTGCGGCGGACACGCCGGGGTTGCCATCTTCCGCGATCGCCTGAATGCCGAGGCTGGCCGCTGTACCGGCGGAGAACAGTCGGAAGTCGCGCGTGTGCGTCACTGCAACCGCCGGCGAGAGTGGCTGGCCAGTGGTGAGGTTGGTCACCGTGACTTCGTACCGGTGCGTTGCGGCCGCATTCGGGCTGGCAGCGAGCACGGGCTCGCTGACGGGAGCGACCGATGTGGTCGATTCACAGGCGGCCAGGAGGATCGCCGACAGCGCGAGCAGGGATGTGGCGGAACGTGACATGGAGTGGCTCCAGAGCAATGGTGGCATCACCAACCCATCCGGTGGAGGTGACACGGGTAGTCTGCTCGCCGCCACGCGCTCGCCCCGCTGCATTAGACCTTTCTCACCGTTCGCTCATCGAAACTGCTCCCGTCCGGTTGAGCGTTCTGCGCGATCCGTTAGCCAACAAGCCGAAACCACCAGGCAAACAGCCGACCGACCCGGGGGGTGAATGACTGTTTGCGCCAGGCATCCGCTGCACGACGGAACAGCTCCGCCTGCGTGGGATACGCATGGATGGTCTTGCCGATGGCGCCAAGACCCAGGCGATGGGTGATGGCCACCGTCATCTCCCCGATCATCTCCCCCGCATGTGACGCGACCAGCGTTGCCCCGAGAATCCGGTCGCTCCCGGCGGCCAGGTGCACCTTGAGAAAGCCATGCGCGTCGCCGTCGAGTCGCGCGCGGTCGTTGTCATCCAGGTTGACCCGAATGGTTTCAACAGCCTGACCAGCAGCAGCGGCCTCATCGACGGTCATGCCCACATGCGCAACTTCGGGATCGGTATACGTCACGCGAGGCACGACCAGCGTGCTGGCCCGCCCGCCACCCATGCCGAAGAAGAGCGCATTGGCAACCACCAGCCGTGCTTGCGCATCGGCAACGTGCGTGAACTGCAGCTTCGAGGACACGTCACCAATGGCATACACGCGCCGGTTCGTCGTGCGCAGCTGATCGTTCACGGTTACGCCCTGCGGGGTGTACTGCACCTGAGCGGCTTCGAGGCCCAGTCCCTCAACATTGGGTGTGCGCCCGGTGGCAACGAGCAGACGGTCAGCCTCAATGCGTGAGCCCTCACCGTTCCCTGCGAGGTGCACCGTAAACTGTGACCCGTTGTGCGTGATGCGTTCAATCCTGGCCTCGTTCACCAGCTGCACGCCGTCTGCCGCCAGCGAGGCGGCGACGATTGCGGCGGCATCACGGTCTTCACGGGGGAGCAGGTGCGCATGCGTATGCACGATGGTCACCTGGCTCCCGAAGCGCGCAAACGACTGCGCCAGTTCAACGCCAATAGGCCCACCGCCCACAACAACCAGGCGACCTGGCCGCTCAGTCACGGAAAAGATGGACTCGTTGGTGTCGTATGGCGTATCCGACAGTCCGGGAATGGGTGGACGTGCTGCTCGTGCACCGGTGGCGATGATGGCCCGCCGAAATCGAAGCGTGGCCGCTCCCACCTGGATTGTTTCGGGGCTGGTAAACGTCGCCTCGCCGAGGAACACGTCGATCCCCAACGAACGAAAGCGCTCAACCCCGTCCACGTGACTGATTGCGGCGCGCAGCTGACGCAGTCGCGCCATGACCGCCCCAAAATCTCCGTCCCCACTCACCTGCGGTCCGCCAAATTCCGCCGCGGCCCGTCGTGCGTCATGCCAGGCGCGGGCCGCGCGGATGACCGCCTTGGACGGTACGCAGCCAAAGTTGAGGCAATCGCCACCAAACAGATGCCGCTCGACCAACGCGACCCGTGCTCCGAGACCGGCGGCAATGGCGGCACTTACCAGTCCGGCCGTACCAGCCCCGACAACCACCAGGTGGTAGCGATCTTTGGGAACGGGCGGTAGCCAGCCCTTGGGCGCTACGGTGCGCACCAGTTGCGCATTGGCCGCATCAAACGGCCGGAGTGCTATATCGGACGGCCAGTCACCTGGCGCGCTGTCGTGCGGCAACATCAGGAATGCTCCTCGACGCCAAACACCACCTGTGCCAGGTGCGGCGAGACGGTAAGCGTGCGTGCCGCACGATCCCACCAGGTCAGCACCGAGCTGAAATTGGCGTTCTGCTCATCGACACGGACGGAATGATGCACCTTGTGCAAGTGCGGCGTGACAATGACCGCCCGGAGTACACGGTCGATGGACTCGGGCAGCGCGATGTTGGCGTGATGGAACTGCACCACCGTAAAGAGAATGGTCTCGTAGACGGCGAGCTGCAGAACGCTGGCACCAACCAGCGCCAGCACCGGAATGCGAAAAATCGAGGAGAGCACGATTTCCCCGAGATGAAAGCGACTGGCCGTTGTCACATCCATCTGTGCATCCGAATGGTGGAGACGGTGAAAGCGCCAGAAGATGGGAACCGTATGGTTGAGTCGATGCCAGGTGTAGGTCCACGCATCGAGCAACAGCAGCACGACCACCCACTGTACCCACGCCGGGCCCCCGATCCACACGCGCACACCGAAGGCCTGCGTCTCACTCCATGTTGACACCGCTGCCCATGCGCCGAGGAAGCCGAAGCGCACCACCAGGCCATTCAGCACACCGAGCGCAACATTGGCGGCACCGTGTTGTACGCGCATCAGCGCGGCCCGCTCCCCGCGAAACAGTGGCAGGAACGGGTGTACGGACTCCCAGAGCACCAGAAGCGCGAGTACCGTGAGCGCGATGGG
The DNA here is from genome assembly GCF_000695095.2 of Gemmatimonas phototrophica. Taxonomy (NCBI): domain Bacteria; kingdom Pseudomonadati; phylum Gemmatimonadota; class Gemmatimonadia; order Gemmatimonadales; family Gemmatimonadaceae; genus Gemmatimonas; species Gemmatimonas phototrophica. Next base: position 4,475,254 of record NZ_CP011454.1, on the reverse strand, counting down.
TAGCCGGGCGGCCATGACCGTGTTGGCATCAGCCACTGTGCAGCCTACCCGATCGAGCGATCAGCGTTGCGCAAGGCAGCGCGAATACGGTCACGCAGGGCATCGGTATCACCGGCGTCCTCGCGCGCACCGACGACGGCGCGCTCGAACGCCCGCCGGAACTCCGCCTGAGGACGACACTTCTGACATTGCTCCAAATGCCCATGGATGGCCTGCATGGTGTCTGGCGTCAGTTGCTGATCGAGATAGTCCCACAACTGCCGCATGACCGCCTCGCAGTCGAGCATGGCGTCCATGCCGTTCATGCCATTCATGCCGTTCATCGCGCCCATGGAGTTGCCGGCGCCCGGGTCGTTGGACATGGAAGGACTCATACCCGGCGAGCCTCCTGTGGTGTGGAACGACCCGTAATGCCGAGATCTTCCGCGTAGGCGGTCAATTGCTCCTGCAGCAGTCGGCGGGCCCGAAACAGCCGGGAGCGTACCGTGCCGACCGGGATGCCGAGAATCTGCGCGACCGAGTCGTACGGCTGATCGTGCCAATCCACCAGAATGGCGACCTCGCGATACACCTCCGGCAGGGCATACATGCTCGCGCGTACAGCGTCACGCATGTCCTGTCGTTCCAACTCGTCGGCCAGTGTGCTTCCGTGCTGGATGGTGTACGCGGCGGCGGCGAGTGACTCCAGCTCGGGCGCGTCCGTGGCCACCTGGCGTTCCGCCCGTTCCGTAATCCGGTAGAACCGATGCCGGGCGATGGTGAACAGCCACGCCTTGGTGTCGGTCCCCGGTTGAAGCTGATGCCACGCCTTCTGCGCGGTCAGATATGTGTCCTGCACGAGATCCTCCGCTTCGCTGCGATCGCGCGTGAGCGACAACGCAAAACGCATGACATCAGATAGCCAGTGCATGGCTTCTTCGTCGAAGGGGAGGCGAACACCCGATTCCTCAGTCATGGGCGCAAAATACGGTGCGCCAGCCGTGTTCGCTGCACGAACGTTGCGAACAGAAGCACCACCCACACCACGAGTATGGCGCGGCTGTAGACCGGCACTAGCGCCACGGCGGCGTACACCACAGTCGTTTCGCCAGCCTCCGCAATACCCGGCGTAAATTGGATGGAGCGGTTGCCCCCCAGCTGCCGGTCGGCTCGCTCGGCCAGCGACGAGAGCGCCAGCGTGGTGGTGATGGCCAGAATGTAGCCGGCGAGTACCAGCAGCCAGAGCATGCGGTCGTCGGGCATGGCATACGCAAATCCGCACGCCATGGCGGCATACGCCAGCATATCCAGCGTGAGATCGAGATAGCCACCAAAGAGCGAGCTGGCGTTGGTATGACGCGCCAGCATGCCGTCGTACCCGTCGGCCAGACGACTGACCAGCCAGACGAGCACCCCCGGCACCAGCGCGCCGCGCGCGACCAGAGCGGTCGCGGCCAGGGCCAGTACGATTCCGGTCCACGAGAGCGCACCTGGCGTGATGCCGAGGCGGTGGAGCAGGGGTACTGGCGCGGCCGCATAGCGCGCCAGCCACCGCCGGAATGGCTCGTCGATCATGCACGGAGGTCAGGGAGTGAGCGTGCTGGTGCTGCTGCCAAATGCGTAGCGCAGCGACAGCTGAAACTGTCGTGGTGGCGCCGCGGCGTACAGGTTGATGGGACTGCCCGGCCGGCCAAACTGTGTGCGGCTGCCACCACCACCTGTGCCGTTCGCGTAGCCGCCCCACACGAGCGAGTTGAGGGCGTTGAAGATATCGAGACGCGCCTCGAGTCCGGGCGCTCGCGAGCGTAACGGTCGCACGATGGTGCTCAATCCCAGCGTCACGCTCCCCGGCAACCGCTCCGCGTTGCGGGCCACACCGGGAAAGCGATCACCGTTGCCAATGAAGCCATTGCCGCGGATGGGACCGCTGCCCAGCAGATCGAATCGCGTGATGCTGCCGTTGGCATCAACACTTCCGGCCAGGCGATTGACGGGGACGCCGGTTTGCGCGTCGGCCACAACGCCGAACGACACGCTGCGGTGTGGCGCAATGGTGGTGCGCACGGTCACGCGGTGTCGACGATCGTTGTTGGCGTCGGCCCATTCGTTGCTCGTGCAGGCCGCGCCGGTCACCGCGTCGATCTGATTGCGCGAGAAGCAGTTTCCCTGCGTGGCGGAGAAGTTGATGTCTTCGGTATTGTTCTCGGCGCGCGACCATACCCAGTTGCCATCGACCGTCCAGCGGTCGGAGAGGGCCCGTCGCACGGCAACGTAGAGCGCTCGATAACGTGCCTCCCCACCCGACTGCGCGGTACTTACGCGCCGAAACCCGGTGGCTGCAGGCGACGCGGGCCGACTCGCATCGCCGGGGCAGCTGAAGGCACTGGCACAGACGACAGGTGTGGTATCGCCCGGTGTGAGACGTGTACCAATGGGATTGAGGTCGGCAAGCCAGGGCAGATTGCGCGTCTCGCTCCAGATCACATCGGCGCTCACCGACCAGCGGCTGCCAATGATGCGCTGATAACCGACCGTGGACTGCCAGCTCATGGGTTGTTCAAGGCCCAGGGCAAAGGTCCGGAAGACTTCGCGCGGCACCGATTGAATTTCCGACGCATCAATCTGCGAGGGCAACTTGCCCGCCCCAAACGTCGGGGCCGACGTGCCTTCGTACGTGAGTACGGCATTTCCGGCGGCGCCCAGCTGAATGGCATCGGAGTAGATGGCATACGGGAAGCGCCCGGCATAGCGACCAACGCTGGCCCGCACCACATCGCGCGCGCTCCGCAGCCACGTGGCCGAGACTCGCGGCTGAATGTTGTCGAGATCGGGAGCACTCTCGCCCCGCGACGTGAGGTCGTCGTAGTCCCAGCGCAGCCCGGTCGTAAGACGCACGCGTGAGGTTGGCGTCCACACGTCTTCAAGGAATGCGCCATACGTCGTCTGCGTGAGATTCACTTGCTGCGGACGCGCGTCAATGGTATACGACAGCACACGGGCCGTTGAGGGCACATCGCGAATGGAGAGTGTGCGACCGACGGGCGCATTGATGTTGCCCTCGTTGACCACGGTGTACGAGCCATTCGGATTCGTACTCGCGGCGGCCAATGCAAACCGGGCGTGAATGACATCGGCACCGGCGCGCAGCCGGTGCGTGGTCGAGAGCTCACGCTCAAACAGGTCGCGCAGCTGGAACTGCTTTTCGCGTTCGTCGAAGACGAAGTTGCTGGATCCAACCACCGCCTGCACAGCGCGGTCAGGCGCGACAATGGTGACCTGCGGCTGCGAGAAATCGCTGCGGACCGGGGGAAAGTACCAGTGGTAGGTGCCGTACTGGAACGACGCCGTGTTCGACGCCCGTCCGCCAGACAGCGTGGAGCGATGGGTCAGGGCGCTGAGCGTGCCGATGCGTCGGGTGCTGATGTCAGCCTCCGGCGTAACGACCCCACTGCCGTTGCCGGCCCGATCCACGCCACTGCCGGCAAAGCGCAGCGTGGTGGTTTGTGTTGGCGACCAGCCGCGATCGAGTCGCAGATAGCCCTTTACTGTCTGGCGACGTTCGGTGCCCAGAAATTGCGCGAGCGCGGTGGAGCCGATCCGGTCTTCCTGCTCGTTGGTGTACTCCAGCGCCGTGGCGGCCAGGGTGCGCCCATTGTGCGCAGCGGTGCGGTAGGAGCCACCAGCTTGCAGCCGCTCAAAGCCTTCCTGTCGACGATTGAGCGCCTGCGGAACGGCGCCAAAGGTCACGGGAAGGCGGGCGTCGAGGGGACGACCGGGCCGCTGGTAGAGGAACACGTCGCCGCCCCGCGTACTGCTGCCGGGGAGTGATGTCACATTGACCACGCCGTCGGGGCTCCGGCCAAACTCCGCCGTGTACCCGTTTACCAGGGCGTCCATTCGGGCAATGGCGCCCAGCGGCACCTCCACGCGCGGCCCACCGAGGAACCCTTCGTTATTGTCGAGCCCATCCAGCAGGTACTGCGAGTAGAGGGCATTGCCGCCATTAAAGGAAAGGCGCGGGGCATCGCCAAAGAAGCCGGTTGCCTGGGTAATGCCGGGAATGTTGTACAGGAGGCTGATGGGGTCGCGCGCGTCCGTTGGCAGCGCGGTGAGCTCCCGTGCCTCAATGGCTCCGCCCAGTCCCGCTGCCCGCTGATCGAGCAACGCGCGGGGCTTGTTGGCGGTCACGCGCACCGAGTCGAGCAAGGGGCGCGCTTTGCTGACCGAGTCACGCGCCACCGAGTCGGGGCGCACCTGAGCGTGGGCCGTCGCGGTACCGGCGACAACCGTTACGACGAGGAGTACCCGCTGCAAGGTGCGGGGGGTGAAACTATTCATGGACATGCCGTCTTGCTGATGTACGAGGAACCGCCGACCGGGTCAGTAAGACGGGACCTGGCGCGTAAGTTCCCACCCACCGCTGACTCTCATTCCCTGCTGCATGCCTGCTGTGCTGGACGTGTTCGCGTTCCTTGGATTGGTCACCACGCTGGCCGTCGTGGGCTGGCGGCGTACCACGTCCTCCTCGTCGTTTACCGTGGCATCGCGCGACCTTGGGCTGCTGCCGCTGGTGGCCACCCTGGTGATGACAGAGTTCAATACCAGCACGCTCATGGCCTTTGCCGCTGCCGGGTACGCGGCTGGTCCGGTGGCGCTCATGCTGCCGGCCGTCTTTCTGGTTGGGCTCGTGTTCTACACACTCACCGTCGCACGCGCCTGGAAAACATTCGACCGCTTGTCGGTGGCCGAGCTTTTCGCGGAACGGTATTCTCCCGCCGTGGGCCGGACGGCGTCGGCGCTGCTGTTGCTTGCCATGACCGGTTTCACGGCCACGTATGTCAAGTCGCTCGCGCTGCTGTTTGCACCGCTCGCGCCAGCCGCGGTCCCCTTGCCGTTACTCGCTCTGGTGCTCACACTCGTGGTGCTAGCCGCCGTACTCCCGGGCGGGTTGCTCTCGGTGGTGCGGGCAGATCTCGTGGGGTTTGTGGCCACGATCGTCTTGCTGCCGCTGCTGCTCTGGTTTGGTGTGCAGGCCGCTGCCGCCAAGGGCGGATTGGCGAGCGTGTTTACGCAGGCACAGCGGTCGTTTGATCCGGCGGTGCAGTGGAACGACCCGGCGCTGTCGCTGCGCTTCGTGCTCACACTCGTGGTGCTCACCTGCTTCACGTACATCGCGGCCCCCTGGTACGGGCAAAAAATTTTCGCGGCGCGCAGTCCGCGGGTCGCAGTGCGTGCGGTGGCAATCAGCGCCGTACTCGTGTTCGTCTTGTACGGCGTGGTGGTGCTGGCGGCGGCGCATTTGCGCGTGGATCAGCCCAATCTGCCAGATGCGCAGCTGGCCGTTCCCACCATGATGTTACGCTGGTTTCCCGCGGGGGTTCGCGGGCTGGGACTGGCCGTGCTCTTTGGCGCTGCGCTGACGACACTCGCTGGTGTGTGGAGCGCCATGGCTACCATGCTTGCCACCGACTTCGGGTCGCAGTCGTGGCGCACGGTACGCGCACAGCGCGGGCTGCTGGTGGTGCTGGCGCTCACCAGTTGGCTGGGCGCCACGTTTCTGGTGGATCGCATTCTCGACCGGCTCATTCTCGCCAACATCCCCATTGCCGCGCTCTCCTTCGCGCTGTTGGCGGGCTTTCACTGGCCGCGCGCCAATACGACGGCCGCATGGGCCAGCATGACGGTGGGCGTCCTGTGGGGGACCGGCTGCTATCTCGTCGTGGGTGAGGCGGGTGGCTACACATGGCCGTGGGCGATCTACGGCATTCCTCTCATCTTCCTTACCGGCGCTGCCGTGACGTTGCTCACGACGCGTCCTCTCCCGCGATCGATATGACCAGTTCCATCCTGCGCAGCGCCTGGTTTCGTCTGGCGCTCTTCGTGCTGGTTCTGTTGGGTGCCTGGTTCACGGCCCGCTCAACGGGTGTATTGGCCCAACTGCAGATCGAACGGCTCCCCGGGCTCGTGCGCGAGGTGCGGCAGTTCGCGTGGGCGGCGCCTGCCTTCGTGGCCACGTACGCGATTGCCTCAAGTGTGGGCTTGCCGGCAACACCGTTGACGCTGATGGGCGGCGCGGTGTTCGGGCCGTGGTTCGGCTCGTTGTTCAACTGGATAGGCGCGACGCTCGGGGCAACGGGTGCCTATCTGCTCGCCCGCGCTCTTGGACGCGAGGCGGTGCGGTCGTTGCTGGGCGCGCGCGCGGCGGCACTCGACAGCTTTGCGGGAGAACAGGCGTTTGGCGCCCTGCTCCGCCTGCGGCTCCTGCCAATCATTCCATTCAACGGCATCAATTTCGGGGCCGGACTGGCCGGGGTGCGCCCCGGTTCTTACGTGCTGGCGACGGCTCTTGGCATCATTCCCGGTACCATGGTCTATACCTATTTTGCCGACGCGCTGCTGGCCGGAGTTGACGGCGCACGCGAAGCGGCGCTGCTGCGTGTCGCCGTTGCCGGCGGGCTGCTGGTCGCACTCTCCTTCCTGCCGGCGCTTGCCAAACGCGTCGGGTGGTTATCCGCGGCCGCGCTCCTTGGCGTTGCGTCGCCCTTACCTGATACGCTGCAGGCACAGGGCGGAGCGCCGGCGCCCGGGGAGGTGGTGGATCATGTCCCCTTCGACCGCATGCTGCAGGCCTGGGTAACCGACGGCATGGTGGACTATGATGCCTTTGCGCGATCGCCCGAGTTCACACGGTATCTCGCGTCGCTCGCCGCCGCACACCCTGAACGCATGGCGCGCGCCGATCAACTCGCCTTCTGGATCAATACCTACAACGCCTACACGATTGCGCTGATCAACAGTCGCAAGGAACGACGTTCCATTCGCGACATCAACAAGCGCTTCGGGGTGACGTTCAAGAGTCCCTGGGCGGAACCCATTGTAAAAGCCGGTGGTCGCACCCTGACGCTGGACGACGTGGAGCACAACATCATCCGCCCCACGTATCGTGATCCACGCATTCACGTGGCCCTCGTGTGTGCCGCCAAGGGGTGTCCGCCGCTGCGCACGGAAGCATATGTCGGCAGTCGAATTGACGCGCAGCTTGATGAGCAGGCGCGCCGCTTTCTTGCGCAGACGACGAAGAACCGGGTGGATGTGCCGGCGCGCACCGTGTACGGCTCGCCCATCTTCACCTGGTACCGTGACGACTTTGGCGGTACGCTTGCCGGTGTGGGGGCCTTCTGGGCGCGCTACCTACCCGAAGGCACCGCGCGCGATCTGTTGCGCAGCGGTGCCTTTACCTGGGTCGATACGAAGTACGACTGGACATTGAATCTTCGCGCGGCCAGGTAGAGCGGCCGCGCGATGCCGACTCAGCGGGCGCGAAGCGCCTGCACCGCGGTGAGGACCGCCGCGTTGGTGGGGCGAATTTTGTAATCGGTCTGCAGGTCGCGCCAGCGCACGACGCCCTTCTTGTCAATCACGTACGTGGCCGGATGCGGAATGCCACGCCGTGTGCCGGCCGGGTTCAAGATACCGTAGCGCGCGATGACGGTATGGTCGGGGTCGGAAAGAAAGGTAAAGTCCGGTTTCGTGCCGTCGGCCGCAATGCGGTCGATGGCCTTCTGGGTACCGGCGTCATCGTCGACCGACACGACCAGCAGCTCCGTGTCCTTCTTGAGTTCGTTGGTGAGCAACGTACGCATCTCCTTGAGCTGCGCGACGCAATACGGGCACCAGAAGCCACGATAGAACACCAGCACCACGTTCTTCGCCCCGCGCAGTGACGACAGCGTCACCGTGCCACCGCCAAACTTGCCGAGGGCGAAGTCGGGGGCCGTTGAGCCCACTACGATCCGTTCGATGTCGGTGGGGGCCAACTCCTTCCCATCCACGGGGCCGAGCATCGCGGCCTGCGCGTGGGCGGTGCCGGTGGGAGTGGCAACGGCGGCGGCAAGAGCGAGGGGGAGCACCAGGCGCCACAGCGGGCGCGGGGAACGGCGGGGGTCCAATGACATATTCACCTGGGGCAAGGGAAAGGGGCACGAGTGAGTTAGACAATGCACACGGATTTGGTTCCCGCGGAACTTTTGCAGGCGGTTCGGTCTCTTTCCTTGCAATGGCCCCGCTGCACCCTTTCACGTTCGACCGGTTACCGCCCATGTCCTCACGCCTTGCCGCGTTCCTCCTCTCACTGGCCGTCCTGTTTGGGACAGTGCGGGTCGAGGCGCAAGGTCGAGACGCCACTGAGGACCTGTCGCCGAACAGTGACATTGCGTTGGTGGCCGAACGGAGCGGGCTCCAGCCGGGCTCGAGCACAACCGTCGCGTTCCGGATCACGATGGAGCCCGGCTGGCATACCTACTGGACCAACCCGGGCGACGCCGGGCTGCCGCTCCATGCGAGTTGGACGCTGCCGTCCGGTGTCACGGTGTCGGCGTTGCGCTATCCCGTTCCGCACGTGTTGCCGCAACCGCCGTTCATGAGTTACGGCTACGAGCGCGAGGTGCTGGTGCTGGCCGACCTGACGGTGGCGTCGTCGGTGCCCGTTGGCACCACGCTGAACATCGCCGCCGACGTGGATTTTCTGGTCTGTGCTGACGTGTGTTTGCCGGCCAGTGGGCACGTCGCCCTGACCGCTCCAGCCGCTGCGCGCACGATGCCCTCCACCTGGGCATCGGCTATTGCGGATACGCGCGCCCGTCTGACCACCCCATCTACTGGATGGGACACGCGCATCTGGCGCGACGGCTCGCGGTTGGTGTTGGTGGCGCGAGTGCCCGACGCCGCACGTGGCACACTGCGCGCTGCCTATCTGGTGCCCGATTCCACCGGCGTACTGGAACACGCCGCGGAACAGCGCGTGGTGCTGGTGGGCGACACGCTGATTCTGGCGATGACCGTTGACAAGTCATTGTCCGACACGGCGTCACGGGTGACCGGTGTGCTGGTCCACGACGTGGCCACCTCCGCGGTGGGGACACAGTTGGATGCCCGCGTGCTCTCGGCGCCTCCCGCTGGCGCTGCCACGGTGCTGGCTCGTCTGGACGGCCCCACAGCGGTGGGCACGGGCGGCGCGGTGGCCGATGCTGCCACCCGTGCGACGACGGGCACGAGTGCGGTTGCGGAGTCCGAGGGTTTGGCCGAAGGGGCACGCATTGGTATGTGGCTGGCCATCGGACTCGCGTTTGTTGGCGGGCTGCTGCTCAATTTGATGCCGTGTGTCTTCCCGGTCCTGTCGATAAAGATCCTGTCGTTCGTTGAGCGTGGCGGAGACGACGGGAACGGCAATGCCGGTCGGCAGCACGCGATGGTCTTTACCGCAGGTGTACTGACCACCTTCTGGGTGTTGGCCGGGTCGCTGTATGCCCTCCGGGCTGGCGGGGCACAGTTGGGGTGGGGGTTCCATTTGCAGTCACCGGCGGTGGTGACCGTGCTTGCGCTGGTCGTGTTTGCGCTGGCCCTCAACATGAGTGGTGTCTTCACCATGGGCATGAGCCTCACGCGTTTGGGCGCTGTGGGCGGCGGTGAGCGCTACGTTGACTCGTTCCTCACCGGACTGCTGGCGGTGGTAGTGGCCACGCCCTGCACGGCGCCGTTCATGGGCGCCGCGCTTGGTTACGCGCTCACGCAGCACGCGGCAATTGGTCTTGCCGTGTTTACCTCACTGGGGCTGGGGCTCGCCGCTCCGTACATGGTGCTGGCCAGCAATCCATCGCTCCTGCGCCGGCTCCCGCGCCCGGGTCCGTGGCTCGAAACATTCAAGCAGCTGTTGGCCTTCCCGTTGTATGCGACCGTGGTGTGGCTGCTGTGGGTGCTCGGGCGACAGGCGGGTACCGACCAGCTGTCGCTGGCCCTGCTGGTTGGCGTAGTGGTGTCGTTTGCCGGATGGATGGCTGGGCGCGCTCAGTTGGCCGGTCACGCGCGCCGCAGCGTGGTGTCCTTGGCGTTTGCAGGGCTGGCCATTGCGGGCGGTGGCTTTGCGGTGGCTTCGCAACCGGTGGTCGCCCCGGTGGCGGCCCCCACGCCCGTTGGGTGGGAGCCGTGGTCGGCGGCGCGGGTCGCGGAGGCACGGGCAGCCGGGCGCGCCGTGTTCGTGGACTTCACGGCCGCCTGGTGCCTGAGCTGTCAGGTAAACGAGCGCGTGGTACTGCATACCGACGCCGTGCAGCAGGCCTTTGCCAATGGGAAGGTCGTGTTGCTGCGTGCCGACTGGACCTCGCGCAACGCGGAAATTACCCGCCTGCTGGCGACGTTCGGGCGGAGTGGCGTGCCGTTGTATGTGATGTACCCGTCGGCGGCCAATTCCCAGGCGGAGGTGTTGTCGGCGGTCCTCACGCCGGGGCAGGTGATGGACGCGGTAACCCGGGCCACTGCGGCTGGCGCGAGCGCCAGCGACTGACCCGCTGCACACTGTTGTCGTACCGGCACCGTTTCACGGCACTCACTTCAACACGGGGACATGATCAATGCGTTTGATTCGCTCCATCGGTACGCTGGCACTCGGTGTCGTGGCCGCCTGCAGCAACGCGGAACCTCCCATGGCGCCCAACGCCACTCCTGTTGCACCCGATGGTTCTCTGCCGAACGGCACTGGCGTCACGGCGTCCTTCACGCGAACCGGCTACAACGTGACAGGCACCGCAACCCTGGTGATTGACAAAGGCGTCGCGCAACTCGACTTCTCCCCCGACTTTACCATTGCCAGCACGCCGGGGCCGTTTGTGTATCTCAACACCGATGCCAATCCGAATCGTGGACAGCCGCTGCGCGTTGCCGCCTTGCGGGCTCGCACGGGCGCTCAGCGGTATACCTTCCAGGTGCCGGCCGGCGTGCGCTACACCCACGTGATCATCTGGTGCGATCCGTTCAACGTCGGCATGGCACAGGCCGTCATTCCGCCCACGTCATAGGGGGCGGGTATGTGTCGGTCAACGCGTTGGCACTCAACGCCAGGTCGCCCGATACGCCTCAATCGCCTTGATGGTGGTATTCATCCGCAGCTCCGCCACCTTGCGACCGAGCTCCTGCAGCCATGCCAGTGATTCGAACTTGATGCCGTTGATTTCGGCCTGGCCGGCCTTGACGCGCTGCGCAAAGCGGATGGACTGCGGATCGACGAGCGCCATGGTGGCGTCAATGCCCAGCTCTTCGTGCAGCCCGCTGGTGCCGGAGCTCGCACCAATTTTGATCCCTTCGGGAATCTTGAGCTCGTTCTGGATGTACGGTTGCACCACGCTGGTGTGGTTGTAGTACTCCGGGATGTGCTTGAAGACCACCTTGTCGGGACTCTCGGCGTACAGCTTCGTGAGTGAATCCGACGCGCTCTGCATGCCGCGCGCATTGCCGCCGCTGTCGCCCAGGTAATAGATCTCCTTGAAGCCCATGCTGCGCAGGTAATTACCCATGTCGAACAACAGCGCGGCATACGTGGCTTGTGACAGCATGGGGCCGGCACGGCCGGGCTGAATGTTTGGGCCCGCATTGCCGGGTTCCAGCGTGACCAGCGGCGCCACGAGCGTCTTCCCCATTTTGCGCGCGATCATCTCGCCCAGCAGCTTGTTGTTGATGTTGTGCTTGTTCATCTGGAGGTTGCCGTCGTTGTTCTCGACGCCTCCGGTAAGAATGAGTACGGTGGTGTAGCCGTCCTTGATCATGTCGCGGAACTCGGGCTGCGTGAGTTCCTCAAGCCACACTGTGTTGATGCCCTCAATGGTGCGCGGCTTGTTCGCGTTGGCTTGTCGCTGCGCGGCTTGCGCGGCATTGCCAGTGCCACCACTCCCTGTTGTCTGGGCGTTAGCGCCTGCTGCCAGCAACGAAATGGTGATCAGGGCCATCAGGGTGGTGCGCATCGATGCTCCTGGAATGTCTGGGATTGGAGATCCCTCAATCTCGCGCGCCTTTGCCCAGGCCGCCAACCAGCGCCCTACGTGCTACGGCCGCGCCACCGCGTTCAGCGAAACCACCAGCGTTTTGGGATCGCCCTCGCGAACCCGATCGACAAAGAGCAGGCTCTTGCCGTCGGGTGTGATATCGAAGAGCGCCCACGGCGACCGACTGTAGAGCACGCGCGGTGCGTCAATGACCGGCGCCGCATTGGGCGATGTGCTGGGAGCCGCCACCGTCGCGGCCATGATTTGCGTACCGGACTGAAAAAAGATCGTGCGGGAGTCAGTGGACCAGCTGGGGTACGTCCCCCCGCGTGGCGAGACCAGATACTTGCCGTCCGCAACAGGGAAGCGGCTCACGAAGATATCGTCGCGCCCATTCTCTTTGGAGATGTAGGTAATCCACCGTCCATCCGGTGAGATGGACGGTTCATACTGAGTGAATCGTGACGGATCGAGGCGGCGCACTACGCCGGACGAATCGCGATGGACGATGCCAATTGAGGTCACCCGGTTGGAATCGCCCTGCTGGGCCCCGGTAAAGGCGATCCACGGGCCCCACGCACTCATGCGCGCCCCGGACGTGCTCCATCCGCGCAATTGCAGTAATGATCGCGGAGCACGAGCGCCTTCGAGCGCCATGGCAAAGATCTCCGTGGAACTGGCGGAATACAACACCGAATCACCGCCACGCGTCCAGGCGATGGATGTGACCGCCCCTTCGAAGGAAAGACGCGTTGCGACGTTACGTTGGATGTCGTAGACGTAGGGGACCCGTGGTGCGCCCCGTTCCGTGGAAGCGGTAACCAGGACCCGCTTTCCGGTCGGATCGACATAGGCATCCCCAAATGCCGTGAATTCGGGGAGAATACGTTTGGTCGGTGCGCCGCGTGACAGATCCACCAGGATCGCGCCGGCGTTGAGCCGTTCGTCGCCTCGCGTGGCCAGGATAACCGTGCCGGTTCGTGATGCGCTGTACTCGCCGTGAATCACAATGGGCGAACGGCGCGTCACGTTGGAGGCAATGCGCACCCCGGGGCCGGTCGTGTCGCCCGTTGCCAGATTGAACGGATACTGCATCAGGGCGCCATCGTTCCGTACCGCCAGTAGCGCACGCTGCTCCGGCAGATAGGTGGGTGTCGCGCCAGCGACCACCACACGTGACTTGCCTGTGGCCAGCGATCGCCACACGATCTGCGGCTCGTGGCTGTAGCCACCAGTCGTGTACAGCAGGACTTTCTCGGGCGAGAACCGCTGCGGTCCGCCCAGCTGTATGTCAGGCGACTCGGAGGTGAACAGCGTAGCGGGGGTCCCGCCCGACACCGGCACCTGCAGCATGCGACTGCTGACGGCTACTACGATCTGGTTATCGCTCCCCCAACTACCGCCCGCGACAAAGCCTTCCGGCACCTCGGCCACGGGCTGTGCTTCTGAGCCCGACAGCGCTAACCGGTACAGCTGTCGGCCGCGAACAAATCCAATCTCATCACCCGCGGGGGAGAAAAATATCGAGGTCGCGCTGTCCGTATCGGGAAGCTTGCGGGTGCTCAACTCCGTCAGGTCACGCAGATACAGGGAATAGCGACTGACGGCGTTCGCGCTGTCGCTGCCGGCCTGTTGCTGCGTGCCTTGCATGACCAGCCAACGCCCATCGGGTGATATGGCAAAGAGCTGTCCACAGCAGATGAGCCGGAGCGCCACCGAGTCTGGCGGCACCACGGCAAACTTGAGCGGCGGGGCAGCGTCACGCGCGGTAGAGCCACTGCGCTGCGACATGCCGAAGGCACCAAGCAATGCACCCACCACCAGGGCCATGGCACCTACGAGCGCCACCCGCGCCCCCCGTGTACGCGATGGCGGTACCGACGCCTGCCGCGCTCCCGATGTGTGCGGTGCAGTCAGGGCCACTTCCAACGCCGAGGCAAACTGCGCGGCGGTACTGAATCGATCAGCGGGCAGTTTTTCCAGCGCCGTGTTGACAGCCGTCTCCAGCTGCTCCGGCACCGTATCGCGAATGGTGTGCAATGACCGTGGGCGCTCGGTCATGACGCGCGCCACGATGGCCTGTGCCGTTGGTCCGGAAAACGGCGGTTCACCGGCCAGCATCTCGTACGTCATGGCGCCCAGCGCATAGACATCGGCCCGCGCATCCACGTTGCGCTCACCCATGGCCTGCTCGGGGGCCATGTAGTTCGGAGTGCCCAGTGACATGCCGGTCTGCGTCATGCGCGTGCCGCCGGCCTGCTGTACCGCCAACGCAATACCAAAGTCGGCCACGACGGCGCGGCCACTTTGCAGCAAGACATTCTCCGGCTTGATGTCGCGATGCACCACGCCACGCTCGTGCGCGTAATGCAGGGCATCGGCAATCTCCCGGGCCAGCCGTATCGCGTCGGCGACGGGGAGCTGTCGCTCGCGCTCCAATCGCGCGCGCAGTGTCTCGCCCTCCACGAAGGGCATGACATAATACAGCAGCCCGTCGGCGACCCCGGAATCAAACAACGGGAGAATGTGCGGATGCTGCAGGCTGGCCGTGAGCTTGATCTCGCTGAGGAAGCGATCGGGGCCGAGCATGGCTGACAGCTCCGGATGGAGCACCTTGATGGCCACCCGACGCTCGTGCCGCAGATCGCGCGCGAGAAATACGGTGGCCATCCCCCCCTGCCCGATCTCGCGCTCCAACGCATAGCGCTCTGCCAGCGACGACGACAGCCGGTCCAGCACACTCTTCGCGTTCATGTTCGCAATAGAAAGGAATCGAGTTCGGGGACGAAAGGAGAATACCATGCGCCCGCCGACCACGCGAGCAGCGGGCGAGTCCCTGTCGAAGCCCGCGAACCGGGCGCACATTGCCGGTGGCGCTGTTCTTGCCCCTATTCTTCCGGGTCACCCCAATCCTCAGGAGTCGTTATGCCAGACGCGATTGCCCGTCAGATACTGATCGCCAGCTTCAATACCCCCAACGGCGCCACGAGCGGTGCCGACATGCTCAAGGCCGCCGCTATCGGGTTGGGGAACGTCGCCATCATCACGCGCGATGGAAGCGGTACCGTAGACTTTACGGAGTCGCAGGACTGGGGCGTGGGCAAGAGTGCGCTCGTTGGCGCCGTGGCCGGCCTGATTTTGCCAGGGGTTGGTTCCCTGACGCTTGCCGCCGGTGGAGCGCTGGCCGCCTACTTCATCGATCTCGGCTTTCCCGATGCATTACTGAAGCAGATGGGCGAAGGGCTCACCACCAATTCGTCAATGCTGGTGGCACTCGTCGATGCTCCGCACACCTCGCGCGCCAGCGAGCTGTTGCTGCAGGGCGGTGGAGTGGTAATGGGTAGTACGGATGAGACGGATCTTGCCGCGGCCATGGCGTCGATTTCGCGTGCCTCCTGAGCCTGGCCATGCTGGCGTTCCGCAAAGAACGGGTGCGCGTATGACGACGACGCGCACCGCCATTGTGCTTGGCGCGTCCGGCTCAGTGGGCGGTGCGCTGCTGCATTCGCTGCTGTGCGATGCGGCGTTTGATACGGTCATCACCCTCGGCCGTCGCTCTCTCCCGGACGCAGTGACGCTGGCTCGTAAAGAGGGGCGTGCGCTGCGCGAGCAGCTGGTCGCCCAGATGACCCCCGCCGCACTCGAGGCCGCCACCGTTGCGGCGCTGCAGGGCTTTGAGGGTGACGTGGTGGGGTTCAGTGTGCTGGGTATTAGTGCCGGCACCGCGAACATCACACTTGAAGAACACCGCGCCATCGATGTTGCGCTCAACGCCGCCTTTGCGCGCGGGCTTCGCGCATCGGGCGTGGTACGGCACCTGTGCTACATGTCGGCCGCTGGTGCGGACCCGCAGGCAAAAACCACCGGTTCCGGCGCCGCCGGCATGCCGCGCTACAATCGGGTGAAGGGCGAATCGGAAGAAGCGGTTCGCGCCGAGGGCCCAGCGGTCGTGAGTGTGTTTCGTCCCGCCATGATTCTCGGCTCCAGGCATACGCCATGGCTGCTGGCGCAACTGCTCCCGCTGTTCTCGTTCATCACGCCGGCGCGCTACCGCTCGATTACGGTGGAGCAGATCGCGCAGGCCATGATCGCAACGGCGAAGACGCAGCCGACGGTAAGCGGGACGTATCACTATGCGGAGATGATGGACGCTATGGCGTCCGAAGGTACACCACCCGCCCGCGCGACACGGTCGTCATGATCCGTCCCTTCAGCAAGGCCGGTCCCTCCGACCGAAATGGATCCACATCCATCACCGTCAGGTCGGCCCGCTTGCCCACCGCAATGACCCCGGCCTGCGTTTCATCAAAACCGGCGGTCGCGCTCCACACGGTATAGCCGCGCACCGCTTCTTCCGGGGTCATGCGCTGCGCCGGATACCAGCCCCCCGGCGGCGTACCGCTGGTGTCCTGCCGAGTGATGGCGCTGTGCAGCCCGTAGAAAGGGCTCCAGTCAGACCCGGGCAGGTCAGACGAAAAGACCAGGCCGGCACCGGCCTGCCGCAGGGTGCGCCAGGCGTAGGCGCCACCAATACGATTGGCGCCAAGGCGCGTCTCGGCCCAGCCTTTGTCTTCTACCGCGTGTGGTGGTTGCACCGAGGCAATCACCCCCAGAGAGGCAAAGCGCGCGAGATCCGGCGGCGAAACGACCTGCGCATGCTCCACCCGGTGGCGCAACCCACGCGCTTTGGGGGCGGCACGCATCACGGAATCGATAAAGTTGAGCGTGGCGCGATTGCCGGCGTCGCCGATGGCGTGAATACCCACCTGGAAACCGACGCTCATGATGTCGGCGACCAGTCGTTGATCAAAACCGTACGAGCCGCCGCTGACACCGCGGTGCCCGGGTTGATCGGCGTAGTCCGCCAGCAACTGGGCGCCACGTGAACCAAGGGCACCATCGTAGTAGGCCTTCACGGCTCGCACCGACAACATGCCGTTGGCGCTGGTGAACGGGCCGCGGGTAATCCATTGCCTGATCAGCGATGAATCGCGCGCACTGAGCATGGCGTACACGCGCAGCGGCAAGGAATCGCGCAGCGCCAGACGCTCGAAGCTATCCATGACGTCGGGGGCCACCCCCGCTTCGTGCACGCCGGTATAGCCAGCATGCGCCATGACGTGCAACGCGCGCAGCACCTGTGCGTCGCGCTGCGCTGGCGTTGGCAGGGGCACCGCGTTGTCCAACAGGGGCACGGCACGATTGAGCACGAGCCCGGTAGGCTCACCCTTCGCGTCGAGACGAATCTCGCCGCCAGTGGGTACAGGGGTATTCCGCGTAATGCCCGCCAGTGTGAGCGCCCGCTCGTTGGCCCATGCCGCAAAGCCGTGCAGGCTGCGCAGGATGACCGGGTGATCGGGGACGCGCGCGGTGAGCAGCGTCTTGTCGGGATAGCGATTGGCCCACGCGCCTTCGTCCCACCCGTACCCCAGAATCCATTCGCCCTTGGGGGTGGTGGCGGCGCGTGCGGCAATGAGCGCTACGGCCTCGGCTTCCGTGGCGACGCCGGTGAGATTGACCCGATCCAGCGACTGCCCCAGTTCGGCCACATGCGTGTGGGCATCCACGAGGCCGGGGAGCACCACGTGCTCTTTGAGATCGAGCACGCGCGTGGTAGGCCCCTTCAGCGCGAGCGCTGCCGAATCGTTGCCCACAAACACCACGCGCCCCTCGCGCACGACAACGGCCGTTGCGTCATGGCGCCAGCCGTTGACGGAATCATACGGCGCCTGCGCCGACGGCACTCCGTTCACGGTCGGCTCAGGCCACGCCATGGAGTAGACGCGGCCATTGTGCAGAATGAGATCCGCGGCCGGTGTGGTGTCGCTGACCGTCGTGCAGGCGGCCAGTACGCCGGGCAGGAGCGCGCGCAGCGAACGCCGTACGACAAGACGGTGAATGGTCACGGTGTTACTTCTTCGCAAACGTGGCATCCATCAACACCCACATATTCGGGTCCAGGCGCACGCTATCTGGCGCCACCGGCGCCGGGATCGTAAACACATTGGTCTTGCCGGTGATGCGCACACGCTCCACGACGGGTGTTGGCTGCCCCTTGCTGTACACGCCCACCTCAATGGGCATGGCAAAGAGACTACCGTCGGTCTGTGTCTGGTTGAGCGTGATGCGGACCTGTTTCGCCGCGGCATCGTAGGTCCAGCTACCGTCGACCTTGAGATTGCCGGGCTTGTAGAGCCACTGGTCAAAGAACCAGCCCAACTCCTGCCCCGATGCCTCTTCCATGGCGCGACGGAAATCGGCGGTGGTGGCGGTGCCGTTGAAGTGCGCGGCATAGTACGCCCGAATGCCACGCTGAAACGCCGCCGAGCCCACCACACCGCGCAGCATGTGCAACGTCCAGCTCCCCTTCTGATACGTGTGGGAGCTGGTCACATCTTCCATGCGACTCAGATTCTTGTGAATGATGGTGTACGTCGGGTTCTTTGCGGCAAAGCTGCGGACGGTGTTCTGACTGCTCTGCAAACCGCGCACAAACTCATCGCGGCCGTACGCGTGTTCGATGTAGAGCAGCGTGAAGTACGTCGCAAAACCCTCGCTGAGCCACACGTCATCCCAGTCGGCCTCGGTGACGGCGTTGCCGAACCATTGGTGGGCAATTTCGTGGATGATCACGTTGCGCCAGCGCACGCTGCCGGTGCCCGACACGGACCCTTCGCTATAGAGAATGGCCGACGCGGCTTCCATGCCGCCACTCACGCTGTTGGACTGAATGTTGGCCAGTCGCTCGTAGGCAAAGGGCCCGACATAGTCGCTGTAGTACGCCAACACATCTTTGGTGGGGGTGGCAAAGTCGGCAAAGCCGGCGTCACGGTCTTTCGCGTAGACCCACGTTTCAATGGGCTTGCCCTCAAAGGTGTCCACGCGCTGCATGGCAAAGCGGGCTACGCCCAGTACATAAAGCCACGGTGAGATGGGCACCGAGTTCTTCCAGTGCGTGCGGCGGCGTCCGCCGGGCAGGTCGGTGCTCTCCAGTTGCAGACCGTTGGACACCACCTGATAGTGCGCCGGCGCCGACACAATGAACTCGCTGGTGGCCTTGTCGCCAACATGATCGATGGTGGGGAGCCAGTGCCGCGCCTTGTCCGGCCAGTTGTCGCTGAAGAAGGTGCGCTCCCCGTACCGGTTATTGCCAATCTTGAGCCCCGTGGCCGGAATGCCACTGTAGCGTACCACCACGCGGGCCCGCGTATTGACCGCCGGCGTCGATGCCAGTGGGACCAGCAACTCGTTGTCGGTGTGCGTGTATGCCACGGCGCCGCCGTTGACGGTCACGGCCGACACGGTCATGCCTTTCCCGGCCAGCGCGGAAGTGGCTCCCATGAGATCGAGACGCACCGCGCGCACACCGGGCCCCACAAAGCGCACATCGAGCGCGAGCTCGCCGGCAATACGGTCTGTGGTATCACTCAGCTCCAGCGTGAAGGCGTAGTTGAGTGCGTCGATGTTGGGGTTCTTGGGGTAGGTATCCGCAGCCGCCGAGGACGACGACATGACGGCGCCGCCCCAAACCAGCGCAGCCGTGAGGAATGGCGATTTCATTGACGGAGGCCTCCCGGCGCGCGCGGTGGCACCGTTGGGGTGATCGATACGGGGGGGCGGAATTGCACAACGCCACTCTTGCCAATGACGCGCTCCACATCGGCCACCGCCGACGGTACAAAGCCGCTGAGATTCTCCACGCCGGTTTCCGTGACCAGCGCCATGTCTTCAATGCGAATGTAGAGCCGTTCCTCGGGAATCCAGATCATGGGGTCGATGGTAAACACCATGCCGGCCTTGAGCGGCACACCGCGGACGCGCCCCACATCGTGCACGGCCATGCCCACGGGATGCTGGAAGTGGCCGCGGAAAGCCAGCCCCTCTTGGACCGCCTGCAGATGCGCCGGGGATGCAAATGTCTTGCCGATCAGATACTGCTTCATGTCGGCGGCCGCGCGATCCAATACCTCGTCGGCGGTCACACCCGGCTTGATGTACCGAAAGAGCGCGTCACGGTACGCCACAATGAACGCATACAGGGCGGTTTGTGCCGGAGTGAACGTGCCGTTCACGGGCCAGATGCGCGTGACATCGCTGGTGTAATAGCGGTAGTCCGGGGCGTAATCCATGAGCACCAGATCGCCGCTGCGCAGCGCATCGGTTTTGCGGAAGTAGTGCCCCAAAAAGGCGTTCGTGCCGCCTCCGATAATCGACGCGTAGCCATCACCGCGCGCACCGTTCACGTAGAACACGTATTTGGCCGCGGCGTCGAGCTGATACTCGTACACGCCGGGGCGCGTGGAGCGCATGGCCTCCATGATGCCCAGCCCGGCGAGCCGAGTGGCTTCGCGGATGAGGGCAATTTCGGCCGGGCTCTTGATGGTGCGCATCGCATCGAGCGTGGGCGAAAGATCGCGCACTTCGAACTGCGGAAAGCGTTCCTGAATGTGCCGGACCAGCTCCGCTTCCCGCGACGGACGACCATCCCACGGGTCACTGGCACGGCGTGCCTGAGCGGCCAGCAGTTCGTCGCGACTGTCGTTGCCTGTCTCCATGGGGCTGAGCGGCGTGTACAACGCCAGCGCGGGTGGGCGAATGAGATCGGCCCCGATCAAGTCGCTGGAGAGATGCTCAATGCCGCGGACCTGCTCTATCCCGGTAAGTTGCTTGACCAGTGTGGAGTCTTCGGCAGACAGGGTTTTGCCTTCATTGCGCTCACGCCCTTCGTCGCGGTGCGGCAGGTACAGCGTGGCCGACCGGGTACGCCCATTGAGCAGGAGATACGCGTGGGCCGACTCAACGCCGGTGAGATAGTAGAAATCATTGGACTGTCGGAATACACTGAACCCGGGTACTCCGCTGGCACCTTGCATCACGGCAATGCTCTGCCGACCAATGGCGTCGTACACCTGTGAGCGGCGGGCCATGAACTCTTGTGCCGCAAAGTCGGTCTGGTAGTAGTGCTTGTCTTGCTTCTGCGCAGCCAAAGGCATCGCCACCAGCAGTCCAGTAACGAGACACCACGAACGAAGAGAGCGCATGAGGCGGCGGGTGGGCGCGGTGAGGTGTGCTTTGAGCGCGAATTGGGATAGCATACGGCGCCAGCAGGAATCGCCGCCAGTGTACCGCGTCCCCATCTTGTACTTCCATGGCTTTCCCTCCGCTCCTGCTCTTTGCCCTTGCTCTCGCTGCCCTGCTGGTGGCGGCACACTACTTCAGCGGTGCCGCCGAGCGGCTAGGTCTCGCGTTTGGGATGTCCCCATTTGTCGTTGGGGTCTTCATTGTCGCGATCGGCACGTCGCTGCCGGAGCTGGTGGCCTCGCTGATTGCCGTCTCCAATGGCACGTCCGAAATCGTGGCGGGCAATGTGCTGGGCGCCAATGCCGCCAATCTGTTGCTCATCCTGGGCGCCGTCAGTGTGGTGGTGCCCTCGGGGCGCCTCCTGCTGGGTGAACAATACCTGTTCATTGATCTGCATTTCCTGCTTGGCGCCACACTCGCGTTGGGGACCGCCATGGCCGACGGTGAAGTCACGCGTGTGGAAGGGGTGCTGCTCCTGCTGGCCTATGCGGTATATGTGGCCTATCTGCTGGCTGAAGGCCGTACCGGAACGGCGGAGAGCGCCGTGGAGAAGGGGCTCCCTGATGAGAGTACCAGGATCTGGCGCGATCTGCTGGTGCTTGCCGCTGGCGGTGTCGCCATCTATCTGGCGGGCGATCAAACCATATCGGCACTTGAACGGGTCGCCAGCGATCTCGCCATATCCCCCGCCGTGGCCTCGGTGACCATTCTGGCCATCGGTACGACCTTGCCGGAGCTGGCGGTGAGTGTCACCGCGGCGCGTCGTGGCATGGCGTCGCTGGCGGTGGGCAACATTCTGGGCTCTTGCGTGTTCAATGCGCTCACGGTTACGGGTGCGGGAGCGGTAGCGGGCGGGATTCTGGTACCGCCTGACCTGCGCAATTTTGCGCTGCCATTCGTGGCGGCGAGCTCGTTGCTTTTCTACCTGCTCACGCAAGACAAGCGGGTATCACGCTGGGAAGGATTACTCTTTCTCGTGCTCTTTCTGTTGTTCATGGGGAAGATGGCAGGCGTCGCTTGAGCACCATCCACGGGACTCCACGCAATACCCCACCGCGCACCATGAGCGTGTGTCCTTCGTTGGCCCGCTCTTCGTAGCTGCCCGTTGGCGTGGCGGCGGCCGCCGCTTTTACGCGTGCCGCCGGAATAATGGGATCGAGTTGCGCGCCAATGAACAGCACCGGCGGTGCTCCGGCAACCGTGACCGGTGCCCCGCCAGCGAGGCAGACTACCGCCGCGAGTGCCTGCGGCCGCTCCTGCGCCAGTCGCGCCGCGGCGCCGGCACCCATGGAGTGCCCAATGACGTATACGCGTGATGCGTCAAGCTGGTAGTCGCGCCCCAGAACCGCCATGAGCGAATCGAACTGCACCGCGCTCGTCATGAATGGCGTGGTGGCCAGTGACACGAACAGCAGATCGTTCTCCCGCGCCAGCCGTGCGGCGATTCCCTGCCCGTAGCCGCTGGCAAACATGTTCTCGTCTCCACCGGCGCCGTGGAGCGCAATGAGCACCCCCACCGGCTGTGTTGCGGCCGCGCGCGGCGCAATGACGCGGAGGGGCACCAGCGACCCGTTGGCGCCCCTGTACGTGCGCCACAGATCGCCAACCGCCTTGGCGTACGGATTGCGCCCCTTTTCGAGGGCCGCCACCTCGGCACCCACGGCCTTGGCCAGGGCCGCGGGTTCGGTAAGAAACTCGGCGCTGCGTTCAGCCGAAACGGTGTCCACCAGGAGCGCGGCGCGCGCCTTTGCGGAGACAATGGCTTGGGCCAGCGGACCGGCGCTATCCAGGCGGCTCAGTCGTGCGGTCAGCCCTTCGCGCACCGCACGCGCCGGCCGCCGGTCGATCATGACGGCGGCCGGCAGCACGCGTCGCTCGTAGCGATACGAGGGCGACGCCATGGTGATGGCGGTATCCATCATGGCCGCCGTCATCGTAAACCGCCCACCAAAGAAACTCAGCGTGGAGCGATCGAAGATGCGGTTGAGCGCCGCGCGCGTGCTGTCGCTGAGTCGGCCAGCCGAGTCGGCCGTTGCGTAGTTGGCGTCCATGAGCAGGTAACGCCACGCGAGATCCGCTCGGCTTACCGGTGCCGGAGCATTCTGCGCGGATAATGTGGCGGCGGCAGAAAGACTGGCGGCGGCAAGGGCGACACGCAGCGTGCGCGTGGAACGACCCATTCCAAGTGAGATAGGCATGGTGGAAATATAGGGCCGGGCCTCTATACTTCAGCCACGATAACCGGCGACCTCATCTCACGACCGCTTTCCTGATCCTGATGTTCGCTGGGAACGACACCGAGCAACACGACCAGGACGCTGATGGTACACAAGCGCCGCGTGTCTCGGTTGTGACCATGACGTTCAACCGACCGGCGGCATTGCGGCGGTGTCTGGTCTCCCTGGCAGCCCAAACGTTGTCCACGAACGCCTTCGAAGTGGTGGTCGTGGATGTATCCACGCCGCCAGTAACCGATGTCCTGGCGGAGTTCGCGGCACAGCTGCAGATCGTGCATGTCGTGGTGCCGAATGGCGGTGTTGCCGCCAATCGCAATGCGGGCGCCGCCCGGGCGCGCGGTACGGTGCTGGCGTTTTTGGACGACGATTGCCGAGCGGACCACGAGTGGCTGGCGGCGCTCACGGATGTGGTGGAGCAGCGCCCTGACGCACTGGTGGCGGCGCGCGTGGTACACGAGGCGCCAGACACGGTCGTGGCCACCGCGGGGCAGGTGATTACCGAAGCGGTTGATGCATTCTTCAACGCGCCCCACAGTACGCCGCGCTTTCTGCCGGGACTCAATTTCGCCCTCAACCGACAGGCGTATCTGGCCCTTGGTGGCTGCGATGCTCGCTATGGTCGTCTGGCGGCCGAAGACCGCGACTTCGTGGACCGGTGGCAGGTCGCTGGCGGTACGCTGGTATACGTGGCACGCACGTACGTGCATCACGATCACCGCAGTTCGCTGCGCGGTTTTGTGCGTCAGTATGTGAATTACGGGCGCGGCGCCTGGCGCTATCATCGCCTGCGACGCGCGCGTGGCAGCGGACGCATGGCAGACGATCTTCGGTTGCACACGGGGTTGCCACGCTATGTGCGCGCGCCCCTCGCGCGCGTGCCATTCACCGAGTGGGTGCCGGTCGTGGCGCTGCTTGGGGTATGGCAGCTGGCCAATGCCGTGGGCTTTGCCTGGCAGGCCGTCGTCGAGACGCTGTCGTCTTCGAACACCAGTGAGCGCTGACGATGCACATCTGTCTTATGTGCATCGAGTTTTTCGGTGATTCGATTTACGGTGGATTCGGGCGCGCGACGCGCTTCATTGGGCGCGAGCTGGCGCGTCGTGGCGTGCAGGTGTCGGTCGTGGTGTCTCGTCGCTCCCCCGACCGGCCGGACTGCTATGAGCTGGATGGGATGACGGTGCATCAGGTGGCACCGTCCCGCGCGGACCAGGCGCTCCGTCTTTTTCGCACCATTCGCGCGGATGTCTACCACTCGCAGGACACGTCGATGCTGACGGCGCTGGCACGTCTCGCGTGTCCCCGGGCCGCGCATGTGGTGACGTTTCGCGATCCCATGGATCGGCTGGATTGGCAGATTGAAACGGATCATGCCGGCATGCCGAAAGCCGGGTGGTGGACGTACAAACAGTTCATTGGCAATCCGTTGGTTACGCGAGCCGTGCGGAAGGCTGATGGACGCTATGGCGCCGCCGAGTTCATTGGCCCCAAGGCGCAGGTCATTTTCGGGCTGCCTGACACACCGGCATTGCTCCCGTCGCCGGTGGATTTGCCACCGGTGGTCGTACCCAAGGCCTCGTGTCCCACGGTCTGCTGGGTCGGGCGGTGGGAAGGGCGCAAGCGTATCGAGCAGTTCTTCGAACTCGCGGCTGCCAACCCGCACGTCACCTGTATTGCGGTGGGTGGTGCGCGCGATGCGCAGCGTGATGCGGCATTGCGGGCCCAGTACGGCGGTTTGCCCAACCTGCAGATGCCCGGCGTACTTGATCAGTTCAGCAATCCGGCGTGGAGCCGGGTGATGGGGGAGAGCTGGGTGCTGGTGAACACCTCGTTGCGCGAAGGGCTCCCCACCACCTTCCTGGAAGCGGCGGCCCATCGCACGGCCGTGCTGAGTGTCACGGACCCTGACCACTTTGCCAGTGCCTATGGGGCGCGGGCGGAGGAAGGGCAGATGCAATCGGCGTTGGCGTGGTTGCTCGCCGACGAGCGTTGGCGTGCTCGTGGTGAGGCCGGGTACGCCTATGTCGCGGAACGGTTTGCCGTTGAACCGGCAATGCAGGCCCATCTGGCCGCCTATGCCACAGCAATGGCGCAAGCGGACGCCCGACTGGCGAGGGCAGTGCGGTGAACCGTACGCCCGATGTCACGATCATCATCCCCACGCATAACCGGCGAGCGCTGCTGGACGAGTGTCTGGAGAGTCTGCGGCGGCAGGAAGGGATAACGTGGGAAGCGATCGTGGTGGACGATGCGTCCACCGACGATACGTGGCCATGGCTGCAGCAACTCAACGACCCGCGGGTGACGGCGTTGCATCAGGAGCAGTCGCAGCGACAGGCGGTGGCGCGCAATCGCGCGGTGCCCCTCGCCCGTGGCCGCTACCTGCTGTTCCTCGACGACGACGATCAGATGACCCCACGCGCGCTCGCGCTGCTGAGTGCGGCGTTGGATGCGGCGCCGCAGGCCGTGGCGGCAGTTGGCGCACGTGAGGACTGGTTTACCGCGCAGGGGTATCGGCGGCGCGATGTGCACCCGCGGGTCACCCGCGTGCGTGATGTGACCGATGCGTTGCTGGCGGGATGGTCGGCGATTCCCAGCCAGACGTTGTTCCGGGCCGCAGTCGTGCGAGCGGTGGATGGCTATCATCCTGACATGGTGCCCTGCGACGACCGTGACTTCATGCATCGCGTCACGCAGCACGGTCCGGTGGTGCTTTGTCCGGAGACAGTGGTGATCTACCGCATTACCCCGGCGCAGTGGCGTCCGCCCAACATTCGGCGACTGCGCGATGCGGTGGCGCGTCGTGCCATTCGCGAGCTCCCCCGGTCTTCGTGGCGGCGGGCGTTGCGTATCCGGCACATGGTCCGGTTGGTGGATGACGCAGAAGACCAGTGCACCACCGGTTCGCCGCTGCGGGCCATTGCGCCGCTGGTTCACGCGTTGTGTCTGGCACCTACCGTGCTGCTGTCGCCCATGATTGGCCCGTGGGTGGCCCGACGGCTGGCCGGCCGTCTGGCACGGCGCGTGATTCCGGCGCCCACGGCGTGATCGGCGTGATCGGCCTGTTCCCTGGCGCGTGTCAATGAACGCGCGCCCGTCACTGCCCCGCGTGTGGACTGGTTCGTCGCTGGTGTTCGCCGCCGAACTGCTGTTGGTGCCCACCGGGCTGATTACGGCCGGGTTCCTCACGCGGCAGTTGGGCGCCGAAGGGTACGGGGTGTTTACGCTGCTCGCCACCGTGGTGGGGTGGTTGCAGTGGGTTACCAACTCCATGCTGGCGCGGGCGGCGCACCGGCAGGTGGCGGGGGCCGCGACGTGGCGCCCGGTGGCGGCCGAAGTGGTGCGCTTGCATGTGCAGGTGGGCGGGCTGGTGGGTGCCGCGCTGTTCGTGGGCGCCTCGCCGCTGGCGCACGTGCTGCAGCAACCATCGGTCACCGGCTTGCTGCGTCTGCTCGCGCTGGATGTGCTGGTATTCGCGCTGGCCGCTGCCTACCGCAATGTGCTCATTGGGCGCAATGAGTACGGCACCTGGGCGGCCGCGACCGCTGCGCGATGGATCATACGACTGGTGGCTATTGTGGGGTTTGTGAGCCTTGGCTGGTCGGTAACGGGTGCGGTGTTGGGGATCATGACGGCGAATGTCGCCGAACTGGTAGTGGGGCGCTGGCGGGTGGGGGCGTTGGTGCGGGCGTCGGCCGATGAGGCCGCACGGATTCGTCGAGCGCTGTTCACGGTGGTGGCACCGGTGGCGTTGGCGGCGATTGGACTGCGCACCTTCGACCGCGCCGACTTGCTGCTGTTGTCGATCATGGGCACCGATGCGGCGTCGCTGGGGCTGTACGGTGCGGCGCAGAATCTCACGGTGATCGTGTCCATTGTCGCGTCGTCGGTGTCGCCGGCGGTGCTGGCCACGGTGTCAAAGCTTCGGCTGCAGGGCGATGAAGCCGGGGCGCTCCGTGTGTCCGCCGATGCGCTGCGGTTGCCGTTTCTGGCGTTGCCCTTTACTGCGCTGGCGGCCGGATCGGCGCCGGAAATTCTGCAAACGATTTACGGGACGGGCTTCGCGGCCGCGGCGGTGCCATTCAGCCTGTTGCTGGTCAGCGCCGGCGTGTTGCTGGTGGTGTCGGTCACGACCGTGCTTCTGGTGGCCGCCGATCGGGGGTGGTCGGTGGTGGCCATCAGCACCCCAATGCTGGCGGGGCTGGTCCTTTTGGCGGTCGTGCTCATTCCGCGCTACGGCAGTACGGGTGCGGCGGTGGCCGCGCTGGTGGCCGCCACCGGTGGGGCCGCGGCGTCGATGATCATCACGACGCGTGTGGTGGCACTACGCTGCCCAACGCGCTCCATGCTGGTGGGCGCGGTGCTCGCCGTGGTCGCGTACGTCGTTGCACGGGAGTGGCCGGTGACTGGCGCTGCGCCCACCGTGGCCAAGCTGGTGCTGTTGAGTGCCGCGCTGGGCGCGCTGATTGTTGCGCTGGGTGAACTCCGGCTCTCGTCGGTGCGCGCGCTCTTCGGGCGCGTGGCGGAGTAAGTAGAGGACTACGTGGCAGGGCCGCTGCGCGAGGCCCCGCCACGTACGTGCTACTTCACCACCGTCGCGTCTTCGAGCAGCAGCGCGTACGTGTAACCCGCGCCGAAGTCGCGGTTGCGGCGCACCACGCCTGTCACGGTGACGGTGTCACCTACCGCGGCGGTGCCCATGGAGGTGGCTGTGAGATCGTGCGTGCCGCTGGCCGCGCTACCGGTACCGTCCTGCAGGTGAATCCAGTTCTTCCCCATGACGCCGGCGTTGTATTTCACTACCACCCCGCGAACGGACACGGTGGTGCCGGTACGCTGCGCCTGCTGCGCCCACAGTTCGCCAATGGCGAAGGCGTTGGCGCCCGTGGCGCGCGCCACCGTGCCCACGTTGGCGTCAGACGCTGGCGGCGCGCCCACCGATTCGCCGCCACGACCAGCGGGCGGTGCGTCGCCCGGGCCCGTAGGCGCGGAGGCAGGGGGTTCCAGCGCGCCAAAGTAAATGCGCCCGAAGGTGCGCTTGAGCGTCTTGGACTCGAACTGCTCCATGAGCATGACGTTGTACACCGTGACCGACTGGCCCACCGTCAGCGAGTCCTGATTCACCGCCGCCCACACCTCACCGCCCGGAGTCTCCAGACGCACGTAGCTGTACGGGTCCACCGGAATCTGCTCGAGCAACGTCCCCGTGATTGTGCCGCCTGGCGCCACGGCCACGAGGCCGGCTTTGCCCACGGGCTTCTGGGCCGACGGAGTCTTGTCGGCACAGCCAACGGCACACAGCACCACCAAACCCAGCACAACGGGGGAACGCATAGGGACTCGCGAGAAAGGGCCAAACGACACGCACCGCACGTACGCTAGCGAAACGGGCGGTGCGGTCGAGGCGGTTCCCGCCGTGGTCAGTTGGGCGCGCGCGTCCCGGTGCCGCCGTAGCTCCGGTTTCCGCCGATGACCGGGCCGTTCACCCCTACCCCGTAGTTGTTGTTGATCGTGGCAATGACCTGTCTGATGCTGCCGGGAAACGGAGCAGAGCGACCGTTCCGCCCGAAGGGATCGGTGTACCAGACCTCGGGGCCGCCGGTATTGCTGATGATGTTGTCGTTGATATCCACCTGCCGGCGCGCGCCGTTGAACGGCGAACGCGGGTCATCAAAGTCCACGCTGAGCAGCGTGCCGTTCACGGTGCTGGTGAGACCGGCGCATTCGTTGCCGCGGGCGCGGCGATCGCCCAGACTGGTGGCGCAGAGGGCCACCGGACGGCCCACCACGGCGGGGTTGGCAGGATCGAAGAAGCGGCTCGGGCGGAAGACCTGGAAGTACGGATTAAAGAACGCCAACCGTTTGCCATTGGCCGTTTTGATTTCGTTGGACGTTTCCCAGCTTTCGTGCAGACTGCCAAAGTCGGAGCCGCGCGACGGGTCGACCAGAATGCGATTGAGCACGCATGCCGCGTCGGGAATGCGACGGTGTCCGCCACCGGCCGGTGCGTTGGCGGGATTGCCCACGCCAGCGAGCACGGTGCCGCCGCAGGTACTCTGGAACTCCCCGGCCCGTCCGATTGCACTGAGCATGGTGACATGCATCTCCGTACGATCGTTGCAGCGAATGTGATAATTGAGTTCGTGCAGATTGTTGGTGAACGCATCACGCGAATGCGTGCCCTGATGCAGCTTCACCAGCACATCGCAGCTCACCTCCAGCACGCCCCCGCTGCCACCGGGAACGATGCGGATGTCGTTTTCCCACTCGACCTTGTGCCCCACATGGTCTTCGTGGCGCTGCATGCCAAGATTGGCACCATCGAGTTGCTCGTTGGCGTACCCGAACGGAAGATCGCCCACCTCCTTGTACAGCGCCGAGCCCCGCGGATCTCGGCCGTGTTCGTGGCCAAAGGTGCACCCACTCACCGGGTCCACCGGCGGATGCCAGGTGGGATACTTCTTGCCGTCCGGCCCCAGCGTGGCGAAGGCGTTGTGTACGTCGGGGGAGCAGGTATCGGAGCGCGACGGTGTCCAGATGCCATAGGCCTTGGCTGGCGCCGCCGCGGCAATGGCGTCTCGGGAGGGTTGCGTGGGGCCATCGGTGGTGCTCTGACACGCGCCCAGCACCGTAGCGAAGGAGAAGAGCAGGGCCGTTGCGGATGCGCGCATGGACAGGTCTCGGGCGAGGGTCATCGGAACCACGACAGGGTGAGCCCGGTGCGCACCATGGCCACCTGCGCGTTGGGATCAATGGCATTGTCGGTGCGCTGGCTTTGCAGCTTGCCACCCACGGCGACGACGGCGTGCACGTTGGGGGTGACGGTGGCCGAACCAATGCGCAGGTCCTGTCCGACGCCAAAGGAGAGCGCTGGCGATTGCGTCTGGAAACCGGCGTTTCCGTCACGCACGCGATAACGCGCCAGACCGGCGCCGCCTTGCACGAACAGGCGCGATCGCCCAAAGGCGTAGCTGCGAAGCAAAAGGGTGGTGCTGCGCATGGTGCGGTTGGCGTCACCAAACACGTCAAACCAGCCCACGGTCTCCACGCCCAGCAACAGCGACGGCGTGAGTCGCACGCCAACCGCGGCGTCGAGTCCCCACGCGTAGGTCGGGTCCTGCGTGCAGACGTCGCAGAACAAGTCGGCACCACCGCGACTGCCGCCGAGCGAGAGCCACGCGCCATGCTTGGTGGCGAGATGGGCAACGGCCCCGCGCACCGTGGGCTCTGCGGGAGCGGACGAACGCGCGGACGGGGGGGATTGCGCACCGGCGGAGACCAGCGGCGCCAGCAGCAGCGCGCCCGCAAACGACGCGCGAGCGAGGGACAAGACGAATGCCATTCACGAATCCGATGAGGTTGGAATGGCATGGTGTGCCGCGCATGATGCGGCAGCAAAGGCCCGGCGTGCGCAGTCCTCGCACAGTGTGTTTACCCGCACCGGCGCTGTGACGGGGAGAGATCACATTTGGAACGGCGGAACGGCGTAACGGCGTTATGGATCCTGGGTTATCGGGTCATCCCGTAACTGCGGTAGCAGTTCCCGCGGTTACTCGGTACGCCGATAGCCCATGACTCATGACGCGGTTACGCTTTTCCTTGCATTGAGGGCAGGTTTATGGCGGTATCTCAGGTTCTTGCGGATGGCATCGGGCTCACTACGACCAAGGCTCCGTACATTGAGCAGGCGGTGGCCAATGGCGAGATGTATATCACGCAGCCGTACGAGCTGTATTCGGCGGAGAACCACGACACGTGGCAGCGGCTGTATGCGCGCATGCAGGGGTTGTGGCAGCGGCACGCCAATCGCCGTTTTCTCGATGGGCTGGATACGTTGTGCTTCGAGGCCACCAAGGTGCCGCGTTTGGAAGACGTGAACCGATTCATGGCGCCGCGCACGGGCTTTCGCGCCAAGGCCGTGAGTGGGTTCGTGCCGGCGTTCAACTTCTTCGATTGCCTGAGCCGTCGCGAGTTTCCCACCACGATCACCATTCGTGACGGGCAGTCGCTCGACTATCTCCCCGAGCCGGACATCTTTCACGACATTGCCGGGCACGTGCCCATGCACACCGACCCGGCCTTTGCCGAAACGCTGGTGCGCTTTGGGGCGTGCGCGCATCTGGCCGCCGAGATGGTGAGTGGCATGACCGACCGGGCCGAACAGCGGCGCCGATTGTCGAGCATTCAGAACGCGCTGCAGCGCTACTTCTGGTTCACCGTGGAATTCGGGCTCATGCGCGGCGGCACCCATGATGACATCACCGTCTACGGCTCAGGACTGCTCTCCAGCTATGGCGAGATCGTGCACAGCGTGACCAGCGACAGTGTGCAGCGCTATCCGCTGCAATTGGAGTGGGTCATCAATCAGCACTTCGAAATTGATCACTACCAGCCACTGCTGTTCATTGTGGACGACTTCGAGCAATTGTACGAGCAGGTGGGCACACTCGAAGCGTGGATGAAAGCCGGCAAGCTGGATAACGTGACCCCAGGCTGGCGCGACATGAGCGAGGCGGACGTGGACAGCTTTTTGGCGGCGAGCACAGAGGGGCGGATTCTTTTGTAAAGGCGTTATGGGTTATGGGTTACCGGGTTATCCCGTAACTGCGGTAACTGCAGCTACCGCAGTTACTCGGTCACCCGATAACCCATGACCCATAACGCCGTTACTGCTGTTTCCCCGATGTGAGCGCATTCAACCGGACCGTCATCTCGCGCAGTACTGCGGTTGGCGCGCGGTTTGGGAGTAGGTTGTCCAGTTCATGCGGATCGTTCTGCAGGTCGTACAGTTCGTCCATTCCCTGCAGTTCCTTGTAGCGAATGAACTTGTAGCGATCGGTGCGCACGGCCTGATAGCCCATGCCCTGCAGACGCGGGAACTCCTTGTCGGAGTAATACTCAATGAGCATGTCCTGCCGGATGGTGGCGGTATCGGCGGCGAGGGCAGGGAGGAGAGAGCGACCGTCCATGCTCGCGGGGATGGCGGCGCCGCCAATGGCCAGCAGGGTGGGAGCAATGTCCACGTTGCTGGAGAGCGCGCGTGGTGTCGCTCCCGCCTTGGCCAGCGCTGGATGTCGGACAATCAGCGGGATGTGAATGCTGGGTTCGTACGCCAGCCGGCGTTCCTGGGCGAGGCCAAACTCTCCGTAAAAGAACCCCTGATCACTTGTCACCACGAACACCGTCTGGTCGTAGACGCCGCGCGCTTTGAGGGCGGCAATGAGTACGCCCAGACTGCGATCAATCGCACTCAGCATGCGCAGGCGATCTTTCACCACACTATCGGGGAGACCGCCTTTGGGGCTGCGCGGGTCGCTGGCATCATGGGGTCGCTGGAGCGCCGGCTTGCCGGTGGTTGGGGCACGCCAGCTGGGGCCATGCGGTACGGTGTCCTGCGCATACAATTGCTCATCACCCGGCGCCGGCGGAAATGAGCGCACATAGTTGGGGTGAATCTCCGGATGCACCGCCTTCTGCGCCATGAACACCAGAAACGGCTGACTGTCGGGCGCTGCCTTGATGAACGACACGGCTTCGTTGGTCAGGATGTCGGTCATGTACCCCTGCGCCTTGGCCGGGACCCCGTCAATGTTGAGATCGGGGTTGAAGTACACACCTTGCCCCACAAAACTCACCCACCGGTCAAAGCCCGGGCGCGGAGAATCATCTTCGTGCCCCATGTGCCACTTCCCGAAGAAGCCGGTGTGATACCCCACATCGTGCAGCAACTTGGGGAAGGTAACAATCTGATGACTGCGCTCGGCCCGTTCGCCGTTGTCGGTGATCCCGTTGTGATACGGATACTGCCCGGTCATGAACACCGCCCGACTGGGCGAGCAGAGAGGGGCCGCCGTATAGAAGTGCTGAAACGACGCGCCTTCGGCGGCCAGCTGCTTCAGATTGGGGAGCGCGGCAAACGGATGATCAATGAGATCGTCGTAGCGCGCATCGTCCAGCAGGACGAAGACGATGTTGGGGCGCGGATCTTCACGCTTGCCCGCCTCCGGCGGCGCATCGCCGCAGGCTGCCATAGCAAACACCAATCCAAGTGCCCCTGCCAGTCCGAGCCGTCTGCCCAGAAGTGTCGTTGTCATGTCCGGACTCTCGAAAGATGATTTCCCATCCACGTGCGACTCGTCCCATCATACAGCCTACCAGCATACTCCGCAGCTACGTTTGTGCTGCGCCCAGTACTCCGTTTACCAACCCCTTATCACCACTTGTGATTTTCCGCCTCCTCGCCAGTGCTTTGCTGTTGTGCGTGTCCTCGACGTGCCTCGCTGCCGTCGCTGCGGCACAGCCCCCGGCTACCGGTGCAACCGTGTTTGGCAGAGTACAGGATGCGCAGAACAAAGCGCCGCTGCCGTTTCTCACGGTGCAGCTGCTGGCGGACAAAGACGGAGCCTTTGTGAGCGGGCGACTGACCAACGAGGTCGGGGCGTTCACCTTTACCGGCCTCAAGAGGGGGGTCTACATCCTGCTGGTGCGCGCCGTTGGCTACGCTCCCAATCGCCAACGGGTCCTGATTGGCGAACTAAGCACGTTCCTTGATCTTGGCGCGATTGGCATGGTCAAGGAAGCACAGGCCTTGGGGCAGGTCACCGTGACGGCCGCCACCGATGCCGTGGCTGCAACGTTGGACAAGAAGACCTTCGCCGTGGCGGACAACATCAGTCAGACCGGCGGGTCGGTGCTGCAGGCGATGTCCACCGTACCCGGGGTGACCGTGTCGCAGGACGGCAAGGTGCTCGTGCGGGGCAGCGACAAGGTGGTCGTTCTGATTGACGGCAAGCAGACCGCGCTGACGGGCTACGGCTCACAGAACGGATTGGATAACCTGCCCGCGTCGGCGCTCGAGCGTATTGAAATCATCAACAATCCCTCGGCCCGCTTTGATGCCAACGCCAGTGCCGGCATCATCAATCTGGTGTTCAAGAAACAGGAGCAGAACGGCTTCAACGGCAAAGTCGGGCTGATGGGCGGAGCAGGCGCACTATGGGAGCGCCGAGAGAATTTGCCGACGATTCGTCCGCAATTTCAGGGCACGCCCAAGTTCAATCCGTCATTGGGGCTCAACTATCGCGAGGGGGCCACCAACAGCTTTGTGCAAGCCGACTGGCTCTACGCACCCACGCTCAACAAGAATGAATTTGCCACCCGAACCTACGACGATGGGCAGGTCATTGTGCAGCAGGTCAAGCGGAACCGGCGCACCGACTATGCCACCATCAGTGCGGGGGTAGACCATGCGTTCAATGACCGCAATACCCTGAATGTCTCCGGACTCTTCAACCGCGAAAAGATTCTGGATAACGGCGACAATCCGTACTTCGATGGCACGCTGCAGAATCGCTATCGGCTCTGGCAGTTCCTCGAAGACGAAGTGAAGTACACGGCCTTTGGCACCGCCGTGTTTACGCATCGGTTTTCACAGCCCGGGCATGTCCTGGCATTTACCGGCAACTACTCGTTCCATCGCGAAGACGAACAGTACTTTTTCACCAATACGCTCCCGGCGTTTACCGGCAAGGATGCGTTCAAGCTGCTGTCTGATGAACACGTCGTGGACCTCAATGCCGACTACACCAAGCCGCTGCGACACGGGCGTGTGGAAGCGGGGTTCAAGGGACGCTATCGCTCAATCCCGGTGAACATGCAGTTCTTCGCGGGGCAGAACTCCCCCATCGATACCGGAGCCGGCGGCTGGGCCACGTACCGCGAAACCATTCCGGCACTCTACACCAACTACGTCTTCGAGACGGAGCGGGTGGAGCTGGAAGGGGGGATGCGCCTGGAGAGTGTGCAGGTGGACTACGAGGTCAATCCGGACCACAACACGTACAAGAGCGACGGGTACACGTATATCCGTCCATTTCCCAACGTGCGCGCGGCGCTCAAGCTCAACGAGTCCAACAAACTGTCATTGTTCTTCAATCGACGGGTGGACCGGCCCAACGAAGTGGATATCCGCATCTTCCCCAAGTACGACGAACCGGAGCTCATCAAGGTGGGAAATCCGGCGCTGCAGCCCCAATTCTCCACGTCGGCCGAAGTGGGATACAAGACCAGCTGGTCCAGCGGCAATCTGTACGCAGCGGCCTATCACCGCGTCGTGGATGGGACCATCACCCGCATTGCCACGCAGGTCCCGGGGAGCGTGCTGCTGTACAACGTGTTTCAGAACGCCGGGCGCAGCGCCAGTACTGGTTCCGAAGTGGTGTGGCAGCAGACCCTGACTCCGCGCATCTCGCTCAGCGCGAACGCCAATGTGTATCGCAAATCGCAGGATGCCTTCACGGTGGTCAACCAGTACCCGGTGCCCACCACCTTCACTGCGGCACCTCAGCAACTCACCTCAGGATCAGCCAAGCTCAATGCGGCGCTCCGGCTGCCGTACGAGTGGCAGGCACAAATCTCCAATATCTATCTCGCCCGCGACCTGCTGCCGCAGGGATTCATTGGGAGCCGCTTCTCCCTCGACCTTGGACTCAAGAAGTCCGTGCAGCAGGGCAAGGGAGAAATCGTGGCCAACGCCACCGACCTGCTGAACACCATGCAAGTGGAGCGCACCATTCGCGGGAGCAACTTCACCGTCGTCAGCACCGACTACTTGGAGACGCAGGTGGTGCGCGTAGGTTACAGCCGGAAGTTCTGACTAACTGCGCAACGCCGTCACCGTTGTTCCGCCTTCACTTTGGGTCTGTACCACTCCTTCCGGATCCAGTCCACGACCATCTCGATTTCTCGCTGCGACAGACTCTTCTCCGTGCCGTAGCTGGGCATACGATCGTTGTCGCGCCCGAAGAAGCGCGGATGCGTGGGGTCGTTCACGAAGGCAATCATCCACTCGCGCGAGCCCCAGTCGGTGAGCTCAGGGCTGTCGGTGCCCACGTCCTGAAACTTGTGGCACTCCGCGCAGCCGCTGCTGGTGTTGCGCATGTACTGAATGCCGAGCGCAATCTGCACGCTGTCCGTGCGGTCGAGCTCTGCCTGCGCCGCCAGCTTGGCTTGCGACGACAGCGCCAGCACGACGTTGCGGCGCGTGACCTTTTCTTCGTCGCTCTCCGGGATGTGATCGGCGAGCCAGAGCGCCATGTCGCCTTCGGCGTGAATGGTGCCGCCCCAATGCTTGCGCGACAGAATGGAGTCGGCGTTGAGGAAGCGTTGCACCCACTCGCGTGACCCGAAGCCGCTCAGGTCGGAGGCGGAGATGGAGTCGGCCGGCAGCGCATTGCCCATGCCGTCGTGGCCATCAAAGCGATGACAGGAGGCGCAGTTGCGTGAGAAGATGCGCGGTCCCTGCGTGTACGGATCGTCGCGCATGAGCGTGAGCGCGCCGGTAATGGGCACGCCGCCATTGGCGAGGACCACTGCCCGCTCCGCATCCCGCTTGGAGACCACCTTGGCCACCTGGTACTCGGCGTCGTTTCTGTCTTCGGCCACGGCCTGCCAGGTGAGCAGCGCGGCGCCAAACAGCAGCGCGCCGACAAAGCCGAGGTTGAAGCGGTGCCCCAGCTTCCAGCGCCCCAATACCGGGATGGCGACCAGCACCGCCATGCACAGGGTGGGGAGCACAATGGCGCCAATGATTTCCGTTTTGCCGGGGAAGTACTTGAGCAGCTGATACAGGAACAGGAAGTACCACTCGGGGCGGGCCGCCGAGAACTGTTCGGCCGGATCGGCCGGCGCACCCAGCGGCGCGCCACCTTCGCGCACGACAAAGAACAGCACCACCACCAGCACCGCGAGGCAGGCCACCGCGTCGCGCAGCACTTGCTCCGGCCAGAAGCCCTGATCAGGGCCCTTGAGCGGCTGCTTGGGGGTAAGGCCGTGCTTTCGGAACAGATACACGTGTCCCACGATGAACACGATGATGAGCCCCGGAATGATGCCGGCGTGCAGCGCAAAGAAGCGGGTGAGGGTGTGGTGCCCGTAGCTGGCGCCGCCGACCACTACCGTTTGCATGGGCTGTCCGAGTCCCGGACTCATGCCCACGATGTTGGTGGAGACGGCGGTGGACCAGTAGCCGTTCTGATCCCACGGCAGCAGATAGCCGGTGAGCGAGAGCGCCAACACCAGCACCAGCAGGACCACGCCAAACCAGTAGTTCACTTCGCGCGGCGCTTTATAGGCGCCGTCGATGATGACCTGCATGAGATGCAGCACCAGCAACACCGTCATGGCCTGGGCCACGAAATGGTGCAGGCCGCGCAGGAACCAGCCACCCAGCATCTGGTGCTGGATGTAGTACACGCTTTCCCAGGCCGTCTGCGAGCTGGGGCTGTAGGACATCCACAGGAACAGCCCGGTGATGACCTGCACGACAAAGAAGAACGAGAGGGTGCTGCCCCACACGTAGCGCCAGCGCGCTCCGCCGGGGACGTTCTCGAACAGCACTTCGTGCAGCAGCCCCTTGTATCCCGTCCGGTTGTCGAGCCAGGCGCCGAGGCCGGGCCGGCTGTTGTTCGACGGTTCGGCCATCAGACGGGGATCTTGTCGGGGGAGCCTTTGCGGAAATTCTGGAACTTCACCCAGACCTCGCCGTCCTTCACGATCGCCTCCAGCTCATCCATGCCCCGCGGGCTGGGGCTCTTGGGGTCGGCAATGGCGCCGTCGAGGGCGAAGCTGCTGCGGTGGCAGGGGCAGAAATAGCCGTGGCTGCTGGCGTTGTACCCCACCGAGCACCCCAGATGGGGGCAGACGGAGTTGAGCACGCGCACGGTATTGTCGCCGGTTTTCTGCAGGTAGACCGACCCCACGGGCACGTTCTCCGTCTTGTTCCAGGCGTCGATGAGGGTGTCGAGCACCGGAAACTTGCGGGGCTCGCCGCTCTCGGGGAGAGACGCCAGCGACGCGACGCGCACGAGGCCGCGGGTATCGGATTTTCGCCGGAGCGGATCAAAAACGGTAAACAGTCCCGCGACGGGCGCCACCACCGAAATGAGGCCGCCCACAACAACCGCGGCGGCCTTGGTGACGAAGTTGCGCCGGTCGGGCGCGTGGTTGGTGTCTGACATGGGCGAAAAGGCGGGGGGCGAGGGCCGGGGGCGACGATGCCGCCCCGCGCAGCCACGGCCGATAGGGGATTGTACGCGCCGGACCGGCACTTTGCTGGCTCTTCCGTGGTATGTCAGCGAACATTCCGCGTTTCGCGTAGCCTTATGGTAGGGTGCCTCCGTAAGCCAGCCGGAAGTGCGCCTTCTTTCCCACCCCTGCTCCTTTCCCGCCCATGTCTCTGCGTACGTTTCCGCATCTCCGCCAGTTTGGTGCCGCGTGTGTCTTGGCGCTTGCTCTTTCAAGCACCGCGTCCGCTCAGCAGGACGAGGAAAAGACGCCCCTTGGCAAGAAGATGAGCGCCATGAACACGGCCTTCAAGGCGGTGGGGCGTCAGGTCGAAGACCCGAGCAAGAATGCCAACACCCTCGAGCAGCTGGCCACCATTGAGACCAACGCCAAGGCGGCGCTCGCCTTCGAGCCGGAAAAGAAGGCCAAGGTGCCGACTGCGCAGCAGGCCAAGTTCATCGCGGGGTACCAGGCGGGGATGAAGGAGTTTCTGGTGACCGTGGAGAAGATGCGTGCGGCGCTCAAGGCCGGAAAAAACGCCGAGGCAGCCGCCATCTACGACGCCATGAAGGGGCAGCAGCGCGATGGACATAAGGAGTACCGGATCAAGAAGGCCGGTGCGCCTCCCGCCAGCATCTGATCGACCCTTTATGGTGATGTGAACTTCACCTGACGTTCACCGGAAGCTCCCGTTACTCCAAGGCGGTCGGCGCGCACTCCCTGCGGCCGACCGCCTTCGCGTGTCCGGCTCATTTCGCTGGCAGTCCGGTCGATACTCCCCGACATGTCGCTGCTCCAGCTCACCACGATACCTGAGGCCCTGCCCCCTGACGCAGGGACCGATACCGACAAGGCGTTTGCCTTGCGCGCACGGTACGCGCGCATCATGCACGGGGCCGATTTCCCCGCCTTGTCGCAGTCCGTGGTGGACGCCATCACCAATAGCGGTGATGAGGACGCGCTGCAGCGACTGGCCAATCTGGTGTTGCGCGAGTACGGCCTCACGTTGCGCGTGCTCCGGCTGGCCAACAGTGCCCAATACCGCCGTGGGGCGGCCCCCACCCAGAGCGTCACCCACGCCATGATGATGCTGGGGGCGCAGGTGGTGCGGCAGATGGCCGCCGCCACGGTGCTCTTTGAGCACTTCCGCAAGCGCTCGCCCGTGCTACGCGAGCTCATGCTGCGGTCGCTGCTGACCGCCTACCATGCCAGCGTGACCGCCGAACACCTGGGCTGCGACGACCCGGAAGCGGCCTACCTGGCTGGCATGTTCCGGTCACTGGGAGAGGTACTGGTGGCCGGCTATTTCCAGGACGACTACGACCGTATCCGCTCCATCATTGCCGAGGATGGACGCACCGAGGAAGTCGCGCTGCGCATGGTGTTGGGCTTCAGTTACGACGAGTTTGGTGCGGAAGTGGCCAGCGCCTGGGGGCTCCCCGAGACGGTGCACACCATGCTGCGTACCGCTGGCGGGACGCCCGCCGACACGCTGGCGGCCGCCCACGGGATGGCTCCCACCGTTCAGGCGACCCATTTTGCCCACGCGTTGACCAGCGCGTTGTACTTTCCCGCCAAAGGCGCGGCCACCGGGCAGGTGGTGGAGGCATTGCTCGCGGCCGCACCGGCGTCCATGCGCCTGACGGCGCCTGTGGTGGGGCGGGTAGTGTCGGGCGCCCTGACGGAAATGCGCGAACTGTTGTCGCACGCCGGCACCGCAGAAACACGTCTGCGGCTTAGCGATCTGGCGCAGGTGGCGCGGACGACCTTCGGGACGCGACTGGAACTCCCCCTCGACGATGTGACGGTGGTGGAGTCCCCGCTCGATCTCACCTTGCGGGCACGATTGCGCCAGGAGCTGCAGGAAATGGTGGTGCCCCAGCACGGGGCGACCATTGGGGCGTTTCTGTTGCACGCCCTCGAGGCCGTTGTGCGGGGAGGGCCATTTGATCGGGTGCTGGTGTGCTTTTTCACGGCCGACCGTCAGCAACTCGTGGCGCGCACCGGGTTGGGGGAGGGGATTGATGCGCTGCTGCCTCGTTTCGTTTTCCCCGTGTCATCGCGTGGTGGGCCTGTGGTCGCGCTGACCCAGCTGCGCCAACCGATCTACGTCCCCACCGACCGGGTCCCGTTGCCGCAGGAGCTGCGGTGGGCGCAACAACACGGGGTCTCGCAATTCGGCGTCTTTCCGCTGGTTGTTCACGGAAAATTGCTCGGCGCCATCTACTGTGACCGAACGGGTCCGGTCACCTCCCCCGATCGGGCCACGGTGCGCTACGTGAAGTCGGTGGCGGATCTGGTGGTGGACGCCATTACCGCGCGCCGGTCGTCATAAAACTGATACTGTCTCGTATAGTTAAGTTCGGTTGCTAATCACAATGCCGCTGCGAACTATTACATGAAGTGAATCACATCCTCACCGGGAAGTGAATGTCAGAAGAGCCTGCCGTCGAGCCGGGGTCGTCCTCTTCCACACTCGCCACCAGCAGTGTGGCGCACGATTTCAATAATCTCATTACGGTCATTGAGAGCTATGTAACCGAATTGGAGCAGACCACCGAGCACCCGGAGAACCTGGCCATGCTGGCCGGGATTCTGGAAGCGACCGGGAGGGCCCGGTCGCTGAGTGCGTCGTTGCTGGCATCGGGGCGCCGGGACCATACCGCCACCCAGCGCTCAGCGGATCTGCATCAATGCATCAGGCGGACCCTGCAATTGGCTCAGCGTCTCATGCGTTCGGATGTCGCAGTGGAGCTGACGCTGGAATCGGAACAGATCGAGGTCTCCCTCAGTGCGTCGCAGGTGGATCAGGTGCTGTTCAACCTGATCATCAATGCCCAGGACGCGATGCCGACGGGGGGAAAGATGCGCATTGCCACACGGTACTCGCATCGGGATACCGCTGAAGATTCGCCGGCGTGGGTGGAGCTGCACGTCGGTGACACCGGCACCGGCATGAACGAAGAAACGCAACGGCGGCTCTTCGAACCGTTTTATACCACAAAGGATGTGGGGAAGGGGTCCGGGCTCGGATTATCGATTGTGTACGACCGGGTCGCCGCCGCCGGCGGGCACATTTCCGTTGAGTCAGCCATTGGCCACGGGAGCACCTTTCGCGTGTGGCTTCCGCTCGCGCGTCAGGCTTCCCACGCCGATGGAATCCAATAACACGTGGATTGGCAATAATTTACGTATTTCACATACGAGAATGTGAAAACTGAATTTCATTGTGGAATCGCTGGACGCACGGCAGGCTCTGCCGTAACCTCCTGCATGTTGATTCATTCTTTGGCGACGATGCCATGACGAAAACCCCGCAGTCTTCCGCGTCCACTCCTCCTTCAGGTGCAGCAGCTCCAACGGAACCGCCGCCCCTGAGGGCGGATGATCTGGTGGTGGTACAGGCGTTTTTTCGGCGCATCCTGGAAGCCATGCCGGCGCAGCTGGCGGTATTTTCCCCCGAAGGCCACTACGAGTATGTCACCCCCAGCGCCATTGCCAATCCCGCGGTGCGCGAATGGATTGTGGGGAAGACCGACGTGGAGTATGCACAAAGTCGGGGCTTTCCCCCGGAGGTGGCCAGCCAGCGACTCCAGACGATTCGCCAGGTTGCCGAGTCGGGCGAGTCACTGACCTTTGAGGAAACCCTGCGTTCTCACGACGGGACTTCCCTACATTATCGCCGGATGGTGTCCCCGGTCTGCGACGCCAACGGGAACGT
The DNA here is from genome assembly GCF_000695095.2 of Gemmatimonas phototrophica. Lineage (NCBI taxonomy): Bacteria > Pseudomonadati > Gemmatimonadota > Gemmatimonadia > Gemmatimonadales > Gemmatimonadaceae > Gemmatimonas > Gemmatimonas phototrophica. The sequence continues at coordinate 4,433,366 of NZ_CP011454.1, read as the reverse complement.
CCAGCATGTGCTGGGCTACGGTCTCGACATCACGGCGCAGCGGAAGGCGGAAGACGAGCTGCGGCACGCCCAGAAAATGGAAGCGATCGGCCGGTTGGCGGGTGGGGTGGCACACGATTTCAACAACCTCATCACCATCATTGGCGGGTTCGCCGACTGTCTGCATGACACGTTCGACGCCACGGATGAGCGCCGCCACACGGTGCAGGCCATACGCGATGCGGCGGAACGCGCCGCCGGACTCACGCGCCAATTGCTCTCGTTCAGCCGGCGCGCCCCCATTGAGCTCGCACCGCTGGATGTGCACGGGGTGATCGGTGAGACCGTGAACATGCTGCAGCGGCTGCTGTCAGAGCAGGTGCACCTCTCGGTGGACCTGCGGGCCGCCCACCCCTGGATTCGGGCCGACGTGGGGCAGCTGCGTCAGGTGTTGCTCAATCTCGCGGTGAACGCCCGGGATGCCATGCCGCACGGTGGAGTGCTCACGATCGGCACCTGCAATGTCGAGCATGCAGAAGGCCAGCGGTTGGAGCTGCGGGTCACGGACACGGGGGTAGGGATGAGCGACGAGATCCAGGCGCGGATCTTCGAGCCCTTCTTCACCACAAAACTCCCCGACCAAGGCACCGGGTTGGGGCTGTCCACCGTGTATGGCATCGTGAAGCAGGGGGCCGGACAAATCCTCGTGGAGAGCGAGCTGGGCCACGGCTCTACTTTTCAAATCCTGTGGCCCGTGGTGGATCAGCCCGAGCCGAGAGTGTCCCAGCCAGCCGTAGTCTCACGACTGAGTGCCACACACAACACAGAAGTGATCCTGGTCGCGGAAGACGAAACGGGGGTCCGTCAGTTAGTAACCCGCATTCTCAAAAATGCCGGGTACACGGTGTTGGAAGCGATGTGCGGCACCGACGCCTTGGCGGTGGTGGAACTGCACGAGGGGCCCATTGACCTGCTGTTGAGCGATGTCGTGATGGCCGACTTTGGCGGTCGCACACTGGCCGACGCGGCCCGGGTGCTGCGCCCCGACCTGCGCGTGCTCTACATGAGCGGCTACGCCGACGAGGACAATCTGGTGGAGAAGGCCGAGCCGCTCGATGGATTTCTGGACAAGCCTTTTTCCGTGTCTGGCCTGCTGACGGCGGTACGAACGCTGTTGAGCGTTGATCCTTCGCCCCGTGTTCCCTGACTGGACGCGGCCGGGCGCACCAACAGCGTGCGCCGGCCGTCGCCAATCGCTCAGGACCGCTTGGCGATGAGTTCAATTTCCACTGCGGCGTTGAGCGGCAGTCCGGCCACCGCCACCGTGGTCCGCGACGGATACGGCTCGCTGAAGCGCGTCCCGTAGGCCCGGTTCATTGCCTGAAAATTGGCCATGTCGGTGAGATACACGTTGCACTTGATGACATCGTCCATGGTCAGCCCGGCGGCTTCCACCACCGCCTGCAGGTTGTCGAAGCAGCGGTGCGTCTGCGCTTCCACGTCGCCATCAATCAACTGACCAACGGCAGGGTCAATGGGGGTCTGCCCCGAGCAGTAGAGTAGATCGCCGGCCCAGGTGGCCTGTGAATACGGACCGATGGCCTTGGGGGCGTTGGGGCTGGCAGCAGTGGAACGCGGCATGTGTGGTGTGGTGGGAGTGGCAGGGTGGTGGCGCCCCAAAATGCGCAGCGCCCCGGTAAGATACCGCCGGGGGCGGCCGATATTCACAGAGATGGCTCCCACCGACCTCTCGCCAGCGGCGACCGCAGCCGATGTCCCCCCCGTCCGGGCGCGCCTCACGCGCATCCTGGAAGGGGCGGAGTTTCCTGCGCTCTCCAAGCAGATCATCGACACGCTGTCCGCGCTCGATGATGATGCCAATTCGCTGCAGCGGTTGGCCAACGTGGTACTGCGCGAATACAGTCTCACGTTGAGCGTGGTGAAGACCGCCAACAGTGTGCACTACCGTCGCGGGGCGCGCCCCATCCAGAGCGCCACCCACGCCATGATGATGCTGGGCGCCCGCACCGTACGGCAGCTGGCAGGCAGCTTGCTGCTGTTCGAGAACTACTCGCGCAAATCGCCGGAGCTCAAAGAGCTCATGCTGCTGTCGTTGCTCACCGCCAATCACGCGCGCGCCACGGCCACGCGATTGCAGTTGCAGGACCCGGAAGAGGCACACCTGTGCGGCATGTTCCGCAACCTCGGCGAAGTGCTCATCGCCGGACACTTTCCCGACGACTACCGCCGTATTCGTTCGCTCATGAAGGATGACGGCCGCAGCGAGACGGCGGCCGTGAAAATGGTGCTCGGCTTTCCCTACACCGATCTGGGCGCCGAAGTGGCTCGTCATTGGGGGCTCCCCGATGCGGTGGTGCAAGGAATGCGCGCGCGTGCTGCCGCGTCGGCGTCACAGGTGGCAGCGGTAACGGCCTTCAGTCATGATCTCACGCAAGCGCTGTACAAACTCGACGCCACACCCGCCGAGATCAACGCCGCGGTCGATACGCTGCTGGCGCAGCATGGCGCCAAGGTGAAGCTGACACGCGATCAGGTGGGCGGCGTGGTGACGGACGCGCTCGAGGAAACGCGAGAGCTGTTCGTCAATCCTGCCATCGCCACTGATCGCCTGCGCTTTCGACAGTTGGCGACCGCCGCGCGTTCTGCATTGGGCGACAGCGTGACGGCGCAGGAAACGGAGGCCGAGTCGGCACATCAGGCGCCCACCGAGATGACGTTACGGGCGCGGCTGCGGGCCGAACTGGAAGAGATCGTGGATCCGACGTCGGGCGCTTCCATTGGCGCAGTGCTGCTGCAGTCACTGGAAGCGATCGTGCGTGGTGGGCCATACGAGCGCGTGCTGGCCTGCTTTCTCACCGCCGATCGTCAATCGCTGGTGGCGCGTACCGGACTGGGGGAGGGCGTGGAAGCGCTCATCCCGCAGTTCGAGTTTCCCGTGAGTGTGCGTGGTGGTCCGATTGTCGCCATTACCCAGCAACGGCAAGCGGCGTATCTGCCGGCCGACCGCAGCTTCACCACCGCCGAGTTGCGCTGGACGCAGCAGATGGGCATTCCGCAGTTCGGCGTGTTTCCGCTCATCGTGCTGGGCAAGGTTGTCGGCTGCCTCTACTGCGACCGGCTGAGTGGGGCCGTGCCCGACCGGGCCACCGTGCGTTTTACCAAGTCGATTGCCGACTTGGTGGTGGACGCGATTGGGCGGCGGCGGCACGGGTAAACGGAAAAGCTCACAACCCCGAAACTCTCACTCAGAACCCGGAACTGATCGGTTTCGGGTGTTGAGTTGGAGTTGTGAGTGGTGAGTTCTTCCGGCAGTCCTACCGCTTGCGGAAAAACCGCGCCGCCAGAATGCCCCCGATGAACCCACCTAGGTGGGCCTGCCAGCTGATCCCCACCTGACCGGGGGCGATGCCGAGCACGAGGCCGCCCCAGACGCCGGCGGTGACCAGACTGAGCAGAATGCTCCCGAAGCTGCGGGTGTACACGCCGGCGAGCAGCAGGAACCCGAGATACCCGAAGACCACGCCGCTGGCGCCAATGTGCACGGATCCCGGTGCACCGAATGTCCAGGCCATGAGGCCGGCGCCGAGCATGGAGAAGAGCGTGACCGGCAGAAAGTGACGCGCGTCGCGCAGCATGACCATCCATCCCAACGCCACAAACGGAATGGTGTTGGCAATGAGATGATTGAGATTGCCGTGCAGAAACGGCGCAAACACGATGCCGCGCAATCCCGTGATGGAGCGCGGAATGATGCCGAACGACGTGAGCGCGCCGCCGAGGGCGCTGTTGACCACGAAGGTGAGCCAGAACGCGCCCAGTGTGGTGCCCAGCGTGGTGGCCTGGGTCCGCAATGATTGCGTGAGGGCTTTGGTGGTTTTGGTCACGGAGGAGCGCGGCATGACTGCAAGTTGGCAGGTGGGGCCAGTTCGCGAAACGGGTGTCCGGCGAGGTGGCCGCGGCGTATCTTCGCCGCATGACATCACCGGCGTTGCCTCACCACTCCAGCCCCTCGACGGACGCGGCCTACGCCCGTATTGCGTGGCGTCTGCTGCCGCTGCTCTTCGTGTGCTACATCGTGGCGTATCTCGACCGCGTGAACGTGGGGTTCGCCAAACTGCAGATGGTGACGGAGCTGCGTTGGTCCGATGCCACGTACGGCTTTGGGGCCGGCATTTTTTTCGTGGGCTACTTCCTGTTTGAAGTGCCCAGCAACCTGCTGCTCGAACGGGTGGGTGCGCGGCGCTGGATTGCGCGGATCATGATCACGTGGGCGCTGGTCTCGGCGGCCTTTGCGTTTGTGGATGTGCTCCCCGTGGGGCCGTTACCGGGGTGGTTCGGGCTCGAGCGCACCGAGTTCAGCTTCTATGCGCTGCGTCTGCTGCTGGGGATGGCGGAAGCCGGATTCTTTCCCGGCATCGTCCTGTATCTCACCTACTGGTTCCCCTCCACGCGACGCGCTCGCGCCTTTGCCAAGTTCATGACGGCGGTGGCGGTCGCCAATGTGTTGGGCGCCCCGCTGTCCGGATGGATCATGGACACGTTCAATGGCAGTGGCGGATGGAGCGGATGGCGCTGGCTGTTTCTGCTGGAGAGCGCGCCGTCGCTGGTCATGGGGGTGCTGGTGTTGCTCTTTCTCCCCGATGGACCGGCGCAGGCCCGTTGGCTTTCCGAGAGCGATCGTGCGCAGGTGCTGGCGGATCTGCAGGGGGAGCGTGAGGCGGCGGTGCACGGTGGTACTGCACCACGCACCGCGCGCGCGGCGCTGCTCAACGGCACCGTGTGGGCGTTGGCCTTTGTGTACTTCACCATGGCGGTCGCCCTCTACGGCGTGAACTTCTGGATGCCCACCATCATCCAGGAGCTCGGGCTCGACCGCACCGCGTATCTGCAGATCGGCCTGCTCTCCATGATTCCGTGGGGAGTGGCCGGGGTGACCATGCTGCTGTGGGGGGGACACTCCGATCGCACCGGCGAACGTCGCTGGCATGTCACCGGCGGAATGGTCGTCACGACAGTGGGGCTCGGCTTGCTTGCCGTGACGGGCACCCAGGTGGTGCCCTCGCTGGTCGCGCTCTCGCTGGTAGCCGCAGGGGTACTCTCCAGCATGAGTACGTTCTGGGCCATTCCCACGAATTATCTGCGTGGTACGGCCGCCGCTGCCGGCATTGCGTGGATCAACAGCATTGGGAACCTTGGCGGCCACTTTGGGCCGGATCTCATTGGGCGCGTTCGCACCGCGACTGGAAGCTCGGCCGCGGCGTTTCTCACGCTGGCCGCGCTCGGGGTGGCGGGGGCGGTGACGGTGGCGGTGGTGGCGAGAAACGAGAGGAGGTAGCGGGACGCAGGAAGCAGGGAGCAGGAAGCGCTCCCACTGCCCCCTGCTTTCTGCCACCTGCTCCCTTCCCTCAGATGACGTTCTTTTCGAGGAGGGGCCGCCCCTCATCAATCCGGCTCACTCGCAGCGGCGACAGATCCAGTGTGAGGTACTCGCCCGTGGCGATGTACTCAGCCAGTCCGCGTCCCACCGCCGGCGCCTGCTGCAGGCCATGGCCGGAGAAGCCGCACGCAGTGTAGGCGTTGGTGTACGCGCCCAACGGCCCCACAAGGCCATTGTGATCAAAGCTGTTCATCTCGTAGTAGCCCGCCCAGCTGGACGTCACGCGCAGCGCATCAAAGGCCGGCACACGCGCGGCGAGCGCCGGCCAGATGACTTCTTCGAAGAGTCCGTGGTCCACCTGATCGAGGGGGACATCGTCACGGTCTTCACCACGCGGCGGTGCCCCACACAAGAACTGGCCGGCGGCCAGCTCTGGCCGGAACCAGACGCCTGTGGTATCGATGACCAGCGGAGCCTGTTGCAGCGCGCTCTCGGCATCCACGTTGGCCTCAATGGCAAACACATCCCGCTTGCGCGCGTGCACGGGAAGCGCGATGCCCAGTTTGTCGGCCACCCGTGCGGACCACGCCCCCGCGGCAATGACCACGGCATCGGCGGCAATGGATTGCCCACTGGCCGTGTGCACGGCGCGCACCTGCGGCGGGCCGTCGTGGTGCTCCACCACAAAGTCGATCGCTTCTTCTTCGAGGAAGCGCACGCCAATGGCGGTGGCGGCTTTGCGGAACGCCTGCATTGCGGCGTAACCATCAAACCACCCTTCGCCGCTGGTCGGGGTCGACAGGCCAAGTGAGCCGAGGGTGAGTCCGTCGGTGTTGATCCAGGGAAAGCGTTTTGTCAGCTCGTCGGGCGACAGCAGCGCCGTATGGACCGCGTGGCTTTCCTGCAGCGTGTGCTGATCGCGCAGTACTGCGGCGCCGGCGGGGGTCCCCGCGAGATAGAGGTAGCCCGGCTCGACGAGGCCGATGTTCGGCACCTCGTCACCGACGGCGAGCTCGGTGCCGATGGCCCGATAGAACGCCAGGCTGTCCTGCGAAATGCGGATATTGATGGCCGTGGAGAACTGCTGCCGAATGGCGCAGGCCGACAGGGCGCTGGATGCCGTGGCGTACGAGGCGTCGCGTTCCAGCACGGTGACCTGCACCCCGTGCTCGCGGGTGAGGAACCACGCGGTGGCGGCGCCCATGACGCCACCCCCCACAATGACCACGTGCATGGGCCGCTGCCATTCCCGTGTTTCCCACGATTGCCTGCTGTGCATGCGAGAGAGTCCTGCGTAGCTGCCAAGAGGGTGGTAAAATCTGCGCAGGGGCACACCCGTGCTGCCCGCGTCGGAAAACCGTGTCCTTTACCGTGCTGACAAACGTGCTTCCTCAACTCTCGGCTGAACAGGTGCACGCGGCGCTGCCGTGGCCGGCCCTTTTTGAGGCGCTCACCGCGGCCTTTACCGTGCCTCCGGTGGCGCCGGTGCGCACCGCCCATGCCATGTCGGCGGCCGATACGCTGCTGCTCATGCCGGCGTGGAACGCCACCGCCATTGGCATCAAGCTGGTCACCGTCATTCCCACGGCCATCGCCCATGGCGGGCATACGGTGGATGCGTCGTATCTCCTCATGGACCGCCAGACAGGTGCACCGCGCGCGCTGCTGGACGGCGAAGCGCTTACCGTGCGGCGCACGGCCGCCACGTCAGCGTTGGCGGCGCGGGCGATGGCCAACGCCAATCCCACGACGCTGCTGGTGGTCGGGACCGGGCGACTCGCGCCATGGATGGCCCGGGCGTATTGCGCGTTGTTTCCGTCGTTGCAGCGCGTGCTCATTTGGGGGCGGGACCCGCTTCTGGCGACGCGTGTGGCGGGTGCGTTGCTCGCGGAGGGCATTCCGGCCAGCCCGGTACTTGGTGAGCCATTCTCCCCCGGCGAGGCGCTGCGGGGCGCGGTCCAGTCCGCCGATATCGTGTCCTGCGTAACCACGGCCAGTACCCCGGTGGTGTTCGGGGACTGGTTGCAGGAGGGGGTGCATGTGGATCTGGTGGGCGGGTTTACCCCCGGCATGCGCGAAGTGGACAACGAGGCGGCGGCCCGTTCGCGTATTGTGGTGGATTCGCTGGACAGCGCGCTCAAGGAGGCGGGCGATCTGGTGCAGCCGCTGGCAGACGGGGTGATTACCCGCGAGGCGGTGGTGGGCGAACTGGGGGCGCTGTTGCGCGGCGAAATCATGGCGCGACAGGACCCCCGCGATATCACGCTGTTCAAGTCGGTGGGACACGCGCTGGAAGATCTGGCCGGCGCGCTGCTCGCGCTGTCCATACACGACACCTCTCACGCTTCTTCCGGAACGTCCTGATGATGACAGCCTGGCGCGGCGCCATGGCCATGACTGGCCTCCTGTGCGCGGTTTGCTGCGCGCCTGCGCTGACGGCACAGGACTCACTCGATGTGCTCATTACCGGCGGTCGGGTGTACGACGGCCGCGGCGGCACACCGCGCGACGCCGCGGTGGGGATTCGCGGCGATCGCATTGTGTTTGTGGGCGAGGTGCCGGCGGGCACCGTGGCGCGGCAACGCATTGATGCGCGCGGGCAGATTGTCACGCCGGGGTTCATCGATCCCCACACGCACGCCTACGAAGGGTTGCCGCGACTCAATACCGAGCGGCGCCGCAATCTGTCGTCGCTCATGCAGGGAATCACCACCGTGGTGCTCGGCGCTGACGGTCGCGGTCCGCTGGAGGTGAAGGCGGTGCTGGAGGCCTCGCAGGCGGCAGGACTGGGCACCAACACCTACGCCCTTACCGGCTTTGGCACGGTGCGCAGCAAGGTGATGGGCAACTCGTCGGCGCCGGCATCGGCCGAGCAGATTACGACGATGCGGGCACTGATTGCCAAGGCGATGGAAGAAGGGGCCTTTGGTGTGGGGTCCGGGTTGTTCTACGTGCCGCAGACGTACGCCACCACCGATGAGGTGTTGCAGGTGGTGTCGGCCGCGAAGCCGTTTGGCGGCGTGTACGATACGCACCAGCGTGATGAAAGCAGCTACTCCATTGGGCTGTTCGCGTCCACGCGCGAGGCCATTCGTATTGGCTGCGAATCGGGGCTGACGACCAACATTGGCCACATCAAGGCGCTCGGTGTGGATATGTGGGGCAAGGCGGACAGTGTGCTGAACATCATGCGCGAGGCGCGGGCGCGCGGGTGTACGGTGGTGGGCGACCAGTATCCGTGGACAGCCAGCGGGACGGGGCTGAGTGCCGCACTCATGCCACGCTGGGCGCAGGCGGGCGGGCGGGACTCGCTACGCCTGAGGGCCGCGGACCCGGTGCAGCGGGCGCGCCTGCTGGCCGACATGCGCGAAAATCTGCGTCGTCGCGGGGGAGACTCCACGCTGTTGCTCATTAACGGCAACGCCGAAGCGGCGCCCTACATTGGCAAGACGCTCAAGCAGGTGGCACAGGCCGCCGGAACGCCGGCGGTGGATGCGGCCCTCGATCTGGTGCTGCGCGGCATTGATATGGGCGTGGCCAGCTTCAACATGATTGAAGCCGACATTGAACGGTTCATGCGTGACCCGTTCATCATGACCAGCAGCGACGGGTCGGATGGACATCCACGCTTGTACGCGACGTATCCGCGCAAAATTCGGCGCTATGTGTTGGACAAGCCAGTGATCAGCATGGAGCGCATGATTGCCTCAGCAAGCGGTCAGGTCGCGGCCACGTATGGACTGGTGGACCGTGGTGAACTGCGCGCCGGTGCCTTTGCCGATGTGCTGGTATTTGATCCGCAGGCACTGCGCGAGGAGGCCACCTATACCGAGCCACGGAAGCTGGCCAGCGGCATGCGCTGGGTGTTGGTGAATGGCGTGCCGGCGGTGCAAGAGGGGGTCGCCACCAACGCAATGGCGGGCAAGGCGTTGCGGAAGCGATAACGGGTGTCACTTCCTATTATGCCCTCCTTTTTCGCAACAGTCGTGACGACGCTGCAGCTGCAGGCGCCGTTTACGGCGCTCATGGCACTCATTCTTTACCGGCTGTGGCGTACCTACCGGTTGCAGGCCATGCGGGATCTGGCCGTCGGATGGGGGTTGTGGACCATGCGCATGGTGGTGGTGAGCTACTCCGCGGCCCTACGAACGATGGGCGAGCCGCCGGGGTCCCCGCAGCGCCGACTGTTGACCATGATGGGCGTTGGGTTGGCCTTGGGGACGTTGCCGTACCTATTGGCTGGTACCATTCGACTGGCAAAAGGCGAAGATGCGGGAGCCTCTCCCAGCCGCTGGAGTCTTGGTCTCGCCAGTCTCTTCATGGTGCTGTCGTTGCTGGCAACCACCCCGGGTGCACCAGACATTCTTCGTCTGGCGGTGTTGCTCTTCTCCAGCACCGTATCCTTTGCCCTGGTGTTCGGGTACATCGCCTGGCGGCTCGTCCGCCTTCCTGCCGACGACGTCACGTCCGCACGGCAATTGGCGGCGGTGGGGTTTGGCGCCTACGCCATAAAACAGGTCTGGAACCTTACGGCCTTCGTGCGGGAGGGCCCCCCCGAGGCCGCCGCGTCTGCCGTCACCGAGAACATTGTGCTCGTTCTGGTGGCCATGAGCTCGATTGTGCTCCTGTTTGATCGACTCCGCCAGCGCTCGGTGCTTGCCGAGCGCGAACAGCGGCGGCTGGAGGCGGAGCTTCAGGCGCGGGACCATCTGGATAGTCTGGGGCGTCTGGCTGGTGGAGTGGCGCACGATTTCAACAACATGCTTACCAGCATTCTCGGCAACGCGCAGCTGGCCCGCATGCGCGTACACGATGCGGAAGATCCCGTCGAAGAACTCGATGAAATTGAGACGACCGCGACGCGGGCGTCGGCACTGACCAAACAATTGCTGGCGATTGCGCGCCGCGAGCGGGTCCAGCCCGTACGCTTTGACCTTGTGGCCCGAGTGCGCAAGGTGAGCGAGTATCTGCGCCGCGAGCTGGACCCTTCCATCCGGTTCGAGGTGCAACTCCCCACCGAGGCGTTGTTCATCCGGGCAGATCCGGATCGCATGGATCAGGCGGTGATCAATCTGGTGTTCAACGCCCGCGACGCCGTTCGGCCTGACGATGGGGGCATTCGGTTGTCCGTGGCGCGATCGCCGGTCCTGCTGTCCGGCCGAGCGGCGGTGCGTTTGACGGTGGAGGACGACGGGGTGGGGATGGACGATGCCGTTCGCGGGCGCATTTTCGAACCCTTCTTTACCACCAAGGGGCCCGACCAAGGGACCGGACTGGGGCTTTCCATCCTGTATGGTGCTGTGACCCAGGCCCAGGGGGAGATTGAGGTCCACAGCGTTCCCGGGAAGGGGTCGCGTTTTGAGCTGCAATTGCCGCTGGTTGACCCGGGCGAAACCGCGGAGCATCCCGTGGTGCTGTTCCCGACGGCGTCTTTTGCCAACATCAGTGTGCTGGTCGTTGATGACGATCCTCTCGTTCGCCGAGTCGCGGTCCGTCTGCTGCAAAAGGCCGGCTGTAAGGTGGTGGACGCCGGGGATGTTGAAGAGGCCTTGAGCCTCCATGCCTCGCAAGCCATGCCGGTGCAGCTATTGCTGACGGATATCGTGATGCCCGGGGACAATGGCCGGACCCTCGCCCGATTGCTCCGCGCCCGGGATCCCCAACTGGCCGTGGTCTATATGTCGGGGTACGAGGCTGATGCCTTTACGGACGAACCCGATGCCCCGGAAGGGCCCTTTGTGGCCAAGCCATTTAGTGAAGCCCAGCTCATCGTGGCGATCCGCCAGGCCCTGACATCGGTCCGGTCGACCTCCCCCAGCGACTGACACGGTCATCACGGGGGCCTGAATGGATTCTAGGGTCGCCGCTTCACTTCGCGCTCGGGAGACGTCAACATTGGTAGTATGGCGTGATTCTCTGATGTTGAGCCTGTCCTCCCTTCTCTCAATCCCTCCTCCTGTGATCCCATCGTTCATGCGCCGCCCTGGCGCGTGGCGATCGTTGGCCCATGCTGTGGTGCCGGCGATCGTCTTACTGACCAGCAGTGCGTCTGCTCTGCACGCGCAGGCGACCGGCACGGTCACGGGCCGCGTCGTCGACGCCGTCAACGGCCAGCCCATCGCCGCCGCCCAGATCACCGTGAACGGCACCACCCTGGGCCGTGCAACTGGTGAAGATGGTCGCTTCACCCTGACCGCCATCCCGACGGGGACACAGGTCCTGGTGGTCCGCCGCATCGGGTATCAGCAGCAATCGCGCAGCGTGGCGGTGTCGGCCAGCGCACCGGTCACGGTGAACTTCTCCTTGGCCACCAGCAGCGTGTCGCTGGCGGGTGTCGTGGTGACGGCAACCGGTGAAGAGCGCAAGAAGGAAGTGGGCAATGCGGTAACCACGGTGAGCGCGGCCGATTTCGAAAAGGCGGGCGCTGGCAACACGCAGCAGATTCTGCAGGGACGCTCGACGGGCGTCACCGTGCTGCAGAACGGCGGCACACCGGGCGCCGGCGGCACGATTCGTCTGCGTGGTGTGAACTCCATTACGCAGGGCAATCGTCCGCTCATCTACGTCGACGGCATTCGTATCTTCAATGGCAATTCTCCCACGGGCGTGTCCTCGCGTCAGTCGGTCTCGCCACTGAACGACATCCCGGCCTCGGACATCGAGCGCATTGAAGTGGTAAAGGGGCCGGCGGCGACCACGCTGTACGGCACGGAAGCCTCCGGTGGTGTGATCCAGATCTTCACCAAGCGCGGCCGTGATGGCGCGGCGTCGTGGACGCTCGATGCCTCGGGCGGTATCAACAGCATGGGCGAGTTCGGCCCGGCGTCGGACCCCACCGGCATGTTCCTCAAGCAGTGCCGTGGCCCCAACATGGTGGACGCGGCCGGTGTGCCCTTCGAAGATGCCACCTGCCCGGAAAGCGGCTCGTGGTTGCAGAACGGCTTCCTGGGCCGCTACTCCCTGGGTGTGCGCGGCGCCAGCGGTGGCATCAACTACGCCATTTCGGGCAATCTCGAAAATGAAGAAGGTGTGCTCCGCGTGGGCAGCAACCGCACGGGTGGCCTCCGTACCAATATCGGGTTCGCCCCGTCCAAGACCATCACGCTGGCCCTCAACAGCAGCTGGCAGCGTCGCAACACGGCGATGATCTCCGACGGCAACAGCGCCGATGCCATTCTGCTCAACATCTCGCGCGGCCCCGGATCGAACTTCCGCGGCAGTGGCTGCAGCACCACCACGGTGACCTGCGTGGTGAACGACACGATGTTCTCCAAGGCCAACACCATTGGCGGCGATCACTTCATTGTGGGCGGCACCGCCACGTGGACGCCGTTCGAGAAGCTGACCAATCGTCTCGCCATCGGTATTGACTACAACAGCACCGACCAGCGCACGGTCAACCCGTTCGGGTATCCGCGCACGCCCACCGGGCAGTACTTCCAAACGTTGTGGAATCGTCAGCTCATCACGGTGGACTACGCGACCACGTGGAAGCAGACGTACTCGAAGAACTTCGTCGGCACCACGTCGTTCGGCGCCCAGCTGTTCGACAGCCGTCTCAACTCCACCGAGTTGCGCGGCGACAACTTTGCCGGACCGGGCATCCCCACGCTCGTGTCAGCGTCACTGCGTCAGATCACCGACGTCAATCAGCAGCGCGTGATCAACGCCGGTCTGTTTGCCCAGCAGATGATCGGCTGGCGCGATCGGGTGTTCATCACCGCCGGCGCCCGCGTGGACGGCAACAGCGCGTTCGGACAGAGCTTCGGGTTGCAGACGTATCCCAAGGTGAGCGGTTCCTGGGTGCTCTCCGAAGAATCGTTCTGGCCCACGTCGCTCATTGAAACGTTCAAGTTGCGCGGCGCGATTGGTGAGTCGGGCAAGGCGCCAGGCGCCTTCGACGCGACCCGGACCTGGAACCCGATTGCCGCCGAAGGCGGGCTGTCGGCGTTCACGCCGGGACAGCTGGGCAACGCCAACCTCGGCCCCGAGCGCACACGCGAAACGGAAGTGGGTTTCGATGCCGGTCTGCTCAACGGCCGGTTCGGCCTCGTCTTCACCTACTTCAACGCGCGGACCAACGACGCGATCATCAACGTCGCCTATCCGCCGTCGAATGGCTTTAGCGCCAATCAGCCCGAGAACGTCGGGTCGATCAAGAACACCGGCTTTGAAGTGCAGGCCACGACGAACCTTGACCTGACGAGCTGGGCCAAGCTGGAAGCGCGTGTGCAATTCACCAAGATGCAGGGCGAAGCTGTGGATCTGGGTGGACGCATCATTACCATCGACGCGCTGTCTCGCAGCTATGTGCAGGAAGGGCTGCCGCTGCCCGCCTACGTGGGTCGCAAGGTGCAGAACCCGGACGCCTTTGAAACACCGGTGATCGTGGAAGGGGAGTTCCTCGGCCAGACGTTCGCCGACAAGATCATCAACCCCTCGCTGACGCTGTCGCTGTTCAACAATCTGTCGTTCGAAGTGGTTGGTGAGTTTCAGCGCGGTGGACATCTGCTGAATGCCAACGGTTTCCAGAACGCCGGCTTGGGGATCTGGCAGCCGTGCTTTGCCGCCCAGAAGGCGCTGCGCGCCGCCGCCAATGGTGACGCCTCGGCGCTGGCCACGGTGAACGCCAGGGATCGCATGCGTTGCTCCATCGTCGCTTCGCAACGCGACTACAGCTATTGGGTGGAAAGCGCCGACTTCTTCAAGGTGCGCAATATCTCCGTTGCCTACGACGTGCCGAAGCGCTTTACGCCCGGTGCCCGCAGCATGACTGTCACCTTCGCCGGTCGCAACCTGTTCCGCAGCACGAACTACACCGGCACCGATCCGGAAGTCGCCGACCAGGCCACCAGCACGTTCTCGCGTCGCGACTACTACAACTTTCCGCCCTACCGCACGTTCCTCTTCAGTGTGAGGACGAACTTCTGATGCCTACACTCCTCACGAAAACCCGACGTGCCATTGGCGCGGCCGTAGGTGCCAGCCTCGTGCTGGGTGCCTGCGACTTCACGGTCACCAATCCGGGACCGCTGCTCGACGAAGACCTGAATAGCGTGTCGGCCATGCCCGCACTGGTGAACGGCATGGGTGGCGATCTCTCCAACGCCATGGGTACCTATCTCACCCGTGGCGCTCTGGCCGCGTTTGAGGTCCGGCATTCGGGGAACTTTGCCGCCGAACGTCAGTTCGCCACGGGCGTCATCCGCCCGGAAGATGTAAATGGCGATTGGGCCCGGATGCACACCTCCCGGTGGGTCGCCGAAAACGGATTGGTGCGCATGAAGTCGGTGTTGGGCGCAGGATTTGAAACCAACCCGCTCACCATCCGGGCGTATCTCTATGCAGGGTTTGCCAACCGCTTCCTCGGTGAGAATCTGTGCGAAACCACCATTGATGGCGGTGCCAAACAGCCCAACTCGGAGCACTTTGTGCGCGCCGAGAGTTTGTTCACGCGTGCACTCACGCTGGCGCGGGCGCAGAACAACACGGCGTTGACAAACGCCGCACTGGCTGGCCGAGCGCAGGTCTTGGCGTGGCAGAACAAGTGGGATGCCGCGGTAGCTGATGCGGCGCTCGTGCCGGCAGCCTTCCGCCATAACGCGGTATTCTCCATCAACACAACACGCGAAAACCTCGATCTGGCCAACCAGACGATCAATCGCCGTGAAGTTACCGTGTTCAATACGGTGTGGGTGGCTGACCGGGATCCGCGGGTACCCTATGACACGGTACGTACCTCGTCGGGTGGTTTCCAGACCGGTCAGGACGGCGCCACGCGCTTCTTCCGCCAGCGCAAGTACACCACGCTGGGCGATCCGGTGGCGTTGGCCCGTGGGAGCGAGATGCTGTTGCTCCGTGCCGAGGCGGCGCTGCGCAACAACGACGTGACGAACGCCATGCTGTTCATCAATCAGGCGCGCGCGGTGTCAACGTTGCCGGCATTGACCGCCACCACGGTTGATGCCGCGTGGACCATCCTCATGCGTGAGCGTGGGGCGGTGCTGTGGCTGGAAGGGCGTCGGTTGTGGGATCTTCGCCGCTGGCTCGCCAGTGGACGCAACACCACACTGCAGGGGCGCAGCACCTGTGTCCCGATCAGCCTCGAAGAGATTGGCGCGAACCCGAACCTGTGATCGGTTCGACACAGTGGCGGTAGTGAAAACAGAGCGGGCCCCGGCAGTTGCCGGGGCCCGCTCTGTTTGGTAACGCCCTGAGTGGCGAGGGAGCGATTACTGCAGCAGCCCCTTCGCCGCCTTGGCTACCTTGTCGGCGGTGATGCCGAACTTTTCGTACAGCACCGGTGCCGGCGCACTCGCACCGAAGGTCTCAATACCCACAATGGCGCCGTGCTCACCCACCCAGCGATACCACGACATGGGGTGCGCCGCTTCGACCGCAACGCGCGGCACACCGGCGGGCAGAATGTGGTTGCGGTATTCCACCGGCTGCTGCGCAAACAGCTCGAGGCTGGGGCAGCTCACCACACGCGCGTGAATACCATGACCACTCAGCTGCTCGCGGGCGGCCAACGCAATTTCCACCTCAGAGCCGCTGGCCAGGAGCACCACGTTGGGCACGTGACCGGCCGCATCGGCCACGATGTACGCGCCATGCTTCACGCCCTCGCGCGCACGCGCGGGCTCGTTGTAGTACGACAGCTTTTGACGCGTGAGCACAATGGCACTCGGCCCACGGCGATGCCTGAGCGCCACGCGCCAGGCCTCGCTCACTTCGTCGGCATCGGCGGGGCGAAGCACAAGCAGGTTGGGAATGCAACGCAATGCCGCCAAGTGTTCTACCGGCTGGTGCGTGGGACCGTCTTCGCCCAGGCCAATGGAGTCGTGCGTGAACACGTAAATGGCCTGCACGCCCATGAGCGCCGCGAGGCGCACCGCGGGACGCATGTAGTCGCTGAACACCAGGAAGGTGCCGCCATACGGAATGACACCGCCGTGCAACCCCATGCCATTCATGATCGCGCCCATGGCGTGTTCACGAATACCAAAGTGGAAATTGCGACCAGTGCGATTGTCGGCACCAAAGCCCGACGCGCCCTTCACGTTGGTGAGGTTGCTGCCGGTGAGGTCAGCGCTGCCGCCCAGCAGTTCGGGCACCGTGTTGGCGATGGCATTGATCACCACACCGCTGGCCGCGCGGCTGGCCACGTTGCCGCTCTTGGCATCGAACACCGGGAACGCTGCGTCGAGCGAAGCGGGCAGTTCGCCCTTCATGCGCCGCTCGAATTCAGCGGCCAGCTCGGGGTGCGCGCTCGCGTACGCCTGCCACTTGCTGTTCCATTCCGTGTGCGACTGCGCACGCTGCGCCGTGCGCTCGCGCCAATGCGCCAGCGCGGCGTCGGGCACGAAGAACGGTTCGGTGGACGGCCACCCGTACGACTGCTTGGTGAGCGCAATCTCGTCCTTGCCCAATGGTTCGCCGTGCGCCTTGGCGGTGTCCTGCCGGTTCGGCGAACCAAACCCGATGTGCGTCTTGGTCACAATCATCGTGGGACGCGCGGTATCCGCCTTGGCTTCGGCAATTGCGGCGTCGATAGCGGCGATGTCGTTCACGTCGTGCACATGCAGCACCTGCCAGCCATACGCTTCAAAGCGCCTGGTGGCGTCGTCGCTGCAGGTGAGCGCGGTGCTGCCGTCAATCGTGATGCCGTTGTCGTCGAAGAAGCCGATGAGCTTGCCGAGCTTCATGTGCCCGGCGTAGCTCGCCGCTTCGTGCGAGATGCCTTCCATGAGGCAGCCGTCGCCGGCGACGAAGTACGTGTAGTGATCGACGATGTTGTGCCCGTCGCGGTTGAACGTGGCGGCGAGATGCGCCTCGGCCACCGCAAAGCCCACCGCATTGGCCACACCCTGACCCAGCGGGCCAGTGGTCGTTTCCACGCCCTTGGTGTGGTGCACTTCCGGGTGCCCCGGCGTGAGGCTCTCCCACTGGCGGAAGTTCTTGATCTCTTCGAGCGGGAGATCGTAGCCAGCCAAGTGCAGCGTCCCGTACAGCAGCATGGACGCGTGCCCAACGCTCAGCACAAAGCGATCGCGGTCGGCCCAATCGGGGGCGGCCGGGTCGTGGCGCAGGTGCTTGGTGTACAGCGCGTACGCCAGCGGGGCGAGCGCCATGGGAGTGCCGGGGTGTCCCGACTCCGCGGCCTGCACCGCGTCCATGGCGAGGGTACGAACGGTATCAATCGCGAGACGCACGGTCTCGGGCGACGCGGAACCAGCAAGGGGTGACGCAGCGGACACGAAACGCTCCGGGAGGGTCGGCAAGGGCGGGCGCGATCGGCGCGCCACAGCCCTGAAATCTAGCCGAAATCCGTGCGAATCGGGGCCTCAGCCGAGGTACTTCTCACGCGTCAGCGTCAGGTGGTGGGCCATGTGACCGGCAATCATCCAGATCAGGGCCCGGGCCGAGACTTCCACGCCGCTGGCGACCCCACGCTGGGCGAGGGCTTCGTCGTCGAGCGAGGAGACCAGCGTGAGGGTGGCCTCCCGAATGGCCAGCATTTCGGACAAAATGTCCGATAGGCTGCGCCGCGACGTGCGGCTTTGGGGGACCCAATCATCCTGCTCGAAGCCCGGCATCGGGGTCCGGTCACCGCGGGCGACGCGCAGCAGGCGGTAGGCAAAGACCCGCTCCGTGTCGCTCACGTGCACCAGCTGTTCGGCCAGCGTCCACTTGCCGGGGGCGTACCTGAACGACGCGGTCGCTTGCGGCACGTTGGTCAGCAGCAGCTGCCATTCGCCGCGCTGGGCCGCGAGCAGCTGCACCAGGTCCGTTGTGCCGTGCGCCGTGAGCGCGGCATCGGTGGCGTTGATGTAGGTCAGCGCGTAGGGCGCGTGTTCATCAGGAAGGGGGCGGCGAATGGACATGACCCTGATTGAAAAAGTGACTTAGAACCCGAGCCCCAGCACTAGCGAAAAGCCGCGGTTCTTGGGTGAAACGCCCGGGGTGGCTTCACGAGCAATGGTGGTGAGTCCCTGACTGTAGCGCAGCTGCGCGGAGAACGCACGTCCCACAAAGGCCCCGGCTATACCCACGCCGCCAATGGCGCTCACATCGGTTTTGTTCAAGGGATCTTCTCCCGCCGTGGGCCCATCTTCGTCGGGGAGAAACGACTCGCTAATGCAGCTGCCAGAAATGGACAGATCACCAATGCTGGTGGAGGCCTTGCAGGACGTACGCAGGGCCAGCGACGGACCGGCCAGAACAAACGGACGCCAGTTGCGGCTGCCCAGATCCATGCGGGCCAGCGCCGGAATTTCCACGTAGGACAGACGCAGGCCAAGCGTCATGCGATCGGAGGCGAACAGGGCCAACGACTCCGGATCGCCTTCCACGGAAAATGAGGCTTTGCCGCCCTTTTGCGTGTAGTGCAATTCGGGCTGCAGCGAAAAGCGCGAGGTAATGGGAATGGTGGCGTAGAGCGCCGCCTGCGCCCCACCGCGGTGCTGAGTCTCCAGCAGCGTGTTCCCCAGTCCCTCGTCGAGGCCCTGATCGATATCCGAAACGGAACTGAGATTGGCGCCGGCAAGGAAGCCAAAACGAATCGGCCCGCGCCCCTGCGCGCCAGCGGAAGTGGCGAGCAACAGCGCAATACCGGCAACAACAGCATGACGACGCATAGGAACTCCATTGCAACACGGGTTCGGGCGAGCCTCAGAACCCCAGTGCGACGGCGAGTGCACCGAGCGATGAGGGAGTGGACACGGCCCCTTGCGCGAGACGCGGTGCACCTCCGCCGCGGCCACCCACTGCGTGCAGTGCCGCGCGCAAAAGCTGACCGGCATCAAGTCCCGTATCAGGGGCCGTTGCGAGCAGTACTCCCCCGTTGGCGGCATTTGTCACAAGCACCGCGCATTCGCCGAGCTTCATCAGGTGCTGCGCCAGCGCCTCCGCCTCTTTCACGGGACTATTCACGCTCGTGGTGATGCGGCGAATTCCCGCACTGTCGACCGGCGCTGCCTGCCACAGCTGCTGCGCTTCGTACTGTGCCAGTTCGTTCTGCAACCGTTTGCGCTCACGTTCAAGCTCCACCAGTCGCGACTGTTGCTGCTCCACCAACACGGGCAAGTCAGCCGGTGCTGCCGACAGCGGTCGCGCGGTACGCGATAAAAGATCCGCATCAATGCGTGCGCGGGTCACGGCACGATGCCCGCACAGAAATTCAATGCGCACGTTACCACGGGTCTTTTCAGCGCGTCGCAGCAACACCGCACCAATCTGGGCGGTATGCGAGACATGAGTGCCGCCACAGGCGCTGCGATCCAGGCCGGCAATGGTCACGATGCGCAACGTACCGTCGCGATCACTCGCTTTGCGCAAATCCGTGGCGCTGGCGGCGTCCTCGTAGCTCACGGTCACGGCGTGATTCTGCAACGCCACCATGTTCGCGCGATGTTCTATCGCTTCCAGCTGTTCGGGTGATACACCCTCGGCAGTCACGTCTACCGTGCTGCTCTCGTCGCCAAAATGCACACTCACGGTGGGCCAGCCGTATTCATCGGCGAGCAGCGCCGAGAGCAGATGCTGGCCGGTGTGCTGCTGCATGTGATCGACGCGGCGGGTCATGTCCACCTGTCCCACCACCATGGCCCCGGCGGGCAAGCCCAGCGGTTGGGCAAGGTGATGGGCAATGCGCACCTCTTCGTCCACCACATCGGTAATGGCGACGTCGGCGATGGTCCCCAGGTCGTGCGGCTGTCCGCCAGAGGTGGGGTAAAAGGCAGACCGGTCGAGATACACCACCCGCCCGTCATTGGCGACCTCGGTCACGGTGGCGCTGAACCGGGCCAACGTGGCGTCGTCGTAGTACAGCCGATCGGTGTCGTCGCCGGAATAATTGCTGTTCATGCCAGACCAGACTCGGTGGAGAGGGGAATCGTGGCTATCTTGTGCGCCATGACGTCTAATATGACGCGAGTTCTGCCGCCGTTGCTGGCGGCCACCGCCGTGGCAGCGCTGCTGGCCTCCTGCGTGCCGGTTGCGCCGGCGCCGGTGCCCTTGGGCCCGTCGGTGCGGGAAGTGGATGCCCCCCGTGCGGTAGTCGCCATGCCGCCGGCACCCGCCGATTCCGAGCCGCCGCCCGAGGCCTCCGACTCGGCGGGCGTGTCCCGCCTGCTGCGGCTGTCGTACGTGTGGCACCTCGCGTCGTTGCATCACCCGGCGGTGGCGGTCCGCGGCGCGCCCCTCGATTCGGCGTTCATCCGCGCGGTCACGCTGGTACGCCGTGCCACCACCCCCGCCGATCTGGATGTGGCGTATGCGCGCTTCCTGGCGGCGCTCAACGATCCGCTCACCCGCGTGGAGCGGGGCGATACCACAAGCGGCGCGTCGCTCCCGGCGGTGACCACCATCAACGCCGAACGCACCCGCGACAGCATTCTGGTGCTGCAGGTCCCCTCGGCCACGCGCTACGAGGAAAGCGCGGCGGTGGGCGTACGACAGGCGCTCGCTGCCGTGCCGGCGCGCGTGGTGCTCGACCTGCGTACCAGTGCTCCCGGTGCGTTGGCCGACAGCGTAGATGCCTTTGTGGCACGCACGCAGCTGGTGGAGCGACTGGCGTCGGTGCCCTTTACGCTCAGTGGTGTGCGCGTACGACGGGTGGGTGGCGCACGCGAATTGGCTGGCGCCTGGCGCTACGATGACAGCTGGCTCGGGCGCGATGGGGCGCTGGTGGCGCCCATCAATGCGGCGCCGCGCCGCGTGGTGGTGCTGGCCAACGCCAACACGGTATTGCCGCGTGGCGTACTGGGGCTGCTGGCCAGTGGCCGCGCCACGCTGGTGGCGGAACAGGTGGTGCCTGATGATGCGCTAGTGCCCAGCGTGCGCATTGCGGTGGG
The DNA here is from genome assembly GCF_000695095.2 of Gemmatimonas phototrophica. Classification (NCBI taxonomy): domain Bacteria; kingdom Pseudomonadati; phylum Gemmatimonadota; class Gemmatimonadia; order Gemmatimonadales; family Gemmatimonadaceae; genus Gemmatimonas; species Gemmatimonas phototrophica. The sequence goes on along the minus strand of NZ_CP011454.1, from coordinate 4,412,132 downwards.
CGAAGGACTCTTCGTGCGACTGCGCACCGGCGAACTGCTGCACGCCGACGGCAGTAGCGGCATTGTGATTGACACGCTGGTGTCACGTGCCGCCACTCCCGCCGACAGTGCACCGGCCGTGAAGGCGGCGCTCGCCATGCTGCGGACCTCGCGCTTCGTGCGCGCCTCGCGGCTGGCGCCGGTGCGGGCGCGGGCGGTATTGCCCGGGTACTACGACGCGGATCCGTATCCCTACATGGGATCACGGGTACTGGGCGGCGCACGGCTATGGAGCGCCATGCGGGCGCGGCACGCGCACCGGGATTTGTACGACGATGACATAGACGCCGTCTTCGAGCGGGCGTTGCCGCGACTGGAGTCCGCGCGCTACGCCACCGAATACGCATCCACGATGCTCAGCTTTGCCAGCTCCTTCGACGACGCCCAGGTGTCGCTGCAGGGAGCGACGGTGGACACCGTGCGAGGCATGGCCACGGTGCCATTTCGGGTGCGCTGGGCGGACGGGCGTGCCATCATCACCGATGTCATTGCCGATTCCACGACGCGCGCGTTGGGCATTGTCGCGGGGCAGGAAGTCGTGGCCGCCGATGGCTATCCCATTCCAGCCTGGATGCAGGAACATCGGCGCAGTATCTCGGCGCCCAACGATTGGTCGCGGCAGCAACAGTTGGCGATGCTCATGGCGCGTGGTACACCGGGTAGTTCGTTGTTCCGGTTGCGCGACGTGACCAATCGGGAGCGTCAGCTCAATGTGCCGCGCTCGGCGGCGTACGTCGCGCTGCAACCGCAGGCGGAGCGGCCGTGGCAGTCGGCATCGCTGTCGCTACCCAACGGAATAGCCTACCTCGATCTCAATCGCCTCACCGATCAAACGGTAGACGCCGAGCTGCAGAAGCATCGCAGCGCGCGCGCGTGGGTGCTTGATTTGCGTGGCTCGCTGTCAGATAGCGGCGTCGTGGGAGCCACCGTGTTGCGTACGGTCCGTGCGCGGGCGGTGGCGGTGGTGGCACGTGAGTTGCACCGCTACCAGTCGGCGCCGTGTCTGGTGGAAACGTTGCGCGATGCCGCGCAGCAGTGTCCCGATGAGCGTGAGGTGCGCTCACGTGTGTCGCGAGGGGATACCACCGGTCGCTACACCGGCCGTTTGGTGGCATTGGTTGATGAGCGGACGAGTGGGGCCATGGAACGGCTGGCGCTCACGCTGGAAGCCACCACCGACGTCACGTTCGTGGGCAGCACATCGGCCGGCTCACCGGCCGAAGCCGTGAGTATTCCGTTGCCGGGTGGATTGACGGTCACGGTGCCGGCTGCCGAGCTGCGGCGCAGCGATGGCTCGCAGTGGCAGCGGGTGGGGCTCACCCCACTCATTGACGCGCGCCTCACGCTGCGCAGCTATCGCAACGGTACCGACGAAGTGTTGCAGCGCGCGCAGGAGTGGCTGGCGCAGCAGTTGGATGGGCGCGCGTCACGTCGGCGCTAACCGGCACGACTGTTGGTCCGTACTTCGATGGTGTTGCCAATAGATGACGCGCTTCCCGCGCTGCGGGAGGCGTTGCGTACGTGCTCGTCGGCGGTGCTGGAAGCGCCACCGGGTGCCGGTAAAACCACGCGTGTGCCGCTCGCGCTGCTCCAGGAGCCGTGGATGGACGGGCAGCGCGTGGTCATGCTGGAACCGCGCCGTCTGGCGGCGCGCGCCGCCGCGCACTACATGGCGCAACAGCTGGGCGAGCAGGTGGGTGGCACCGTAGGCTATCGCGTGCGCGGCGAGACGCGGGTGAGTGCCCGCACGCGCATTGAAGTGGTAACCGAAGGGGTGTTGTCACGCCTGCTGTCGGCCGACGCCACACTCGACGGCTACGGCGCCGTGCTCTTTGACGAGTATCACGAGCGCTCACTGCAGGGCGATCTGGGGTTGGCGCTGGTGCTGGAAACGCAGCAGGTGCGCGATGACCTGCGTGTGCTGGTCATGTCGGCCACGCTGGATGGCGATGCCGTGGCCGAGCTGCTGCGCACCGAGGCGGGCCCTGCACCGGTGGTGCGCAGCAGTGGGCGCATGTTCCCCATCGTCACGCATCACCGGCCACCACGAAGTGACGAGAAGCTGGAAGCCACCGTGAGTCGGGTGGTGCGCGATGCGCTCACCGAATGCGAAGGGGATGTGCTGGTGTTTCTCCCCGGCATGGGGGAACAGCGTCGCGTGGAGGAGCGTCTTGTTGGCTCTGTGGCCGGCAATGTGCGCGTACATGTGTTACACGGTACCATGCCGTTGGCTGAGCAGGACGCAGCGCTCGCGGCTGCCCCGCCAGGGATGCGCAAAGTGGTGCTCAGTACCAGTGTGGCCGAAACGAGCCTCACGGTGGAAGGCGTGCGCGTCGTGGTCGATGGCGGCCTGTCGCGTGTACCTCGCCATGATGTCACCGCCGGGCTCACGCGGTTGCACACCCTTCGCGTGAGTCGTGCCTCGGCTGATCAGCGCCGCGGACGTGCCGGACGTGTGGCGCCGGGGGTGTGCTACCGACTGTGGGATGTACACGAAGAACATGGTTTTCTGGCCAGTTCGCGTCCCGAGATCATTGATGCCGACCTGTCGGGGTTGGCGCTGGAGCTGGCCGACGCCGGCATCAGCGACCCGACCGTCCTGCGATGGCTCGATGTGCCGCGCGCCGGGCCTTTTGCGCAGGCGCGTACGTTGCTCTTGCAGTTGGGCGCTCTGGATGCCACCGGCCGCATTACGGCGCACGGACGCCGGATGGCGGCGCTGCCGCTGGCGCCGCGGTTGGCGCATCTGGTGTTGGTGGCCGCCGAGCGTGGTGCGCTGAGCATGGGGGCGGCCATTGCCGCATTGCTGGAGGAGCGTGATGTGATTCGCGCCGAAGGGTTCGCGCGTCCACCGGCCGATTTGCGTCTGCGCACCGAGCTGCTGCAACGCGGGGGCGATGGCGGAGCGCTGGGCATGTACGGTGCGCGCGCCGATCGTGACGGTGTGCGGCGGGTGAAGCAGAGCGCCATCGATATTGAGCGACGCGTGGCCGGCGCGGGTGTGCAGGCTGCCGCTGGCCGCGAGCCAACCGACGATGTGGGCGCGCTGCTGGCGTTGGCCTTTCCCGATCGTGTGGCACAACGCCGTGCGGGGAGCGAGGGGCGCTATCTGCTGCGCAACGGCAGCGGGGCGGCGCTGGTGAAGGGCGACAGTCTGTACGACGAGCCGTATCTGGCCGTGGCGGAGCTGGAAGGGCAACCGCCGGAGTATCGCATCGTGCGCGGGGCGCCGTTGTCGCTGGAGGACATTCGCACAGACTTCGGTGAGCAGATCGTGCGTGCGGATGTGGTAGAGTGGGACGAGCGTACACGCAGTGTGAAGGCGGTGCAGCGGGTGTCGCTGGGCGCGATTACGCTGGAAGAAAAGCCGCAGCGGACCCCTGATGCGGAGAGCGTGCGTGCCGCGCTGTGTGCGCAGTTGGTGCGCCTCGGCGCCGACACATGGCCGTGGCGCGAAGGCGCGTTGCACCTGCGGGAGCGCCTGGCGTTTCTGCACGCGCAGGATGCGTCGTGGCCCAATGTGTCCAGCGAGGCACTGGTGGCCACACTGCCCGAGTGGCTGGCGCCGTATCTCGATGGTGTGCGCACATGGGCGCAGCTGGAGCAGGTGGACTGGCACGAGGCGCTGCTCAGCCTCGTGCCGTGGAATCAGCGGGCTGCGCTGGACCGCTTGGCGCCCACGCACATGGAAGTGCCCAGCGGTTCGCGCATCACGCTCGACTACACCGACCCCACCGCGCCGGTGTTGGCGGTGAAGCTGCAGGAAGTCTTCGGCTGGACCAGCACCCCCATGCTCTTTGACGGGCGCGTACCGCTCACACTGCATCTGCTCTCACCGGCGCAGCGACCGGTTCAGGTGACGCGAGACCTCGCGGGCTTCTGGAAGTCGAGCTACTTCGAGGTGCGCAAGGAACTGCGCGGACGGTACCCGAGGCACCCGTGGCCAGACGACCCGCTCACGGCAACGGCGACGAGACGGGCGAAACCGCGAGGCACCTAGTGCCCGCGGTGGGAGATCTGAGTTCCCAGAATCGCGACTCTGAGGTGAGAGCGTTGCGACGATCGAGTTGCGATGGATATCGAGTGTGAGAGGCCCGATGACAGCGAGTTGAGAGGTCCGAGTGCTGGCGTCGGCACGTGAGTGCCCCGCACGGACGCCGCTGGAACAGCGGTCGTCCCCGCTGCCTAACGAGGCCCGTATGGGGCACATACGCGCGGACGAAGTGCTCGGACCTCTCAACTCGCTGTCATCGGATGTCCGACATCGATATCCATCGCACCTCGATCGTCCCAACGCTCGCACTTCCGAATCGGGACTCTGAGACCTCAGATCTCAGCTAAAACGCCCCCGGCAGCACCTCTACGAACTGCTTCATCTCATCCGGCGTGCCGATGGAGACGCGGCACCAGTCGGTGTACGGCGGGAAGGCACGGCCAATCGTGAAGCCTTTGCTCGCGAAGTGCTTCTGCATCTGCTCCACGGGCTTGCCAGCTTCGAAGAACACGAAGTTCGTCTGCGACGGCGCGGCCTTCTTGCCCAGCTTGGCCACGGCGTCGAGCAGCATCTGCCGCCCCTGCGTGTTCTTGGCTTTCACGAACGCCTGATATTCCGTGTCCATGAGCGAGGCGTTGGCGGCGGTGAGGCCGAACACGTTGGGGTCGCCACTCACGTACTGCCCCAGCTTCTTGATGATGTCGGGGCGCGCCACGGCAAAGCCCACGCGCAGACCGGCGAGGCCGTGAATCTTGCTCGCGGTGCGCGACACGATGATGTTCTCGCCCTTGAGCACGAGATCGGTCATGCTCTTGTACCCCGGCATATCCACGAAGTCGTAATACGCTTCGTCCACGATCACGGTCGTACGTTTGGCGGCGTTGGACACGAAGTCGCGCAGCGCCTGGTCGTCGGCCAGGTTGGACGTGGGGTTATTGGGGTTGCACACGAACACCAGCTTGGTGTTGCCGCTGATCTTCTGGTCCATCTGGTAGAGGTCATGATCCAGACGGTGATCGAGCGGCACCTTGTGCACCTTGGCGCCGAGTGTTTCGCCCCAGCGCGGCAGATCTTCGAACGTGGGCCACGGCGCCACGATCTCGCCGCCATTCATGTTGTAGGCCAGCGCGAGAATGGAGAGCACTTCGCTCGAGCCCTGCGTGACCAGCACGTGATCAACCGGGACGCCCACATGCTTCGCGAACGTGGCCGCGACCTCTTCGCGGATGGGCGGCACGTACCAGGTGTGCTGCGCCCAGTTGCCCATGAGCGCATCCTTGGCCTTGGGCGACATGCCGAACGGGTTTTCGTTGAAGTTCAGCCGTATCGGCCCGGCCGCCCGACGCGCGGTGGTCACGTCGCGCTCCATCTGATTGAGCAGCGCCGAATACGGCAGCCCGCCACCCAGTACGCGTGACATCTCGGACGCGGGGAGCAGACCGGGGAGCGCCACACTGGCGCCCAGTCCCACACCGGTTGTACGAAGCCACTCACGACGGGACAGGGTGCTCACGGGAACCTCGAGGCTATTGGAAGGTTCGGTACAGCAATCCTCATGAATGGACCATGCAGAACGCGATGGCGCCAGTCTGTTCCAACTACTGGCTGGGGAACTGCAACGGCATTACGAGGACTGGCCCGTGTGTTGTGACAGGGCGTCCAGTCGAGGACTGCGACGGTGAATGCGACAGGCACTCTCCACTACTTCGAGATCCAAAAATCAAAAATGAGATGTCTGGCGGCAGCAGTACGACGCCAGCCCTTGCCGGAGCCAGTCCTCGCTTGCACGCCCTGTCCGCAACATCGGAGCAGTCCTCGTAATGCAGTTCCAACCCAAGCCAGTCCACGGAGCCGTCCTCGTCATGAAGTTCCCCTGAACTATCTTGCCCCCATGTTCTGGCGCCGCTGGCTCGTGACCATTCTTTCATTCAGCCTGATGTTCGGCACCTCCGCCTGGGTGGTGTCGGGCTACTGGCCTTCGCAGGGCATGCCCTGGCTGGCCTGGCCGGTGCACGTCGCGGCGTTGGCCACGGTAACGGCCGAAATCGTCACGCGGGCGCTCAAAATTCAGCTGTCGGCTCGGGCCTGTGCCATTCCGCTGAGCTTCGGCACCGCGCTACGCGTCTGCCTGGCCGGCGACTTTGCCGCTGCCATTACCCCCGCGCGGTCGGGGGCCGAGCCGGCGCGCTTTCTGGTGCTCGCTGAAAGCGGTACCGGGGCGGCAGCGCGAGTGCTGGTGCTTTTTCTCGAGCTCTTTCTCGAGATGTGGTCGCTGGTGCTGGTGTGCACGGTGCTGGCGGTGGCCTTTCGCGGACGCGGCGCGAGCGTGAGCGGCTTGCTGGCCCTGGTGGGCGGGTACAGCACCGTGGTGCTGGGGGCCGGGGCCGCGGGATGGTTCTTGTCGCGCCGCAACGCCAACGGCCCGGCGCCTCAGTGGCTCGCCAAACTGGGAGTGCACGCCGGTCGCTGGCGGGCGGTGCAGCGGTTGCTGCGCTCGTTGCGCGACGCCGTGCAGTCGCTGCGCCGGGCCAACCCGGGGCTCATGCTGGCCGCCTTTGGCGGCTCGGTGCTGCATGTGCTCTTCAAGGTGGCCACGCTGCCACTGCTGGTGTTTCTCGGCGACCCCACCTTTGCCCTGTCCATGGACACGCTGGCGCCGCTCGTCCTCTGGCCGCTCGCGCTCTTCTACGGCGGGGTGGTCGTACCGGCCCCCGGCGGCGGCGGGTTCATTGAAGGGGCCTTTGCCGCCACGCTCGCCAGCGCCATTCCGGCGGGCATCTTTGCCGCCGCACTACTCTGGTGGCGCTTCTATACGTTCTATCTCTATATCCTCATTGGCGGCATCGCCGCCGGGAACGCCGCGCTCCGGGCCATTCGCCCCGACGCCGTCCACACCAGCCCGACGTCGTGAGCCCGAACGCCGCTTCTTCCACCGCCAACACTGTGCCGTCTGCGGTCCCCCGGTGGCAGCTGCTGGGTGCGTTTCTCATCATCTATGTGGTGTGGGGCTCCACGTACCTCGCCATCAAGTGGGGGGTGCAAACCATCCCGCCCTTCTTCATGGGCGCGGTGCGTTTTCTCATTGCCGGTAGTGCGCTGTACGCCTTCACGCGCTGGCGCGGGGCGGCCAAACCCACCCGCGCCGAGTGGCGCGACTCGGCCATCGTAGGCACGCTGCTGCTGTTCGTGGGCAATGGCGCCGTGTCGTGGGCCAGCCAGCGGGTGAACTCCGGGCTCACCTCCGTTCTGGTGGCCACCGTGCCGCTCTGGCTGGTGCTGTGCGAAGCCTATCAGGGAAAACGGCCACGGGTGATGCAGGTGGTGGGGGTGCTCATTGGACTGGTTGGTGTGGGGCTGCTGGTGCTCCCCGCCGCGAGTTCGGCCGCCTCGGCCGCCGGTCGCACCGCTGCCGTTGACCCCATGGGCGCCGCCGTGCTGGCCCTGGGCTCCCTCAGCTGGACGGTGGGGTCGCTCTATTCCCGCACCGCCCACCAGGCCAAACCGGCCGCGCTGGCCATCTCCATGCAGATGCTGACCGGTGGCACACTGCTTTCGGTACTGTCGCTGGTGATGGGCGAATGGAGCCGCGTGCACCCGTCTACGGTGTCGCTTACTTCGCTACTGTCGCTACTGTATCTGATCACTTTCGGGTCACTGATTGGCTTCTCCACCTATATGTGGTTGCTCAAGGTGGCGAGCCCGGCCGCTGTAGGTACCTACGCCTACGTGAATCCGCTGGTTGCGGTCCTGCTGGGCGTGGCGCTGGGGGGCGAGCGATTACCCCGAATGGCCTGGGTGGCCATGACCGTCATTGTGGGCGGCGTGGCGCTGGTGAGCCTGGTGGACGCTCGTCGGAAAGCCATCGCCAGCTGACCCCGCCCGTGTGTCGAATGCACCCACACACGCCCTGTTGAAACGCGCCGGACCCCCACCCGTACGGGATAGTGTCCCCTTACTTCACGGAGTCCGTCAGTGCGCACGCATATCAAAGTCGTTGGCCTGGTCAATCTGCTTTACAGTGCTCTGGGCGTTCTCGCCGCCTTGGGAGCGCTCTTTGGCACCGTGTTCGGATCGCTTGCCACGCTCAATCCCGTCGCCATGGTGGTGGGGAGTGTGGCCGGGGTGGTTATGGGCATTGTGATTGGCGCCATGAGTATCTTCGGCCTCATTGCCGGTGTCGCGCTGCTGAACCACCAGAATTGGGCCCGCTATGTCGTGCTGGTCGTCTCGGCGCTGCGTCTCTTCCGGTGGCCGTGGGGCACGCTTTTTGGTGGCTATTCCATTTGGGTGCTTACCCACCAGGAAACCAAGGACCTGTTCAACGCCAACTCCTGACGCGGCTCGGGTCGCCACGCGGGCGACCCTGTCAGGACCACGCGCGGGCAACGTTGCATGATGCAGCGTTGCCCGCGCTGGTGTTTGGGGCGTAGTGTTGGGGGGTGTCCTTCTCTCCCGCCCAACGCGACGCACTGGCCGCCCTGGCCACGGCCATTATTGATGGGGCGCCTCCGGCCGCCGAGTCCATCCCGGAGCTGGCGGCGCGCTGCGAAGCCCGTTTGGGGTCGCTGCCGCCGCATCGGCGCCAGCTGGTCGGTACGGCGCTCTCCGTACTGGGCTCTGGTGCCACAGTCGCCCTCGCCATTCAGCGGGTCCGCCCCTTTGCCCAGCTCGCGCCCGTTGATCAGGCGCGCTGCGTCGCCGCCTGGGCCGACTCTTCGCTGCCGCCCATCCGGTCGGCGTGGCAATCCGTACGGCGGCTGGTGCTGTCGGTGCACTATGCCCGCCCCGAAGTGGCAGCGGCCATTGGCTACGGGGGCCCGTTTCGGCTGCGGCAGTCGCTGCACCCGTGGGAAGGCGCGCTCCCCGAAGGCACTTCCCCGGTGCCCGGTGAGCCGGTCGCCCGCGGACGGGTCATCCTCCCCAACATCATCGACCCGGACCCCGTGCCGGTGGGCGTGGTGCCGGGCCACCAGGTCACCGGCAACGTACAGCGCACCGCCGATGTGGTGGTCATTGGTACCGCGCGCCGGCGGCGCGGTGACCGCCGCCCGGCTGGCCGAGGCGGGCTATCAGGTGGTGATGCTGGAATCGGGCGGGTGGCATACCCGCAGTGATTTCACCGACGACGAAGCCGCACTCACTGAGCGGCTGTACGCCGACGGCTGCCTGCGCACCACCGACGACGGCTCCATTGCGCTGGTGCAGGGCGATACCGCCGGCGGCAGCACGACGGTGAACTGGATGATCATGCTGCGCACCCCCGACCATGTGCTGGAGCAATGGGCACGGGAGAGTGGGGTGGCCGGCATGTCGCCACGTGAAATGGCGCCGGTGTTCGAGCGTATCGAACGGGAAGTGCACGCCGCCGAAGTGCCGGAAGACGCGCACTCGGCCAACAACCGCCTGCTGCTCGATGGTGCGCGGCGGTTGGGGTGGCGGGTGGAACGTGGACGCATCAATGCGCTGCAGTGCGTGCGCTGCGGTTTTTGCGGGACCGGGTGCCGGCACAACGCCAAACAGAGCACGCTGCTCACCTACATTCCGCGCGCGCTGGCGGCCAACGCGCAGTTGTACACGGACGCGCGGGCGGAACGCATTGAGCTGCGTGAGCGTGACACCGGCTCCGGTACCCCGCCGCTCAAGCGGGTACAGGCCACCGTGCGCAACCGGCAGCAGGGCACGTCGCACACGCTCACCATCGACGCGCCCATTGTGGTCGTCGCTGGCGGTGCGGTGGGCACTCCTGTCTTGCTGCAGCAGTCGGGGCTGGGCGGGGGCGGCGTGGGGCAATGGTTGCGGTTGCACCCCACGACCGCCGTGTATGCCCGCTACGACCACGACATTGCCACCAGCACAGGGATTCCGCTCACCACCATGTGTGATCAATTCCTGCGGTGGCAGGGCACCGACTACGGCTTCTGGATTGAGACGCCACCCATGCATCCGTCGTTTACGGCGGCCGCTTTGCCGGGCGCAGGAAGGCGACACGCCGAGCAGATGGCGCGGTTCAACCAGCTGGGGGTCATCATCAGTCTCACCCGTGATGGCGCCGAAACGACGGTGTCGAGCGGGAGCGTGCAGGTGAACCGGCGCGGTGAGACCTCCATACGCTATCGACTGACACTGGAGGACGAACGCCGCGTGCGGGCGTCGTTGCCGGCGCTGGCCCGGCTGCATTTTGCCATGGGGGCGCAGGAGGTGAGTACGATGCACGCCACACCGGTCACCATCCGGTCTCCACGTGATGTGGGGGCTCTCGCCACCGTTAGTGTGGCGCCGAACCGTATGGCGCTGTTTTCCGCGCATGTCAACGGGACCTGTCGGATGGGGACCAATCCGGCCACATCGGGCGCGACACCCGAGGGTGAGCGCCACGGGGTTCGGGGCCTGTACATTACCGATGGCGCTGCGTTGCCCACGGCACTTGGTGTCAATCCGCAGGAAACCATCATGGCGGTCTCCACCGTCCTGGCGGAGCGCATGGCCGAACGACACGCCGGTCTGCTGCGCTAGCGTGGCGAGCAACCGCGTCACCTGCAGCGATCTCCGGTTGTTGAAGTACGACGCATTCACCCACTACTCCATCCTGGCACGACGATGAGCAAGGGCGAGAAAAAACGACGGCGCGCACTCGATGCTTATGCCGCACTCCAGCGCGCGGCGGCGCTGTCGGCGGCGCTCGTGGATGACGCGGTCCAGCCGTTCGGCCTGTCGGCATCGCAGTACGGGGTGCTCGACACGCTGCAGCGGCGTGGCCCTGTCCACCAGCAGGAGCTGGCCGAAGCGCTGGGACGCAGCAAGGCACAGATGACGGCCATTATTGACGCCCTCGAAGCGCGCGAGCTGGTGCGCCGGGAGCGTCACGCCGTCGATCGGCGCTTTATCTCCGTCTATCTCACTGAAGCTGGTCGCGTGCTGCTGGCCGAAGTGGGGCCGGCCCGCACCGACGCCATTGTCGCCCTCATGCGCGAGCTGAGCGGCGAGCAGAAGTCGCGGCTCTCCCGTCTGTGTGGGAGGCTGCTGCGTGTGCTGGCCCCCGATGATGTGGCGCCGGAGACGGCGGCCACCGCAGCGGCGTCCGGCGAGCCTTCCACCGCCGAAGCCGACGAGCATGACGAGCATGACGACCACGATGACCACGACGACAGCGACGACGACAGCGACGACGAGGACGACGACGTAGACCCGTCAGTGCCTGTCACCGACACGTTGGCCTGAGCCCAACGCCCTCCCCCACCGCCCACCCCCCACGACACGTATGGCTGGTCGTCACTTCCTGCAAATTCCCGGGCCCACGCCCGTCCCCGATCGGCTCCAGCGGGCGATGCACCGCCAGATGGAGGATCATCGGTCCTCGGCGTTCCCGGCCTTCACCCGGTCCATCCTGTCGCGCTTGCCGCAGGTCGTGCACCAGACCAAAGGTGAGGCGTTCGTTTTTCCGGCCACCGGGTCGGCCATGTGGGAAGCGGCGCTGGTAAACACGGTCAATCCGGGGGCTCGTCTTTTGGCCCCGCGCTTTGGGCAGTTCTCGCACCTGTTCATCCAAACCGCGCGCAACCTGGGGTATCAGGTGGACGTACTGGAAGAACCGTGGGGTGAAGCGGCCAACGCGGCGCATATCGAGGCCGCGCTGATGGCCGACACCACGCATCAAATTCAGGGTGTGCTGCTCGTGCACAACGAGACTGCGACGGGTGTGACATGCAACGTGGCCGACGTGCGGGCGGCGATGGATCGGGCTGGTCATCCGGCGCTGTTGTTTGTGGATGGGGTGAGCTCCATTGCCAGTCTGGATTTTCAGTTCGATGCGTGGGGCGTGGATTGCGCCATTACCGGCTCGCAGAAGGGGTTCATGCTGCCGGCCGGGCTGGGCATGCTGTTCGCCAGCGAGAAGGCGTTGGCGCGTGTGGACAGCTGCACCACCCCTCGCGCGTACTTCGATCTGCGCGCGATGCGCACCAACAACGCGCAGGGCTACTTCCCCAGCACGCCGGCGCTGTCGCTGTTGTACGGCCTCGATGAAGCGCTCACGATGTTGCTGGACGAAGGCATGGACAACGTGGCCGCGCGCCACAAGCGGCTGGCGCGTGGTGTGCGCGCTGCGGTGAAGGCGTGGGGGCTGCGCGAGTGTGCCAAGCGGCCCGAGATTGCCAGCGATTCACTCACGGCCATCGTGGTGCCGGAAGGGATCGATGCTCGTACGGTCATCGAGATCGCGTTCACGCGCTACGATATCGCGTTGGGCTCGGGACTCAGCGAGGTGGCGGGGAAGGTGTTCCGCATTGGTCATCTGGGCGACATGAATGCGCTCACGTTGGCGGGTGCACTGGCCGGTGTGGAGATGGCGCTGCTCGACGCGGGTGTGCCCATCACGCTGGGCAGTGGTGTGGGCGCGGCGCTGGCTGAGTGGCGGGTGCAGGCGTGAGTACCAGCGACGTGCGCGTCGTGGTGACGCGCAAGATGCCGGCGCCGGTGGAAGCGGTGATTTCCGAGCGGTACGACGCGCTCTTCAATCGCACCGATGTCGCACTCACCTCCGATCAGCTGGTGCAGGTGCTGCAGCAGGCGGACGTGGTGATCACCACCGTGACCGACAAGTGGCACCCCGGCATTTTTGACACCACCAGCATTCGGACCAAGCTGTTGGCCAACGTGGGTGTGGGAGTGAATCACATTGCGCTGGAAGCGGCGCGCCGGGCCGGCATTGCAGTAAGCAATACGCCCGATGTGGTGACCGACGACACCGCCGATGTGGCCATTGCCCTGATGCTCATGGCCATGCGGCGGCTGGGCGAAGGGGAGCGGCATTTGCGCAGTGGTGCGTGGGGCGGATTGCGTCCCACGTTCATGCTGGGGCGTACCTTGCGTGGCAAGACGCTGGGCATCGTTGGCTACGGGCGCATTGGTCGTGCCGTGGCGCGCATTGCGCACGACGCGTTCGGCATGAAGATCCTGTGGCACGCGCCGCGCGATCCGAAAATCGACGATCCGGCCACGGCCGGACCGGTCAGTGCGGAGCGCGCCGGTACGCTGGAGGAATTGCTCCAGCGGGCCGATGTCGTCTCGCTGCACTGTCCGGCGACGCCGGAAACGCGCCATCTCATCAACGCCGAGACGCTCGCGCTCATGCCGGAGCACGCCTACCTCATCAACACCGCTCGCGGTGATGTGGTTCATGAGGCCGCGCTGGCCGAAGCGCTCAAGGCACGCGCCATTGCCGGGGCGGGGCTGGATGTCTACGAGTTTGAGCCCAGCGTGTCGGCGGAGTTGAAGGAACTGGAAAACGTGGTACTGGTGCCGCATCTGGGCAGTGCCACCATTGAAACGCGCACCAACATGGGGATGCGCGCGCTGCAGAACGTGGATGCGTTTGTGGCCGGGCTGCCGCTCCCTGACCGCGTGGTGTAACACCCGGGACCTTGGGCCACCGTATGGTGACGGTGGCCGAGGCTCCCCGGAGGTCGTTAGACTGCACAGGTGCTCACCGCCGGTCTCGACCCCACGCTGCATGCCGTCCCTCCCGTTGCCACGCCAGCGGGGTCGATTCTGCATTTCCCGGATATCCGCTCGCGTTTTTTGCCGCATGCGCACGACGTCATGGTGTGCCTGCCGCCCGAGTATCACGAGTCGCCCACCCGGCGGTACCCCGTCCTCTATCTGCACGACGGGCAGAATGTGTTTGATGACCTGCCGCTGTCGCCTTTTGGCGTGCAGTGGGGGGTAGACACGACGGCGCGCGCTCTGATGTACGCCCGGGTGATCGAGCCGCTGATCATCGTGGCCATTGGCAATGCCGGGCGTGATCGCATTGACGAGTACACGCCCACCCGCGACAACATGCATGACGCGGGCGGGATGGCCGATCGGTACGGCCAGATGCTCGTCTACGAGATCAAGCCGTGGATTGATCACACGTGGCGCACCCGTCGGGGCGCGACGGACACCGCGGTGGCGGGCAGTTCGCTCGGCGGGTTGCTCAGTCTGCATCTGGGGCTCACTCATGCCGCGGTCTTTGGCAAGATCGGGCTGCTGAGTCCGAGCGTCTGGTGGGACGACCGCTGGATTGTCCGGCAATTGCTCGTGGACGGGCATCGCCGTCCTGATTTGAAGATCTGGCTGGATGTGGGTACCGGCGAGAAGCGCATGCTCAAGGGCACACGTCTGCTCTATCGCATGCTGCTGCGGCAGGGGTGGCGGGTGGGGGCCGACCTGCACTACATGGAAGCCGAGGGGGCCCTGCACGACGAACGGGCGTGGGGCGAACGGACCGGGTTGTTTTTGCGTTTTCTTTTTCCGGCCTCGCGCTGACCGGTCCTGCTGTTTCACGTCTGGCTTGCATACCCATGGACAGCTTCACGCAGTTTACGCCCAAGGCGTTCACCTTTCTGCGCGGCATCAAGAAGAACAACCGCAAGGAATGGTTTGAGGCGCATCGTGCGCAGTACGAACAGGAGCTCAAGGCGCCGTTGGCGGCGCTGATTGAGGAGATGGACGTGCAGCTGGCTACGGTGGCCCCGGAGATTGTGGGGTCGCCCAAGAAATCGGCGTTTCGCATTCACCGCGATGTGCGCTTCAGCAAGGACAAGTCGCCGTACAAAACTCATGTGGCGTGCTGGTTCTTTCACCGGGATATCGGCACCCGCATGCAGAGCGATGCGGTGCACGGGGGCGCCGGTTTCTATTTGCATGTCTCACCGGGCGAGTGCTTTTGCGGGGGCGGCATCTGGATGCCCCCGCGGCCGGCACTGAACAAGATCCGGCAGGCGCTGGTGGACGATCTGGAGGGGTGGGAGGCCATCGTGGGCGACAAGGCCTTTCGCCGGCGTTTTGGCGACCTGGATGAGGAGGGGATGCTCACACGGCTCCCCCGCGGCTATGCGGTGGATCATCCCGCTGGGGACTGGCTGCGCTACCAGTCGTTTACTGCCGGGACGCCGCTCACGGATGATGAGGTGCTGAGCCCCAAGCTGCCGATACTTCTGGCCAGGCACTTTCGTGCCATGACCCCGTTTGTGCGCTGGCTCAACCTGGCGCTCGGGCTCAGGCCCCATACGAGCCGGTTGTAGGCCTCGTGTAGATTCCGCCCATGTCGAAGTCGCTCAAACTCACGCTGGATATCCTGATCGGGGCTGCCGCCCCGGTCCTGATCCTGAAGTACGGCACCGCGCCTCTGGGGACGCTTCCTGCGTACCTGGCCGCGGCGTTGGTGCCCGTGGCGTGGGTGTTGATCGACCTGTTCGTCATCAGTCGTCGCTTCAACTTCATTACCACCTACGGCGGCGCCTCCGCCATCATGCGCGGCGCGCTGGCGTTCTGGTATGTGGACGGTGCCCTCTTCGCGTTCAAGGACAGCGCCAGTTATCTGCTGGCCTTCATCATTTTCGGACTGACGGCGCTGGTGGGCACACCGGTCACCCGCAGTATTGCGCTGCAGGGGCTTGATCCGGATACCCCCGAGCGTACGGAGCAGATGCAGCGATTGCTCGATGAGTCGAGCGTCGTGCGCGCCATGAAGCAATCGGCGCTGCTCATTGGCATCACCAACCTGGCGGCCGGTGGTGTGAACTACCTGATCAACTACCGCATGGTCACGGCGCCCTTCAACACGCCGGCGTTCAATGATCAGGTGGCCAATGTGAACGCCATCACGCGCATCGTACTGGTGCTCCCCGACATGCTGGCGTTGTTTTTTGCGTTCAGCATGATGTACAAGGCCATGTACGCGCTGCTCCCCGCCGACGAGGGTGCCGATCCGGACGCGGGCGAGTTCTGGACATTGCTCAAGCGCCGCGAGGATGCGCTGGCGCTGGTGCACACGGGGCAGGGCGGGCTCCCCGAGACGGCGGCGGAAGCGATGGCCCGCCGACAGGCCCGCGAGGAGTTCGGGCTCAGCTAGCGCTCCGACGTTTGAGTGTTGGCTGGGATCAGCCGATGCTTCTGAAGGCACGGATGGCGCTGCGGCCTTCCTGCGGTCCTTCGGTCTTCGGATTGGTCATGCTGGGAATGCCCATCGATATTGCCGTGCCCACGACGGGTGCCACTTTTGACGAGCGCGGAGATGTCCTTCGCGTGAGCGGCGTGGCTGGGGGCCCCCTGGAGGTCCGGGTTGATGCCGGGCTGGTCTTTGCCCGCTATTTCGGGCAGGAGCCGCGGGTGTGGAGCGATGTGTCGCTGGCAACCGTGCTTGGCTGGTTTGAGGCCAGTTCGCCCGTGGCCACCTTTCTGCGCCGCAAGGGCGTGCATCCGCTGCGCCAGCTGCTTTTCGATCAGGTGGCGGGGCATTCGTGACCGTCTCCGGAGATAGCCCCACGGCGCCCGCAGGAAGCCTTTCGCCGGAAGCAGAAGCCTTCGTCAATTCCGTGGGGGCGGCCACCGATCTGCCGGCCTTTGTGCGGAATGTGCGGGCTATTGGGTCGGTCGCGCAGAATCTGGATGCGCGCGTGGCGCTGCTGGAAGACGCCATTATCCAGGACGTGGCCCTGACGGCGCGCATCCTGCGCATTGCCAATTCCGTCGCGCTCGCCACGGCTGGCCCGGGGGCCTCCATCGAGTCCATCAAGCAGGCCATCATGCTGCTCGGGTACGATCGGGTGCAGCATCTCTCGATGGCATCGAGTGTGTTCGAGAAGCTCGAACAGGACGCGCCGTCGGTGCGGGACTTGATGGTGGAGAGTGTGCTGGCGGCCAACCATGGTCTGCAGCTGGCGCTGGCGGTCGGCTACGATCGCCCGGAACAGGCGTATTTGTGTGCGCTCTTTCGCCGACTGGGCGAAGTGGTGGTGGCCTGCTATCGGCCGCGCCCCTATCACACCTGGCTGCAGCATGTACTCGCCGGGGGCTCAGCCCACGACGGCGCGGAAGCGGCGCACTTCCAGTTCACCTTTGAGGAAGTGGGGGGCGCGCTGGCCCGTCGGTGGGGAATGCCCAACGGCGTGGTGCGCACCATGCGCGCCTTTCGCGGCGTATCGCTGGAAGGCGATCCGCTGCATGCCATTACGCAGTGCAGTGTCGATATCGCCCGCTGCCTGTACGGTGCCGTTCCCGCGCCCCGCGGTGTGACCGTGGAGAGCATCCGCGAACAGTACGCCAAGGCCATTGGCCTCGATGTGCAAGGGATGACGGAATGCGTGGCGCCGGCACTCACGGAGGCCCGTCCCACGCTCTCCAGCATGCAGGTGGATCTCGAGGCGTGGCTGGCGGGGCATGCGGACTCCATGGCCGCGGCGCGTGCGCGCCAGACGGATACGCAGCACGGCGTGTTCCACGCCGTTCCGCTGGTGGCGCAATCGCCTGAAGATGTGGAGCAGGAGGTTCTGCAGGGCATTCGCGACCGCCTTGCGGTATACGACCATGACACGCCGCGCGAGGCGCAGTTGCGCGAGGCGGTGCGCCAACTGGTCAACCACCGTCAGCAGGAGACGTCCGGTTTCAGCGTGGGGAGTGTCACCGACTCCACCCTGCGGGCGGCCTGTGCCGCTGGTTACGAGCGTGGCGTGCTGGGGATCAGCAGCGAAGACTTCAAGCTCATTCGTGGCCGGATGGGCATTGGGCGCGGCAGTACGGAGCTGGCGCGCAACTTTCTCCTGCGTCCGACGCCGGCGTTCGGCCCGTTGGGAGCCGCGTTGCATTTGCGCAGTGATCTGTTCATCGAGCTCACCGGGGCCGATGCGCGATTGTATGGGCGCGATCGTCTGGTGAAGGAGCTGGCCCCCAGTCACTTTGCGCTGCTGCCGTTGGTGCTGGAGGCAAAGCTCATTGGCTGTCTGTACTTTGACAGCACCATGGAATCGGTGGAGACCACGGACACCTCACGTGATCTGCTCTGTGCACTGCGCGATCAGCTGGTGGCGGCCTTTGCGCGCCACCGGGCCCGGACAAATGACACGGCGGCGCTGACCGCGTAGGGACAGCGCCGCCGAAGCCCACACGTGCGCCGGACATTACCCGCCGAAGAAACCGAAGCGGCGTCCGAGCTCGCCCAGATTGCCGAAGCGCTGGTTGACGACGGTGTTGTAGATGGAGCCGAAGGTATAACCCATGCCCACATTCACGTTGTAGCGGAAGTTCGTCTGCAGCTGCTGACGCTGCGTGAGGATATCCCGCTCCGACTGCGCGTTGGCGGCAATGTAGATCTGGTCGCGCACGCGTGAGGCCGAGCCGCGGAAGTTGAGCGAGAACCCACGTCCCAGGCGCAGGTCCACGAACCCCGACAGGGTGACGTGGTTGCGCTGCATGTCGTGCAGGTACTGCGAGCCTTCGAGTGTGAGGTTGGTGTTGCCCCACTTCTGCCGCTGCGTGAGCGCCAACAGCAGCGTGTGGTTGACCCGCGTCTCCTCATCCCGTTCGAAGACGGTGGTGTTGTAATAGCGGTAGTAGTTGGGACCCACGTAATACAGGGCGGTGAGCTGCCGCCGCGTGGCCTCGCTCCAGGGGAAGTAGTTGTACTCCAGCGCCGGCGAGACCCGCAGCGCCATCTTCTGGTTGAGGACTTCGCTGAACCCGGCCGAGACCTTGAGCCCCGCCGTCCAATGAGCGTTGATGGTGCGCCCGAACAGCGCATTGGTGTTGGCCGCCCGCTGCAGCACCACCACCGATACCGTGTCGCGGATGGCCGGGTTGGCTTGATTGGCCACGAACACCTTGAAATCCCGTTCGTTGTAGCTGCCGGTGCCGCCCAGATTGATCTTCCACTTTTCCGTGGTGCGCGCCGCCGAGAGTGAGGTGGACAGGTTGGTGGTCTTGACCAGCTGTTCACCTGATGCATTGAGATTGCCGTCGATCCGATAGAGCCAGAGGTTCCAGCGATCCTTGACGGCGCGCGAGTTCATCTGTGGCGCCACCAGGCCATTCATGAGCCCCACCCGCAACCGCGACGCGATGGGCGTGCGGGCCACATACGGCGCCAACCCGAGCTGAAAGGTGCGCAGCAATTCGCGTCGCACCACATCATCCGCATCGTTGGGGAGCGTGGTGATGGTGAGCGTGTCAACCTTGGTGGTGTACGCCTTCTGTCCAAGGAAGTTGACAGTAATCTGGCGTCCGCCGTTGGCGGCATTGAGCGACGTGAGCAGCAGATGCACATCACTGTCAAAGCGATCGCGCACCCAGTTCACGTACCCCATCTCCTGCACAAAAAACGTGCGGTCGCATCCCCGGACGCCACCTTGACAGTCGAGAAACACCCGGAGCGAGGTCTGGAGCAGGCTGTCGGGAAGCACGGTGGGTGCCACCGGCGGCGCCCCGGGGCGACCACGCCCACCGCCCACTGGCGGTTGGCCCACCGGCTGCGCGTGCACAACCGAGGAGACGGAGAGGGCGGCCACAGCCACGGCATACGCCATATGGCGCGCCGCGGCGAGTAAAGGAAAAGACATGTTGATGCTGTATGAAATACGGGACCAGCCGCGGAGGGCAGCCGGATACGGAGGGACGCGACCTGAAATGACGAGCACAGCCGACGCCGCATGAGCACGGCGTCCGAAAAGCTCTACGCACAAGTAGGGAAAACGGTTCGCGCCGCAGGTCACACGGTGTGGGCTGAGCACGCCAGTTGGCGCACGGCTCTTGCACTGCATGCAGGGAGCGCCCTTGGGGCGCGCCATACGGCTCACGCCACCGTCCAGGAGTACCATGACCATACGACGAGTAATCATTACCGCAGCCTGCTCAGCGGCCCTCATATCTCCGCAGTTCCTGCTGGCGCAGACAGACACGAGCATGCGGATGCCGATGCGTTCATCGACGAGCGCGCAGGACTCCACGCAACGCGCCAATGCGGCCCGACAGGCCCGCGCCACGTCCCAGCAACGCATTCGGGTGCAAAAGGGAGAAGCGGCCGGCACGCTGGATCTGCGCGCCGATTCCCTCGCGGCCGCGGAGCGGGCCCGGGCGGACTCGGTCAGCCGCGCCCAGCAATACACCCGTGACTCCCTGATCACCGCAGATCGCGCACGAATGGATTCCATGGCTGCCGTTGCACGCCTCCGGGCCGATTCCGTAGCTCGTGCCGAAGCATTCCGTCGCGACAGCGTCACGCGGGCCGATTCCATTACCGCCGCTGCGGAAGCCTGGCGCAAGGAACAGGAGCGCTATCGCCTGGGCAACAACGGGTGGTACGTCGGCATTGGCGGTGGTCTTTCCGTGCCCACCAACGATTTCAAGCATCTCGGCTACAACAGCGGTCTGAACGTGCACGTGCCCATTGGCTGGCACCGTCCCAATTCGGCGCTGGGGCTGCGGATGGATCTGTCGTACAACCGCTTCAGCGGGCGCACCTTCACCAATGATGCCCCGGTGGGCTCGGCGGTAACGCTGCAGAACCCGAATCCGCAGGTGTTGAGTGCGACGATGAACGTGACGTTGGCCACGCCGCTCTCGCTGCTGCGGAATGTGCGGCTGTACGGAGTGGCCGGTGCCGGCCTGTATCACTTCCGGTCGTTCGGCGGCAATTCGGCGCTCGGGGCCTTCCTGGGGAACGATGTGCTGGAGAACAACGAAGCCAGCAACAAATCCACGCGCAACAAGCTGGGCGCGCAGGGTGGCGCCGGTCTTGATTGGACGGTGGGCACCTCCTCCATCTATCTGGAGTCGCGCGTGGTGAATGTCTTTGCGGATCGCGACGACAACGTGGCCTTCCGTGATTTCTTTGGTGACCGCAGTGGATCGTTGCGCTGGGTACCGATTGTACTCGGTGTGAAAATCCGCTGAAGGTGTTGATGCGATACTGTCTGCTGCTGGTGGTGGCCACCTCCGGGTGCGCCACCGCCGCCAGCGTACCGAGTGTCAATACCCTTGCCCCGCCGCCGCCGCACATGGCGGCGGCATCTGCGCTGCTGCCATCGGCCACGGTCCCGGTCATCAGCGCGCCGCGTTTCGTGCTGACCCCGCGCAACGTACGGCTCGTCATCTCGGTGGCGGCGCGGCGGCTGTGGGTCATTGCCGGTCCCGACACCCTGCATACGGCGCCGGTGTCCGTCGCGTCCGGCCGGGATCTGGTGTACGCCGGACGGACATGGCGCTTCGCGACACCGCGGGGGCGGCTCGTGGTCCTGGGAAAACGCGCCAACCCCGTGTGGCTCCCCCCCGACTGGCATTACGCCGAAGTCGCACAGCAGCACGGGCTCCGATTGGCCCAGCTGCGGACGGCGGTCCCGTTGCGCAACGGAGACCGTTTACTGGTCCGGGATTCCGTAGTGGGCGTCATCCGGCGCGGCCGGACGGCGTTTTTGCCGTTGCCGGTGAACGAACATCTGGTCTTCGACGGGACGCTCTTCATTCCGCCCATCGCCACGCGCAATCGACGACTGCAGGGAGAACTGGGGCGCCACGCGCTGGATCTCGGGAACGGATACATGCTGCATGGCACCACGGATCAGTTGTCCATTGGCTCCAATACCACGCACGGGTGCATACGACTTGCCGACGGAGACTTGTCGTGGTTGTACACGTATGTCCCCGTCGGCGTATCGGTCGTGATCCGGTAAGCGGCGCTATTTCTTCGTCGTCGCCGTCTCCGGTGCCGCGCTGAACTCCAGTCGATCATCCTTGCCGAACGACAGCGACAGGTTGGCTGCCTTGGTCAGCGCCTGCGTGGCCTCCCCCGACGAATTGAGCGCTATGCGCATGGACACCGGGCGGTCGCCGGCCGACTCGTCAACGAGGGCGGCGTTGAGACCAAACCACCGGACGAGCTCGGGGATCACCCGTTTGAGCGGCGCGTTGTCAAAGACGATGCTGTCACGGGTCCAGGCCAGCGCCACGTCGCGCGCCACCCCTTCCAGCGGGCTCATGGCTCCGTTGGCATACCGCACCGCCTCTCCGGCCTTGACCGACTGCACGGCATCGGTGGTGCGATCTTTGAACTCGACGACGCCCTCGGTGACCTGCACAACGACCGCCGAATCTTCGGGGTAGTTGCGTACGGTAAAGACGGTGCCGGTGGCAGTGACGGTGGTATTCCCGGCACGAACCGCAAACGCCGGCCCCTGCGGATTGGTGGACGGTGCCACCACAAAGGTGGCGGTGCCTTCCAACTCAATGGTCCGCTGCGTGGTACTGAACTCGGCCGGCACGCGCATCCGTGTCTCACTGCCCATGGTGGCCTTGGTGCCATCACGCAGCGTGAGGGTACCGCGCTGCCCCTTGTTGGATGACAGGTTCTGTACGTCGTCACCCTTGAAGGCGCGATCCACGGCGACTTCGGTGCCGGCTTTGTCGAGCATACGCTGCGCGCCCACGATGGCAATGACGGCCACCACGCCAATGGCACCGTATAGCAGCCATTTGGGTTTTTGTGCCACGCGTTCCACGTGCTCCATGGTGTGGGCCCGCTTGACGGCCCGTGCTTCCTCGGCGGCCTTCGCATGATCAGCGGCCGGCGCATGCAGTTCGTCCAGCAGTGCCCGCACGGCCTCATCCACGGTCGCTATCGTCACATGGGCCTGTCCTTGCCCCTCCCGTCGATGCAGGGCGGCATGCTTTCGCCGCTGGATATCCGACTCCTGACGAATGGCTTCTTCAAGAAAGGCGGTGAACGCCGTTGGATTGAGGAAGCGCGCCCGTGCCTGCCAGGCATCAAGCATCGCCTTATGCGTCACGCGGCCGCGGAAGTGGGCGAGCTCGTGCCCCAGCGTCTCGCCCGCGGCGGCGAGCAGGGTATCGTATTCCTGTCGATACAGCGTTACGAGCGCGTCTTCATCGCCGCTGGCAAGCCGGGTTACGACTCCGGGCTCCGGGGTGGGCATTACGACCGACATGTACTTCCTCCTCTTCCCGGACGGGAAGCGAGCGGACCAGCCTGGGTGGTGGGTGTCTTTTGCGACTGCCTGACGGTGCGCCCCGGACTCCCGCCCCGCAAACGGAGAAAACCTGACAGGGGACGGTGAATTCGACTGACCGGACCCAGCACTGGGCGGCTACAGGATACGACGGTCTATCGAAAGCACCTGCCGTGCTGGGTCGAACGAGCTGGCGAGCCGCGCAAGACCCGACGGGGCGGGCCCCTCGAGTCGGGCGCCCGCCAGATCGAACGCGGAACCGTGGCAGGGGCATTCCAGACGCCGCCCATTGAGTACAGAGACGCCACAGCCGGCATGCGGACATACAGATGAGAACGCCTGAAAGCTGTCAATGCGTTCGCGCACCACAATCACTCCGGCCACGAGAAAGATGGCGACGCCTTCAGGTTGGGTAAGCCGTGGCACGAGATCTACCCGCACCTGTACCGTAGTGGGGGTAATGGTCAGGGCGTCGTCATTGTCGTCGGTCGGCGCCGGTTGGGTTGGGGCATCCTGCGAGGCCGCACAGGCCAGTAGCCCGGGGCAGATGCAGCACGCGGCGACAAGGGTAAGCGCCTCGCGACGATGAACGGATGTCATGATGGCAACGTGTGTCGCCGCAAAGCGCGTACCAAGACGCCGACTGTCACTGGACGGTCACGGATAGCGAAGTGAATCACGTGAGTATCGACCAACACGGTCCAGACCGTAGACGACGAGCCGTTCTGTTGCGTCGACGTGACATGGCGGTGACCGTGCGGTGCGCGTTCCGTCATGATGTCCCGCGTATGTCCTGCGTCCACGGCACGCCGCCGTGCTCCATTCACATCGACGCAAGACCATTCCATGCGTACTGTCCGCTTTTCGTCTGCATTGCTGGCCGCCGCCAGCTGTGCGTTGCTCGCCGCCTGCGGCGATGACTCCTCGTCTACTGAAGCGCCCGTGATTGCTCCGGTGGCGCTCAAGAATCAGTCCGTCACGCCGGCGCTGCTCAAGTCGCTGGTGTCGGGTGTGGAGATCTATAGCCTCGTCAGCTCTGACGACCAGCTCACGGGCTCTCCTTCGTTCCGTTTCGGTGGCTCGGCCGATGGCGCGGGATTCATCCGCAATGTAGACGGCACGTTTACCATGCTGACGAATCACGAAGACAACTTTGCGGTATCTCGCATCCGCTTTGACAAGGACTTGAAGCCGATCTCCGGCGACTATGTCGTGAACTCCACTGCTGGCCGGTACCGCCTCTGCTCAGCCTCGCTGGCGACCGTGGAAGAGCATGGCTTCAGTGCCTTCCTCACCGCTGGTGAAAGTGGTGAAGAGTCACAGATTCTCGCCGTGGATCCGACGGGCCCGGCCAATACGCCGCGGTACCTTACGGGTATGGGCCGTTGGAGTGCGGAGAACGCTGTACCACTTTCCAAAGCAGCCTTCCCGAATCGCACCGTGGTGGTGATTGGTGATGACGACTCGGGCACGGAAGGCGGACAGGTCGCGATGTACCTGTCGAACACCGTTGGCGATCTGGACAACGGCAACCTGTATGTGCTGGCGCGCACGGACAACAACATCCGCGAGCGTGATATGGTGGTTGGCCAGACGTATCAGGTGCAGTTTCGGCAGGTGGAGAACCAGAAGTCGCTCAGCGGCCGTCAGATTCAGCAGGCCAGCGTCACGCTCAATGCCATCCGCTTTGCTCGTGTTGAAGACCTCGACTACCGCAAGGGGTCAGCGGCCAACAATCGCGAGATCTACTTCGTGGCCACGGGCCAGAACAACACTGGCGTGAACGCCGACTATAGCCGCAGCAAGTACGGCCGCGCGTACCGCTTGCGCCTCGACGCCAACAATCCGCTGGTGGGAACGCTGGAAGTGATTGCTGATGGCGATGACAAGTCGCCCACGAACGCTGCGCGTATCTTCCAGAACCTCGATAACGTGTATGTTGGCACCAATTTCGCGTACTTCCAGGAAGACGACAACGGCTACGGCGACGAGACGCACGACGCGTACATCTACCAGTACAACATCGCGACGCGTGAGCTGAAGCCGGTACTGGAAATGGACCACCGCCGCACGGAGGCCGATGCCGCGCTGTACAACGCGGTGGGCGCTCGTCCCGCGGGCAAGGCCGGCTGGGAGTTCGGTGCGATGCTTGATGTGTCAACGGAGCTTGGGCAGAACAATACGTTCGTGATTGCGTTGCAGCCGCACTCGTGGCGCGCCGACAAGTACCGCGGCATTGACGGCGGCACTCTCCGTCCGAACGAAAACCAGGCCAGCATGATGGTCATCGTGAAGGGATTGCCCCGCTAAGCGCCACCCTCTGAAACAGCACGCCGGCCCGGGACAGCGTTCCGGGCCGGCGTCGTTCCAATACCCATGTACACGAATCGCGTAACCTCACTCTTGTTCGCCGGGCTGCTGTTGACCGCCTGCGCCGACTCCACTTCCGACCAGGCGACGACAACGTCCGGCGATCCGCGAGCCATGCAAGTCGCCGCCATCTGGCGCGCCGATCTCGACTCCTTGGCCTCACGCGTCGAGCAGCTCGACTCCGCGCTCGCTGCCATGTCGTCACCGGCATCGATTGCGCAGGCCCGCGCGGTATTCGTGGATGCCCGACGGGCGTTCAAGCACGCCGAGCTCGGCCTTGAATACTACGCCGCCACGTCGACACGTGAGATGAACGGCCCGGCGCTCCCTGAAGTCGAGGAGAACGACGGGCCTGAGGCAGTGTTTGCGCCTACCGGCTTCCAGGTCATCGAAGAAGGGCTCTTTGGTGACGAGCCACTTGCTGAGCGTGACGCGCTGGTGCAGGAAACGCGCACATTGCGCCAGATCCTTGCGCGCGTCCAGACACTCATGCGGACACAAGTCGTGACCGACGACCGTGTCTGGGATGCCATCAAGCTCGAGATTGCCCGTATCGTATCGCTCGGTATCACCGGCTTCGATTCGCCGGTGGCGGGGCTCTCACTGGCCGAAGCGGACGACGCGCTTGAAGGGGTGGCACGATCACTCACGCCGTATCGTACGTCGGCATCAGCATGGGGCACGCTTGATTCCGCGCTGACTGACGCGAGGGTCATGCTGCGGACGACAACGGATCGGGAGTCGTTCGATCACTTCACCTTCATTGTCGACCACGCCAACCCGCTCGCTCGCGCGGTGCGCGCCGTTCGGACCTCGCTTGGGATTGGTACGCCCATCGAGCGGCGGGCTTTCCGCATGGACGCCGTAACGCTCTTCGATTCAGCGGCGTTTGACCTTCTGGCCTTCGCTCCGCTGGACGCCAAGATGGCGACCGCCGCACAGGTGGAGCTTGGTCGTCGGCTATTTCATGACACGCGCCTTTCGGGTGATGATCGACGTGCTTGCAGCACCTGCCACTTGCCCGAGAAGGCGTTTACCGATGGCCTGAAGGTCAATCGGTCCCGCGGCGGCGCGCCGTTGGCGCGCAACACGCCTACCGTCATCAACAGCGGGCTGCAGCTTGGCGTCTTTTCCGATCTGCGCACCACCTATCTCGAAGATCAGGTGACCGATGTCGTCGAGAATGTCGACGAGATGCACGGGAGTCTGGATGCGATTGCACTCTCGCTCGGGCGCGATTCGTCGCTGGCGGCGCAGTTCCGAATGGCGTTCTTCGACGAGCCCGCGCGTGGCGACACAATGGTTTCCGCGGCGCGGATTCGGACAGCGTTGGCCGCGTACCAGCGTAGTCTGACTCGACTTGATTCACCGGTCGACCAGGCCTTGCGAGGCAACGTGGCCGTCTTGAATGACAGCGCCCGCATTGGCTTCAACGTGTTTGTCGGAAAGGGCAAATGTGCCACCTGCCACTTCCTGCCGTTAACCAACGGTACCGTCCCGCCGTTCTATCAGAAGTCAGACGTGGAGGTGCTCGGAACCCCGGTGCAGGCGGTGACACGACGCGCCACGGTAGATCCGGATGTGGGTCGGTATCGCCTGTCGCGCGCGGCACCGCATAAATACGCCTTCCGCACGCCGTCCATACGCAACGTAGCGCTCACGGCGCCGTACATGCACAACGGTGTGTATCAGACGCTGGAGCAGGTTGTGGACTTCTACAATCGTGGTGGTGGCGCCGGCATTGGCATAACGCTGGATAACCAGACGTTGCCGCCTGACCCGCTCAATCTGTCAGCAACGGAACAGCGTGCGCTGGTGGTCTTTATGCGGGCCCTAACCGATACGGCCGGGACACAGCGGCGGTAGTCGTTTTGCGGTCGCCGACGTGAGATAACAGCACCACGGATAGGAACTGAGGGGGCACAGATGGAACACGGATCCCTCTGTTACTATCCGCGGTGCTGGTGTTGTTCCGCTGGTGCTGTTCCGCAGCGTTACTGCCGCGAGAAGATGGCGCCATGCGGCGCGGTTCGCCCTTGAACGCCACCGGGCCAGTCCTCACGATTGAACGACACCCCCAACGGTCCGCCGGCGCGCTCGCGGAAGCGCTCATCCCAGCGCAGTGCACCACTGGTGGTATCAAAGCGGGCCAGCCGCACCGCCGGCTCAGGGCCCTCGGCGGTGAACACTAGTCGGTCGCTGCCGGGATCACGCGAGATCCAGTGTGGCACAAAAGAACTGTCGGCGTGCAACGCGCCGACGCGACGGGGGGTGCGCGGGTTCGATACGTCGTACACCACGAACTCGAACGTCGAGGCGATGGGCATGATCCACCACCGCCCAATAAGGAGCGGCACACCGCATCCGACATGGCGCGGGTGCGAGAGCGCGAGCACGGACTCCAGCGCAGGTGTGTCGGTGTCCAGCCCTGACGCCAGATAAAAGCCGCAGTAGTTGGTATTCAACAACGCCGACCGTCCATCCGGCAGAAAGCGCACTTCGAACGGATAGCGCGACGTGGAATCGGTGGTGGTTGGCGGCAGCGGCAGTGTGCGCAGCAGGGAGAGATCGGAAAGCCGCCACAACTGAATCACGTCAGCCGAGTTGGTTTCGGCCGGGTCCATGGCCACGCTGGTGGTGAGCACGCGATCGGCGACCGGACTGACATCGAGGGAATAGGTGCGCATGTTGCCGCCCGGGAATGCCGGGTCGGCAGCACTGCCCACCTTGAGGAGCTTCCCGTCGCGCGCAAAGCGTGCAATCGCGCCGGGGCGGCCGGCCTCGCCAGTGGTACTGTATTGCAGTGTGCCGATCACGTCCCCATTCGGCAGGCGCGCGAAACTGTGCGCCAACTCGTACCCTGACACGCTGTCCACACGCCCGGCGACGGTCGGTGCGGTCGGAGACGACACGTCAATCAGGTACGACCTATTGGCCATGTAGGCGTTGGCCACAAAGGGATATCCGCCATCGGGCATGATCATTTCGGTGTGGTGCGGCATGCCTGCCGAGGCGCCGGTGGTCATGTGTGCCACGATCTGTGCGTACCTCGGGCTGCTGCTGTCCACGTCGATCACGGCCAGAAAGTCACCGGGCACGGTGGAATCGGCGGCGTGCCCGGCAAGGCCGTGGGAGTGGTCGCCAAAGCCGGCAAAGACGTACAGGTACTTGGCGGGGGCCGCGGGCGCGGCGGCGGCTGTGCTGGTGCCTGATGAACGGTCGCAGGCAAGGAGCAGCACGCTGCAGACAGTGAAAAGCAGCACATCACGGAGTTTCGCCGTACTTTTGCGGAATGCGCGCCGGTCACGTGCGCCCACCACTCCATCTCTCAGGATCCCATGCGCCTTTCTCTCTTTGCCGTCACGGCAGCGTCCTTGCTGCTCAGCCAGTCGGCCTCGGCCCAGACGACACCCGCGACGGAACTGTCCAAGCTCATTGAAACCAAGCTGACCGCCGTGATGCCCAAGGTCGTGGCGTGGCGTCGGGATATCCATGAGCATCCGGAGCTGAGCTTTGAAGAAAAGCGCACGGCCGCGCTGGTCGCTGAACATTTGCGTGCTCTCGGGATTGAAGTGCAGGCGCCGATTGGCAAAACAGGCGTCGTGGGCATTCTGCGTGGAGGGAAGCCGGGTCCGGTCGTGGCGTTGCGCGCCGATATGGATGGTCTTCCCGTGACGGAACTTGTTGACTTGCCCTTCAAGAGCAAGGTGCGTACGCAGTGGCAGGGGCAGGAGGTCGGTGTCATGCACGCCTGCGGGCATGACAATCATGTGGCCATTCTCATGGGCGCCGCTGAAGTGCTGGCCGGCATGAAGGCACAGATTCCCGGCACGATCAAGTTTCTCTTTCAGCCCGCCGAAGAAGGGCTGGGTGGAGCGGCAGCCATGGTGGCCGATGGCGCACTCGCGAACCCGGCGCCGAGCGCGGTGTTCGGCTTGCACGTTTGGCCCAACGAAGTGGGGCAGATTGCCATCCGTCAGGGCCCCATCATGGCGGCGGCCGGAAACTTCAAGATCATTGTGAAGGGCCGGCAGACGCACGGCTCACAGCCGTGGTCGGGCGTCGATCCCATTGTGGTGTCCTCGCAGATCGTGCTGGGACTGCAGACGATTGCCAGCCGTCAGGTGAACGTGGCGTATCTGCCCAGCGTGCTCACGGTGGGGCAGATCGCCGGTGGCAATCGCAGCAACATCATTCCCGACAGTGTGGTGATGGTGGGCACGTTGCGCACGTTCGACGACAACATGCGGGCAGACATTGCCATGCGCATCAAGCGTACGGCGGAAGACATTGCCCGCTCAGGCGGCGCCACGGCCATTGTGGAAATCGACAAGGGTGGGCTGGTCACGTCGAATGATTCGTCGCTCACCGATCGCATGCTGCCCACGCTGCGCCGGGCTGCCAACGGCAACGTGGCGTTCATCAATCCGGTCATGGGCTCGGAAGACTTCCCGGTCTTCGCGCAGAAGATTCCCGGCGTGTTCTTCTTTCTCGGGGTGACTCCCAAGGGCACTGACCTGTCCAAGGTGGCGGTGAATCATTCGCCGCTGTTCTTTGCCGACGAAGGGGCGCTTGTGACTGGTGTGCGCACCATGGCGAGTGTGGCCGTGGAATATCTCAGCATGAACGCCGGTAAGAAGTCGGCGAACTAAGCGCGCGCCGGCGGTATCGTACGCAGTACTATCCTGTCGCCCGCGTGGTCAGTACACACCGCCGGCGACCCCGCTGACACTGGAAGAGAGGACGACATGGAGCACGACCGGACTTCTGCATGCGCGCGGCCACTCGGGTACGCGCCGGTCTCTGTCCGGAGTGCTTATGCCTCTGCCATCGGCAATTCCGCCCCTGCTGGCGGCGCACGATCTCACCGTCACCACCCCTGACGGCACACCGCTCCTTCAACGCATTTCGCTGAGCCTTGGCGCGGAGCGCGTTGGCCTGATTGGTCCCAACGGGGCCGGCAAAAGTACCTTGCTGCGGGTCCTCGCTCATCGCGAACGTCCCGCCCGCGGCGAGGTCGTGTCCCGTGGTCGAGTGGCGCTTCTCGAACAGCACCGGCCTTCTGCCCCGGGTGGAACTGTCGCCGAGCTGCTGGGGGTCGCGGACGTGCTTCAGGCGCTCGAACGGTGCGACCGGGGCGAGTGTACCGCGCAGGATCTCACGTGCATTGGCGATCGGTGGCAGCTGCGCCAGCAGCTCGACGAGCTGCTGGCATCACTGGCGTTCGCTCCGGCGGTTCTGCAACGCGAACAGACTTCACTCAGCGGTGGAGAGCGCTCCCGCCTGCGGCTGGCGGCGCAGCTGCTCACGGCCCCTGATGTGCTGCTGCTGGATGAGCCCACGAACGACCTGGATAGTCAGGGGCGCGGTGCACTGTACGATCTGCTCGCCCAATGGCGTGGTGGCGTACTGGTGGCGTCGCATGATCGCGATTTGCTGCACCGTATGGATCGGTTGCTCATCATAGAGCGGACGCAGCTGCGCGCGTTTGGTGGCGGGTATGCCGCGTGGGCAGAGGCTGAGGAAGCGGACGCCCAGCGCCGACGGTCCCACGCCAATCAGGCCAAGGCGGAATTGGCACGCGTTACCCGACACGCGCAGGTGGTCCGCGAGCGACAGGCTCGGCGTGATGCGCACGGCGTCCGGGAACGTGACACGGGCAGTCAATCCAAACTGTTGCTGAATGCGCAGCGCGAGCGCAGCGAAGGCACCAGTGCACGACTACGCGATACCACGGCTCGTTTGCAGCAGGAGGCCCGTGAGGGGTGGCGGCAGGCCCGTGCTGCGCTGGATGAGCGCGATCCCATACAGATCGTCATGCCGGCAGGGCGTATCGCCGAGGGGAGCTGTGTGGTGCAGTGCACCGACGTCGCCATTGATGCAGCCCCTGGGGTCCCGCTGCTGCGTCAGGTGACGTTCGCGGTACGTGGCGCCGCACGGGTGGCCTTCCGCGGTCCGAACGGCGTGGGGAAAAGCACGCTGCTGCGCATGCTCGTCGGTGAGCATCCCGTGGTGGCGGGTACGGTGTACCGTGGCGTCCCGCGTGCTGACTGGGCCTGGCTGGATCAACACACGTGGCTGCTCAACCCGGAGCACACCGTGCTGGAGGCGCACGCGGCGGCGCAGCAGTGGACCGGAGAGCATGCCAAGGGCCAGGCGCGGGCGTTGCTGGCTCATTTCGGTTTTCGCGGCGATCTGGTGGGGCGGCGCATCGATACCCTGAGCGGCGGCGAACGCGTTCGCGCGGCACTCGCGTGCGCGCTGGGGACCTTGAGCGGTGATGACGCGCCTCGCTGTCTGGTGCTGGATGAGCCAACCAACCACCTGGATCTCGAGAGCCTGGCGGCGCTGGAACAGGCGCTGACATCATGGCGCGGCGCGCTGCTGGTGGTGTCGCACGATGCCCGTTTTCTCGCCGCGCTGGGGGTCTCCACGACCTACGAGGTTGCCGACTGGCGCCCTGAACGCAGAGACCGCTAGCCGGACGACTCCCCACACCATGTCGGGAGTTTCCGTCTTGCTGACCTCCACCATTCACCCCACACTACAGGCATCCTCTTCACAGGATCTTGCCATGTCTGCCAGCCACACCATGAGTGAGTTGCTGAGCGGTTTCGCGCCCGTGCAGGTGCCCAGTGGTCCCATTCTGGTCGCCAGTGATACGAGTCCGGCCTCCGACGCGGCCTTCCCCATGGCGCGTGTCCTGGCGGGGCAGACGAGTGCGGCGGTGCAGGTCATCAGCGCGCTGCGGCCCAACGCGATGCCGACCTACGCGTTTGACGCCGTGCCGTACCCGGTGGCCCCCACCCCCGACATGCTGGACGGTCGGGCGTCCTTGGTGTCGCAGCAGATGCAGCGCCTGGTCCCCGCCGTGGCCCCGTGGCCGGTGGTGGTGCGCACCGGTGATCCGGTGCGCGAGATCGTGGAGCGGGCCAAGGCGCTGGATGCGCGGCTGGTAGTTGTGGGCCGCGGTCGTCACGGCATGCTGGAGCGCGTGTTGGGCGGCGAGTCGGTGCTGCGCATGCTGCAGCTCGGAGACACGCCGGTGCTGGCGGTGGAGTCCACGCTGGAGTCGCTGCCGAAGCGCGTGGTGGTAGCCACGGACTTCAGCGTGTTCAGCGTGTACGCGGCGCAGGTCGCGCTGGGGCTGGTGGCGCCGCAGGCCACCATTGAACTCGTGCACGTGGCGCCCAGTCTGAGCGAGGTGGGGCCGGTGATGCGCGACTTCGCGGCGGAGTACCGTCAGCAGGTGAAGGTCAGCTTCGCGGCGCTGGTGGATCGGTTGCAGCGTCCCGGGCTGGTCTTCGAGACGACCCTGCTGGAAGGGAACGCGTCCACGCGTCTGGTGGATCATCTGCGAACACATCCGGCGGATCTGGTGGTCTCGGCCACACACGGCTACGGTTTCCTGCGTCGCATGATGCTGGGGAGTGTGACGGCGGAGCTGGTGCGGTCGGCCCCGTGTTCGGTGCTCTGCGTGCCCGGGTCGGCGCGCACGCTGGCGGCGGCGCGGGCGCAGGCTGCCGCGCTTCACGACAGCACGCGGCAGCTGCCGATGGCCACACTCGATGCGGAACTGGGGGCGTTCAGCGCCCGGCACCGTGGACGGGCCTGTTCCGTAGAGGTGAATCAGCGCGATGTCGGTGCGCATGTCATCGGCCATCACCTTGCGCTGGCGGGGCTGACGTACGAACGCGAGGGGCACGTCATCACGCTCATGTTCGGCCCGTCGTCAGAGGCGGGTCGGCACCTGTCGCACCAGGTGCAGGGGTGCCAGCTGGTGGAGTTGGTTCAGGATGGCCAGGGACACGACCAGCTGCTGCGTATTGCCCATGAGGGAGGGCAGACCTGGGTGCTGCTGGAGTAGCCGAGTGGGCTAGTGGGCGCCGCTCAGATCCACCGTGACAAAGCGCCCGCTGGCGACCCAGATGTTCGCACGTGCCCAGCAGCCGACGATGTCGAGCACGGCGTCGAATCGTGCGGCCGTTACCCGGAGCCGCTGGCCAACCGTCAGCGGCTGACCGATGTACAGGCTGACGCCATCGAGGGAGAGATCGCGCAAGCGGATATCGATGCCCTCATCGGCGGGCGAGAGGTACAGGCGTCCCCAGTCGGCCCGGTCGATGCGTCGTAACCGACGCCGTTCGTCCGGGTTGGCAGGGGTGTGCGCCGGGCGTGGCACGGGGGCCACTCGCGCCAGTGGTGCCTGGCAGCGCGGGCAACGCACAGTGTCCGTTGGAACCGTGTCGTGGCAGAACAGGCAGCGGTTGAGCGGCCCCGCATCCGGTGGGGCGGCCATGCTCGATGGCCAGACGGGTACCCCTCGCCTGGGGGGCAAGGTGGCGTCGTAGCGGGCCCGGGCGTCCGGGTCGCTCAGGACGCTCCATGCCGAATTGATGAGTACGGCACGCTCATGGCTCCCCCCGGCATCGGGGTGATGCAGCACAATCAGGGCACGATACGCCGCCCGGATGACCTCGAGTGGGGCATCCGGTTGTACATGGAGCAAGCGATACAGATTGCGCCGGGACAGGGGCGCCGACGGCTATTCGAGGCGCGCGCGGGCGGCCGGGCCGCCAATGGCCTGCTGCCGCACGCTATCCATGATGCGCGCCATCTCCGCTTCGTAGCGGGCCCGTTCATCCGGGGTCCAGAGTTCGGCATTCGCCGCAATGCGAATGGACGCAAGCATTTCGTCCACAAGCTCGCGCAGGCGTGGGTTGGCGCGACGCTCCACGCCACTGGGTATGCGGGCTGATCCGGTCATGGGGGAAAATGTCAGCCAGATCGGCTCACAGCGAAAGGGGCGGATTTGATCCCGCCCCGTGGAAATCACGAAAACCCGAACTCGTTACCCAACCTCACGACCCGGAACTGATCAGTTTCGGGGCAGGCGTGTCCGGTTACCCACCGGCAGAAGGTCGGGAAGTTGTTGCCGATACGCTCTTAACGGTGTTTCTGGCGTACATCCATTTGAAATCGGGGCGCTAAGCCCAAGGCTATCCCATACCGGCGGGGGGCCTGTGCACGTTGCACGAACGGTGTTCGCGCAGTTGATGGAGGCCATACCGAAGCGTGCGCTGCTGCGGTGTTCAAGGGGCCAGCGTTGTTGAACGGCAGCGAGCTTGGCGGGAACAGCATTACGAGGACTGGCCCGTGGAGTACGATAGGGCGTCTGGACGAGGACTGCGACGGTGAATACGACACACACTCACCACCACCGCAGGATCGAAAAATCAAAGAAATGAACAGCTCCGACGCAGCGGTACGCGGCCCGCCCATGCCGGAGACAGTCCTCGTTTGAACGACACGTCCGCCCAATCGGAGCAGTCCTCGTTATGCAGTTATTTCGAGGCTCGTCGCCGTTCAACAACTCTGACTATTACCGCCCTTCGTCCCGCAGCATGCGGACGGCCGGGGTATCGAGGTCGTCGTACTGCCCGCTGCGGGCGCTCCAGACAAAGGCGGCCACGGCGGCGCCGACCACGATGAGGGCCAGCGGGAGGACCAGGAACAGCACGCTCATGCCACGTTCTCCGAAATAGCCGCAGCGCCCCGGGGGCGACGGGCAAAAGTGTGACCGTACCAGCTTCCCAACACGACCGTAATGGAGCTGGTGGGCATGAGCACGGCGGCAATGAGCGGGGTCAACAGCCCCACCATCGCCATGCCGGCGCCAATGAGATTATAGCCGATCGAAAACGCGATGTTGCGACGGATGACCCGCATGGTGCGGCGCGCGCCTTCGGTGAGCTCCACCAGTGCGGACAGCCCCGGCCGAGTGAGGTAGATATCGGCCGTGGCGAGACACGCCTCAGCGCCGCCGTGGACGCCAATGCCCACACTGGCGGCGGCAATCGCGGCGGCGTCGTTCACACCGTCGCCGACCATGACGACCGTTCCGGCCTTTTTGCACCGCTCAATGAACGCCAGCTTGTCCTCCGGCGACGCGACGCCGATGGCATCTTGCGCATCAAACTGAAGCACCCGACCCACCGACGCCACGACATCCGTTGCATCTCCACTCAGCATTACGGTCCGCCACCCGCGTGCCCGTAACTGCTGCAGTGAGGCGAGTGCATCCTCGCGGATCTGATCGCCAAGACCAGCCAGTGCAACGAGCACGCCATCGATTGCGATGTGCACTGGGGTGTGTGTGGGGTCGAGCGCCGTGATCGCGGCGAGCAGGTGGTCGGGCGTTTCCGTGAGGGTCTGCGCCACAAAGCGCGGCGAGCCCACACGAATGATCTGCCCGTTGATCACGCCTTCCAGTCCGCCCCCCACCACATGCTGTGAGCGCTCCACCGGAGGGGTGTCCAGCCCGGGCCAGGCGCGGCGGAAGCCATCCGCGAGGGGATGCGACGAGCCCTCTTCGAGAGCGAGCACCAGCGGTTTTACCCACTCCGGCCCCACCCACGACGTGAGCGCCGTGCGCCCCTCCGTAATGGTGCCGGTCTTGTCGAGCACCAGCGTCCCCGGGGTGGCCAGCAACTCCAACGCGTCGCCTCCCTTGATCAGCATCCCATTGCCGGCCGCGCGTCCCACCGCCACGGTAATGGCCAGCGGGGTCGCCAGCGCGAGTGCGCAGGGGCAGGTCACAATGAGCAGCGCAATGGCGTCATCCAACGCAGCCGGTGCGTTGAGTTGCGTCTTGATGACAAAGGTGGCCAGCGCCGCCACCAGCACCACCGCCGTAAAGATGCCGGCGAGCCGGTTGGCCATCTGCACAATGGGCGCGCGCCGCTTGGCGCTGTCTTCCACCTGCCGCAGCAGTTTGGCAATGCGGCTCGTTTCTCCTGCCTGCTCCACCAGAATGCGCAGCGGCGCTTCGATGTTGAGCGTGCCGGCGAACACGGGCATGCCCACCACGACGGAGGTGGGGCGCGACTCCCCGGTGAGCAGGGCGGCGTTCACGCTGGAGGCGCCAGCCTGCACCAGGCCGTCGGCGGCGAACGTTTCGCCGGCGCGCACATCCAGCACCATGCCGGGCAGCAACGCTTCGGCCGGAACTTCCCGAATGATGTCCTGCTCAACGATGCGCGCGGTCGATGGCGCAATGGCGTGCAACAGTTCCGCGGCGTCCGCCGCCATGCGCTGCCCCCGCTGTTGCAGGAACCGTCCCACCAGCAACGCAAAAATCAGGATCGCGAGGCCATCGAAATAGATGGGGCCTTCGCCCGTGAAGGTGTTGATGGACCCGCGCACCAGCCCTGCCGCCAGCGCGATGGCGATGGGCAGGTCCATGTGCAGCGACTTCGTGCGGAGCGAAGCCCACGCCCCGGTGAAAAACACACGCCCGGGCCAGATGAACGCCGGTACCGTGATGGCGAAGCTCACCCACCGGAAGAAGGTGGTGAAGCGCGACTCCATGCCGTTCACTTCGCCGGCGTAGAGCGCGAGTGCGGCCAGCATCACATTGATTGCAATGGCGCCGGCCATACCGATACGCACCAGCATGGCGCGATCTTCGCGCCGCCGCATGTCGTCGCGGGCTACGCCGCGAAATGGATGCGGCGGATAGCCCAGCAGGTCGAGGGAACGGGCCACCGTGGACAACGGCACCACGCTGGCGTCCCATTCCACCACGGCCAGTGACCGTCGCACATCGAGCTCGGCGCGAACCACCCCCGACTGCAGTAACGGAATGCGCTCCACCAGCCACACGCACGAGGCGCAGTGCACGCCTTCGAGATACAGTTCCGTGCGCGCGAGCCCTTCGGCGGTGGTCGTCACATACAACTGTGCGAAGGCCGGATGATCGAATTCCTCGTAACTGCGTCCGGATGCGCGGACGGGCGCCTCGCGACGCTCGGCGAATCCGTAATACGAATCGAGCCCGTGCTCGTGCAGAATGGTGAACGCCGTGTGGCAACCGGTACAGCAGAACTGTCGGTCGCTCTGCGCATCGACCAGTCCTTCCGGTACGGCGAGGCCGCAGTGCGTACAGGCAGTGTCCGTGGCCGTCGGTGCCGCCGCCGCAAAGCGCAGCGCCTCAGTGGACATGCGACGCTTCGGCGGATGACATCGGCGTGGGCCGGTCGTGTGACATGGTGGTGTGCAACGACGGCGTGAGCCGACCGGACATGGAGAGCAGCCCCATCACAAGGACCACCGCGGCGCTGAAGGCCGGCAAGCGGCGTCGGAACGGTGCCAGCAGCGTTTGGGCCCCAAGACCAACAGCAATCAGTGCCGGGACCGTACCGGCCCAGAAGATGGCCATCAGCAGCATGGCCTCCTGCACACTGCCGGTCCCGCCGGCCGTGGCGACGAAGACATACAACCAGCCGCAGGGGAGCAGGGTGGTAAAAAGGCCCGTGAGCAGGGCGCGCACGCCAATGGGCTGTTCCCGCACCGAGTGCAGCACACGCCCGAGAGCGCGCTGCCACGCTTGCGGCGCGTGCAGCGTGCCAATGGTGACGCCACGTTGCGCCGCGATGGTGCTGAGGGCCCACCCCACCATGAGCACTCCGGCCACTATGGCGGCGGCGTGACTGATCCCGACCAGGGTGCCAGCCTGCGTAACCTGTGCCCCCGCCAGTCCGGCCAGGGCCCCCAGCAGCAGGTACGAGCCCAGGCGACCGGCGTTGTACATCACATGGGCCCGCAGCGCGGCCGGTTCATTGCCCTTGGCCGATCCGGCGTAGAAGCAGACAAAGCCACCGCACATGCCGGCGCAATGCACGCTCCCCACCAGACTAGCCACGAGAATGCTGGCCGCGGCGGTGATCATCGCGGGGTGTGTCGTGCGACGTCGGAACGCACCGCGGTGACCCGCGAGCTGGCGGAAAAGCGCTGACTGCCGTGCGTGGCATCCACGCGCACTTCCCACTCACCGGGACGGGCAATGGGCAGCGTGGTGACGTACGTACCGGGCGCCTCTTCGGTGAGCACGGCGGTGAGTGTGTCGTTCGCACGGGCGTTGAAGCGCGCCATGACCGCCACGCGCGCCCCCGGCAGCGGATACGACGAGGCATCACGCAACCGGATGGAGAGACGCGTGTGCGTGCCGTCGCCAATGGAATCGATCTGCGTATCGATGCCCCACCCGAGGCTCAGGTTGCGCTGCTGCTGGGCCATGGTGGAGTCGAAGTGCACCGCCTTGCGGTAGTAGTCCGGCTCCACCGAGAACGATGGATCGTTATTGGCGATCTTCATCACCACCACATTGGCCACGACGGTACTCGCGAGAATCATGGCGACACCGATGGGCCATCCCATCCCCTTCTTCATGGTACACTCCGCGGGGTGTCGCCGGTGGGCCCCAGCAGCCGGTATTTGACCGACTCCTTGTAGCCGCGTTCGTCGGACACCGTAATCGAGATGAAGCGCTCGCCTTTGGTAAAGGCGCGCGCTGGCAACAGCACAAAAACACTGGTGGTACGGGTGTCGCCCGACTTCACGCGCAGCGGATTCTCCGGGGCCACGACCGTGATTTCCTGCGACGTTACGCCGTCGGTGGCAAGGCCATCCAGCACAATGCTGTACGCCATGTCGGTGCCGCGGCGATTGGTGACCTTCACGCGAATCTGGTTGGAGATCCGTCCGTCTGCCTCAGTCGCAAAGGGGGCGTCGAGACCGCGCAGCACCGTGAGATCGGCCGGCTCCTTGAGATACATGGCCGTCCCGAGACCGCCCAGCAGAATGGTCAGGACTGCCGGATACAGGATGGTGCGGAGTCGCAGGAGATGCTTGGGCTTGCCGGCGATTTCATCTTGCGACGAATAGCGAATGAGCCCAGTGGGCTTGCCCACCTTCACCATGATGTCGTCACAGGCATCGATGCATTGCGTGCAGTGCACGCATTCCATCTGCAGCCCGTTGCGGATATCAATGCCGGTGGGGCACGTCTGCACGCAGGCCCCGCAATCGATGCAGTCGCCGGCGTTTGGGTCCCGCGTTTTGGTAGCGTGCTCGCGCGGCTCGCCGCGGTTGTAGTCATACGCCACAATCACCGACTGGCGATCGATGAGCGCCGACTGCCAGCGCCCGTAGGGGCAGACAATGAGGCAGGTCTGTTCGCGGAAATACGTGAAGTTGAACCACACGATGCCCGTGAAGACCACAACGAAGAAGAACGCCGACGGATGCGCCGCCGGGGAGTTCACCATCCAGCTGTACAGCTGGTCGGTACCCACGAAAAACGCGAGCAGCGTGTGCGACACGAACAGCGCCAAGAGGAAGAACGTGATGTACTTCCCGAGGCGGCGCGGGGTGAACCAGGCGCCCTGCTTGTCGAGCGTCCGCGATTGCGTGTAGCCGCCGTCGAACCAGCGGCCAATGGGACGGAAGAGGAACTCGAGATAGACCGTCTGCGGACAGGCCCAGCCGCACCAGGCGCGTCCCCACAGCGCCGTGATGAGAAAGATCCCTATCACCCCGCTGGCCAGCGTGAACATGAACAGCAGTGTGTCGGTGGGCAGGAACGTGTAGCCCATGAGCGTGAACTCACGCCGAGGCAGGTCCATGAGGAACACGGGCTTGCCAAAGAGGCGGATGTGCGGGGCGGCAAAGAAGATGGCCATCAGCACATAGGCCACGACCTGCCGCCGCTGCCACCACTTGCCGTGCGACGGCTTGGGGCGGATCCAGCGGCGGGTGCCATCTTCGTTCAGGGTGGGGAGAACGCGTCTCCCCACGCCTGGCGGTGCAGTGGTGGTGCTCACGGTGTGACCAGATTTCCTTGTGGCGCTTTGGGTGAGGCCGGGGTGGTACCCTTGAGCGTGCTTACGTACGCCACCACTTCAGCAAGCTGATCCGGCTTGAGGGTTTTGCCCCAGGGCGGCATGCCTTTCTCGAGCACACCGTTGGTGACGGTTTTGTAGATGTCGGTAATGGTGCCCCCGTGAATCCAGTACGCGTCGGCCAGGTTGGGGCCAATGAGGCCGCCGCCATCCGGTGCGTGACAGGAGGCACAGTAGGCGGTGTAGGTCTCCTTCCCTTCCTCCACCGCTTCTTCATTCTTGGCGAGCGCGAGCAGCTGATCGCCACTCATGTCGCCACCGGTGGGCGCCGGATGCGCCTTGGCATACGCCGCCATGTCCGCTTCGTAGTCGGCAATGCGTCCGTTGCCATTGCCAACCGGCCCGATGTTGAACACGTAGATCACCGAAAAGATGATCGTGGCCGCGAAGGTGAGCAGCCACCAGCGCGGCATCGGGTTGTCGTACTCCTGAATGCCGTCGTAGGTGTGGTCGAGCAGTTTGTCCTGCAGGCCGTCTTTCTTCTCTGGCGCAGCCATGGGTCAGCGCTCCGCGGTGCGGGGGGTGATCACCACATCGTCTTCGAGGGGAATGCGGGACGCTGCTTCCAGCTCCCCGCGCCGCGAGGGCATGAATGTGCGAATGGAAATGGCGATGAACACGCCAAGGAACAGCACAAGTGCGACTTCCGTGTAGAAGGACAGCTGGGCGTAGGACATGACGTCGGAGAGTTTCATCAGCGCGAGCCTCCCGTGGTGGCGGCGGACGCCGTCGCGGTGACCTTGATGTCGCGGCCAAGCCGCTGCATGTAGGCCACCATGGCCACGATCTGCTTGTCTTCGAGATCGCCGGGTCCACCCTGCTCCTTGATGGCGGCGGCAATCTGCCGCGCCTGCTCGCGAGCCATGGCCGGCGCCTTGTTCACGGCGTCGCCGTACGGCACGCCCACCATGGCCATCGCGTCCACCCGGGACTGGATGCCATCAAAGTCGAGCGTCTTGCTGAGGAAGTGCGCGTACGCCGGCATGATGGACTTGGCCGTCACGGCGCGTGGATTCTCGAAATGGCGCACATGCCACAGGTCGGGGTACTTGCCTCCCTCGCGGGCCAGGTCGGGACCAATGCGGCGCGAGCCCCAGAGGAACGGATGCTCGTACACCGACTCGCCCGGCTTGCTGTACTCGCCAAAGCGCTCCGTTTCGTAGCGGAACGGCCGCACCATCTGCGAGTGGCAGTTGAAGCACCCTTCGGCGATGTACAGGTCGCGTCCGGCCAGCTCCAGCGGCGTATACGGCTTGACGCTGGCAATGGTGGGGACGTTCGACTTGATGAGGAACGTGGGGAGAATCTCGAAGAGCGAGGCCACGACCACGGCGAGCACGGTGAGCGCGGTGAAGAGCATCGGCGCGCGTTCCCACGCGCGGTGCCACTGCACCTGATTGAAGCGCGCCCAGAGGCCTGCCGCCGGGATGACCGGATGCGTTTCGACGTACTTCTTTGCCAGCGGGGCCGCTTCGATGACCGGCACTTCGTACTGCGCCGGGCGATTGGCCCACGTCTTGAAGATGTTCCAGCCGAAGATGAACATGCCGATGATGTACATCGTCCCGCCGGCCACACGCATCCAGTACATCGGCATCAGCTTGAGCACGGTCTCGACGAAGTCGGGATACGCCAGGCGCCCCGTTTCGTCGAACGCGCGCCACATGAGCCCCTGCGTCACGCCGGCGCTGTAGATGGCCACGACGTACAACACGATACCCACCGACGAAATCCAGAAGTGCACTTCCATGGCCCGCTTGCTGTACACCGGCGCCTGGAAGAGACGCGGCAGCAGCCAGTAGATCATGCCGAAGGTCATGAAACCGTTCCACCCGAGCGCGCCGGTGTGCACGTGCGCAATGATCCAGTCGGTGTAGTGCGCGAGGGCGTTGACGCTCTTGATGGAGAGCATCGGGCCTTCAAAGGTGGACATGCCGTAGGCGGTCACGGCGACCACGAAGAATTTGAGGATCGGGTCCTGCGCCACCTTGTGCCACGCCCCGCGCAACGTGAGCAGGCCGTTGATCATGCCACCCCAGCTGGGGGCCCAGAGCATGACCGAGAAGAGCATGCCCACCGTGCTCGCCCACTCGGGGAGCGCCGTGTAGTGCAAATGGTGCGGGCCGGCCCAGATGTACATGAACACCAGTGACCAGAAGTGCAGAATGGACAGCTTGTAGCTGAACACCGGCCCTTCGGCGGCCTTGGGCATGAAGTAGTACATCAGCCCGAGGAACGGCGTCGTGAGGAAGAACGCGACGGCGTTGTGCCCGTACCACCACTGCATGAACGCGTCCTGTACCCCCGCGTAGATGCTGTAGCTCTTGAACAGCCCCGCCGGCACGGAGAGGTTGTTGAAGATGTGCAGAATGGCCACGGTCACGATGGACGCGATGTAGAACCACAGCGCCACGTAGATGTGTCGCTCACGGCGCTTGATCAGCGTGCCGAAGAAGTTCACCGCGAAGGCCACCCAGACCACGGCAATGGCGATGTCGATGGGCCACTCGAGCTCCGCGTACTCCTTGGCCTGCGTAAAGCCAAAGGGGAGCGTGAGCGCTGCCGAGACGATGATGGCCTGCCATCCCCAGAAATGAAAATTGCTCAGGCCATCGGAGAACATCCGGGCCTTGAGCAGCCGCTGGGTGGAGTAATAGGCGCCGCAGAAGAACGCATTGCCGGCGAAGGCAAAGATGACGGCGTTGGTGTGCAACGGCCGCAGACGTCCAAAGGACGTCCATTCCAGGCCGAGATTGAAGATCGGGTTGGCCAGCTGCAAGGCGATCAGCAGACCGGCGACCATGCCGACCACGCCCCAGATGAGCGTGGCGAACAGGAATTTGCGAACGATCGCGTCATCATATGAGAAGCGATCGAGCGCGGCACCGGCGACGCGTGGAGGCGCTCCGGCAGAAGCCACGCTGGAAGCGGGGGTCATCGAATTCCCTCTTGGGAGTGTGGGATAGAGCTGTGCAAGGCTGAGTGTAGGCCTTTGCACGGCTTCACTCCGTCAGGAGGGTGACGGGAATACGTCGGGGAAAACCCGATAAATCGGTGTGCTTTGGACCGGATGGTCCAAGTCGTTGGGGGGGAAGCGGTTGGGCTCGGGTGATTCTACCGGCGAAAACGGGGGTGCACCGACAAGGAAGCAGGGAGCAGGGGGGAGGCGGGCAGGACGAAGAAAGGGCCGCGGCATTTGCCACGGCCCTCTGCTCCCTTCCCCCTGACGGCCTGCTTTCTGCTTCCCACTGGTTGTACTGCCCTGCCGCGCTATGCCGCCCGCATTACCGGCCGGGCGTTCGGCGCCACTTCCTCTTCTGTTCGGAACCGCTCAGCCTGCGCCCGCTGCGCTCGCGCCTGCGCGGTGAGCTCCTGCGCTGCGCTGGCCGACTCCTCGGCGTTGGCCGCAGCCTGTTGCACCGTGCCGTTCAGCTGCGCAATGGCCTCACGGATCTGCGAGACCCCTTCCTGCTGGCTGGCCGCCGCCTGGCCAATCTGCTCCATCACGGCATGCACCGACCCGATACGCTGGGAAACATCCGTCAGCTGCACGCCAACCTCCTGCGAGATCGACACGCCCCCTTCCACCCGCTGCACGGCCTTCTCAATGAGCTGGGCCGTCGTGCGGGCCGCCTCGGCGCAGCGCATCGCCAGCGCCCGCACTTCGTCAGCCACGACGGCGAAGCCACGGCCGGCGTCCCCCGCCCGGGCCGCTTCCACCGACGCGTTGAGCGCCAGGAGGTTGGTCTGGAAAGCGATCTCATCAATGGTCCGGACAATCTTGGCCGTCTCGCGAGCCGCGTCGCGCGTCTCATCCATGGCCACGATCAGGCGCTCCACGTTCTTCACCCCGACCTGCGCCGACTGGGACGCCACCGAGGTGGTGCTCCGCGCTTCCGCCAGATTGGTGGTCGTTGCCGTTCCCAAGTTGGCCAGCTCCGTCACACTCGCGGTAATCTCTTCCAGCGTCGCGGCCTGTTCCGAGGTGCTCTGGGCCAGCGAATCCGACCCGTTGGCAATCTCCGTCGAAGCACCATCAATCTGCTGTGAAGAGGCGCTAAGCTCACTAATGGCGTCTCGCAGTTGCGATAGTGCGCTGTTCATGTCTTCAGCGGTGCGGTCATATTCCGCACCAAAGCCAGTGCCCACCGACTGCGTCAGATCGCCATCGCGCATCGCCTGAACGACCGGCGTGAGGGAGCCCAGGAAGTCCGCGGTGGCTTTCTGCGCCGCATCGTTCCGCAAGCGAAGCTCCTCGACGGTCTGCGCCGCCAACATCATGCGGTCCGAAACGGATGC
Source organism: Gemmatimonas phototrophica (assembly GCF_000695095.2). NCBI lineage: Bacteria > Pseudomonadati > Gemmatimonadota > Gemmatimonadia > Gemmatimonadales > Gemmatimonadaceae > Gemmatimonas > Gemmatimonas phototrophica. Next base: position 4,367,913 of record NZ_CP011454.1, on the reverse strand, counting down.
AAATGCCCCCACGAGTTCGGTACCGCTCACGCGCATGGCCCGCTTTTCGGCTACGGCACGACCCAGTTCGGAGGCATTCGCATCGAGCGCTTCGACGGCGCCGATCACCCGACGGAGCGCGGCGGCAATACCGTCGCCCTCCGGAACGACATTCAACCGCCCCTCACCTACCGCTTCCAGCGATTCGAAGACCGCCTGCGTGGTCTTGGCTTCCTGTTCCAAGCGCATTGACAACACCACCAGCACTGCCGTTTCAAAGACCACGAAAAGCGCGTGCACCAGCACAATGAGGTGCCCCCCCACATTGTGATTCAGCACGTACACCCCCACCCCCATGCCTTGCAGGATGTGGAAGGCCACGTGGTGGACCGCAATGAACCCCGCCGCCGCCGTGGGCACCCGCCAGTCGCGGTACGCCATGAGCAGAGCCAGCGAGGCAAAAATATGGAAGTGCATTTCGATCAGGCCCTTGGCCTGATGAATGAACAGCGCCGAAAACGCCATGAAGGCGAGGCCGATCAGAAAGCGGGTGGCCCCAACGCCAGCTCGCGTTCGGGACAGCCAGAAGCTGGCCAGCGCCAACGGGGCGCCAACGAGCAATGCCGGGGTCCACGCGGCGTATACCCAGCCGAGGACAAGGGCGACCGGGAAATGCAGAAGAAGCACAATGCCAAGGAGACGATCGGCATCGCGACGGCTACGACCTAACACGGTCGATGAAATGGCCATGATGGCTGACGGCAGAAGGAGCCAACGCTCCTGTACACGCGGTTTCTGCAAGCGGCATCGCCAGCATGCCACAGTGGCTCCCGCGCTTGGCGGGACGGCTGTGGTCCAAACCCTCATGTCCCGAGTATCGGAAACTGGGCGGACGACTTGAGCGGTATTCGGGCAGCGGAAGCAGCACCGCCCCGTGAGAAATCTTTGGCCAACGCCCCGGTGAAACGCCGCACCACCGGAACGAAGCGCGCGCGAAATGGCTATACTTCGGCCATGCCGACCTATCCGTTCGACGCCGAGCCGGGCCCGACGCTGCCGTCCCGTCGCGCCTTTCTCCATGCCGCCACTCTGGCCGTAAGCGGCCTCGTGCTGGCGCCTACCGTTCACGCTCAGGCGCCGGTCCGCGCCATGACGGTCTATAAAGACCCCAACTGCGGCTGCTGCGAGCAGTGGGTCAGTCATGTGCGGAAAGCAGGCTTCACGGTCACGGTACGGGATACCGCCGACATGGAGAGCGTGAAGGCCTCCTTTGGGGTTCCGGCCCGCCTGGGTTCATGTCACACCGCGCGGGTGGGGACCTACACCATCGAGGGGCATGTCCCGGCGGACCTCATTGTGAAGCTGCTGAAGGACAAGCCGGTGGCGCGTGGACTGGCGGTACCGGGGATGCCCATGGGTTCCCCCGGCATGGAGCAGGGCGGGCAGAAAGACGCCTACGACGTGCTGCTCTTTGATAAGGCCGGGACGTCACGGGTTTACGCCTCTCGGTGAGCGCCGCCCTTATGACTGGCCCGGTGGGCGCGCCCGTGTTGGACCGTGAAGAGCCGGTACCAACCCGTACCCCGCCAGCGTTTGTGGTGGGTGATTTGGTGGTGCATCACGCCGAGGAGAGTGATATCCCGGCCATTGTGACGCTCAACAACATCTACGCGCCCGATGGGCTGACGCTCATGCGCAGTGAGGCATTCGTCACCGCGCACCTGCAGGATTACCAGGTCATTCGCGGGGCTGACGGACGCATTCGCGGGCAGGTGGCGCTCGACGAGTACACCCCGTCGCTGGTGGAAATCGTGTCGCTGGCGGTGGCCCCCGACCAGCAGGGCCAGGGGCTGGGCCAGAGTCTCATAACCGCCGCCGAGCATCTGGCTCGTGAACGGGGCCACACCGAGCTGTTCGCCATTTCGCTGGCCGAGGCGCTCTTTCTGCGCATGGGCTACACGCTCACCAGTATTGAGATCTATCCGGAGAAGATTGCCCGCTACCGCACCATCTCGCGGTCGGAGCTTTCAATTGGCCGGAAATTCTGCTTTACGAAGCGACTGCGGTAACGGCGGTACGATTCCCCGTCGCGATCCTTTGGCGCTCGGTGATGGCGCCGCCCACGGTGCGGCGGGCGATCGCCTCACGGGCCAGCTGGGTCAGCCATTTGCGCGACGCCTGCCACGCGACGGGCGGGGCCGCATGCAACGTTACGCGAGGTTCGACCAGCTGGACAACCCGCGGGATGCTGTGCAGCAACGTCTCCTCGCCGGTCCAATACAGCGCATCACTGGGCGGGAGTGCTGCTGCCGTGACGGCCAGTGGGACCACCGCGACGCCGGCGCGCACCGCGCCTTCCACCAGTGCCGACTTGAACGGCAGCAATTGACGGCCCGTGCTGGTGGTGCCCTCTGGAAAGAGCAACACCGAGGTGCCTGCTCGCAAGGTGGCCTCGAGGTGGGGAATGGCCCGCAACAGATCACGCTTGCGCGTGCGGTCAATCCACACCACGCCCATGATGGTCGCCAACCATCCCACGAGTGGCCACTGGCGCACCTCCCGCTTGGCGACAAACGTGCAGTCGCAGCGTGCGAGAATGGCCACGATGTCCAGCCACGACAGGTGATTGGCGAGGTACAGCGCGGGCTCGCGCGGCACGGCGCCCTTGAGCCTCACCCGAACGCCCATCACGCGAAGCGTCGCGCGGCACAGCAGGCGCACGCCGCGGCGCACGCCCTGACGTAGGGCTGGGCGCCACCGTACCACCGAGGACTGGTTCGGCACCGGATTCGTCATCCGAACAGCGATCGATGCGTGCGCGGATCCATGGTCATCGTGTCGAGCATGACCAGAAAGTCCGTGGTCCCGAATTCATAATCAAAGGCCGGCGCACCACACACCCGGGCGCCGAGCGCCAGATAGCCTTCGAACAGTGGCGGCAGTCGATAGGTGAGCGCGTCAGCGGTAATGAGTGGGCGGGTACGCCCGTCGTCGGCGAGGGCCCGGCCGGCGGGGCGCGGCCTCACCAGGATGCGATCGTGCATCACCTGCCGGGCATGCATGGCCTGCCACATGTCGGTCGCGCGCTCACGTTCAAGCCCGGCCAACGAACAGCAGCCAAAGAGAAAGCGCTTGGAGTTCCACTGGAGATAGCGGGCAATACCCTTCCAGAGGAGGCGGAGCACTTTGCCGCTGCGATGCGCCGAGGCGACGCAGGCGCGGCCGGCTTCCACCGCCTCGCCGAGGATGGAGGCGGGAATGGCGCCGAGTTCAAAAAGGGACGCACTGTAGAACCCGAACCGGGTGGCGGCCATGACCGCCGACTGCAGGCGATACGTGCCCACGACGTCGCCCGTGCGCTGCTCCACGATCATGAGATGGTGGAACCAGGGATCCCGCTCGTCCACATCGCGCGCTGGCGCTCCCGGTGTGGACTGCCCCTCCCCGAGCTCTTCATGAAACACCTGATACCGCAGTGCTTGCACGGCGTGCAGGTCCTGGCGGGTCCAGGCAAAGCGCATCTCGTAGCCCCCACTCGCCATCGTCCCCGGCGGAATCCCATCGGCATGGTGCGGGAACACGTCCGCGTCCAGCACCACCGGCGCCGTTCCCTCCGGCGGATTGACGTACGGATTGGAGAACTCGTCGAATGTGCGGGCGAGCATGCAGCCTCCAGAAAGAAATGAGGAACCGGTTACTGCCACATCTGGAGGGAAGGCTCACCCGCTCCCGTCATGGGTTGGCGGGCATCCGGCGACGGTCCCGTCACTGCTGGGCAACGGTTCTGTATGCGGGACTGGCTCCCTGCACTGGCCACCGTCCCCGCGACGGGCCAGCTTATGGGGATGTCCCCACAGTTTGTTGATCCGTCCCTGCCCAAGCGTATTGATCGCTGGCGCAGCCCGGCACTCGGCCTCGAGATGCCTATCGTGAGCTATGGCTGGCGTGGCCAGCCCGTCCTGCTCTTCCCTACGGCTGCGGCCGACTTCCTGGAGAACGAACGGTTCTGGCTCATCAAGGCCGTCGAGCCGCTGCTGCAGCAGGGACGCATTCGCGTCTTCTCCATTGACAGCATCAACCGGCTGGCGTGGATGGACCGCGGCCTGCCGGTGCAGGAAAGTGCGCGGCGGCAGGCGCTGTACTCACGCTACGTGGAAGACGAGGTGGTGCCCTTCATCCGGCACATCTGCGGCGACGGCGGCGCGCGCGCCCTCACCACGGGGGCGAGCTTCGGCTGCTTTCATGCCGCGAACGCGTTTTTCCGCCGCCCCGATCTGTTTGGCGGTGTGATTGGCATGAGCGGGTTCTTTGACTTGTCGCACAGCTACTTCAAGGGCTACTCCGACGACAACTGCTACTTCAACAACCCCATGTGGTACGTGGGGAACGTTGAAGGGTGGACACTCGATCAGCTGCGACATCATTCGCGCATTGCCATCGTGAGTGGGCAGGGCGCGTACGAACGCCCGGAGTACACCCGGGAATTTCATGATCTGCTCGACCGGAAGGGCATCGGTCACATCTTCGATCTGTGGGGGCACGACGTGAACCACGATTGGCCGTGGTGGCGCAAGATGCTGCCGTATTACCTGGAAAAGTTGGGGTGCTGATGGACGCCTTGAACCGATCAGTTCCGGGTTGTGGGGTTGAGTTGATGAGTTCACGGTTCACCTCACAACCCACCAACTCAAACGCAAAACCCGCAACGGCTCTGTTACGGGTCCTGTCGGCTGCCGCGATCGCCGTCCTCGTATTCACAACGCCAACGGCCGCACAGCAGCCGGCACGCAAAGCGGCCACCGCCCGTCCCGCGCAATCGCTGCGCGATGCCTCCCTCGAGGTGCGTCTCGCCTACGTGCGGCGTTTGCTGCGGCTCTCGCCGCTGGTGGATGGCCACAACGATCTGCCGTGGGCGCTGCGCGAAGAGAAGGAAACGCCGCGTGATGTCGAGGCTTACAATCTGCGCCGTGCGACACGCGGCATGACCGACATTGCGCGGTTGCGTCGCGGACAGGTGGGCGGACAATTCTGGTCGGTGTATATCCCGGGCGATATTCGCGACAGCGGCTACGCGCGCGTGCAGCTGGAGCAGATCGACATCGCGAAGCGCGTGATTGCGAAGTATCCGGACGTCTTCCAGCCGGCGTTCACGGCCGGTGACGTGCGCAAGGCGTACGCGGCCGGCAAGATTGGCTCGCTGCTGGGCATGGAAGGTGGACACGCCATCGAGAACTCGCTCGGCGCGCTGCGTGCCTTCTATGATCTGGGCGCGCGCTACATGACGCTCACGCACAACGTCACGCTCGACTGGGCCGATGCCGCGGGTGACCTGCCAAGGCACAACGGCCTCACCAAGTTTGGTGAAGAAGTGGTACGCGAAATGAACCGGCTCGGCATGCTGGTCGATCTCTCGCACGTCTCGCCGGCGGTCATGAGCGACGCGCTCAATATCACCGAAGCGCCGGTGATCTTCTCGCACTCCAGTGCGCGCGCCGTCACGAACGTGCCGCGCAACGTGCCCGACTCCATTCTGGCGCGGTTGCCGAAGAATGGCGGGGTGGTGATGGTGACGTTCGTGCCGGGGTTCGTGTCGCAGAAGGTGGCCGATCATTCCGCCGCGCTCACCGCCCTGCGCGACAGCGTGGCGAAGCGGTATCCCAACGACAATGATGCGCAGTTCAAGGCCGCGGCGGCCTGGCGGCAGAGTCATCCTACGCCCATCGCCACGATTGCCGACGTTGCGGATCACCTCGATCACATCAAGCGCGTCGCCGGGGCGAGCCACGTGGGCATTGGCGGTGATTTTGATGGCATTACGGAAACCGTGCAGGGCCTTGAGGATGTCTCAAAGTATCCGGACCTGCTGGCCGAACTCGTGAAGCGCGGCTGGACCGATACGGAACTCCGTGGCCTGATGGGTGAAAACGTACTGCGCGTATTGACCCGCGCCGAAGTGGTGTCGGCTCGTGTGCGCCAAATCCGTCCGGCTTCCACCAGGACCATCGACCAACTCGACCGGAAGATCACGCCATGACTCTCGATCGTCGCACCTTTCTCAAAACCACGGCCGTTCTCGGCGGCGCTGTGGGTGTGGGGCTGCCCGGTGTTGCCGAGGCCTTCACGTCGGAAGGGGTGCGCCCGGGGGCGTACCGTCCGGAGGCCGGAGCGGTGCAGCCCAAGCCGCTGCGTATTCTCATTCTGGGTGGCACCGGCTTCATCGGACCGCAGCAGGTTGAGTATGCGTTGGCGCGCAAGCACAAGCTCACACTGTTCAATCGCGGCAAGACCAACAGTACACTGTTCCCGGACGTGCCCCGGTTGCTGGGTGATCGCAACGAAGTGGGCGGACACGACGCGCTGAAGAAGGGCACGTGGGATGTCGTGATTGATAATCCCACCACGAACCCGATGTGGGTGCGCGGCGCGGGTGAAGCGCTCAAGGGGCGTGTGGGGCAGTACCTGTTCGTGAGCACCATTTCGGTGTTCAGCGATTATTCCAAGCCTGGCATGGACGAAGGCGGGCCGCTGCATGCGCCCACCGATATCGACAAGCCGTTCGATCGCGATGCCCGCTACTACGGGCCCAACAAGGTGCGCAGCGAAATCGAAGCCAAGGCGCAGTTTGGCGAAGACAAGGTGACCATCGTGCGTCCCGGTCTCATTGTGGGACCTGGTGATCTGAGCGATCGGTTCAGCTATTGGCCCGTGCGCATCGACAAGGGCGGCGAGATTCTCGCGCCGGGTGCGCCCACCGATGCCGTGCAGTACGTCGACGTGCACGATCTTGCCGAGTGGATTGTGCGCTGCGGGGAGAACCACACGTTGGGCACGTTCAACGCGACGGGCCCCAAGACGCCCACCACCATTGGCGAAATGCTGTATGGCATCAAGTCGGTCACGACGAGTGATGCCCGCTTTACCTGGGTGCCCGCGGACTTCCTCCGTGAGCAGCAGGTGCGGGCGTGGAGCGAGATGCCGGTGTGGCAACCGGCCATGGGGCCGACGTTGGGGTTCATGCAGGTCAACTGTCAGAAGGCGTATGCCGCAGGGCTGACCTTCCGTCCGCTCGCCGATACGGCGAAGAGCACGCTGGACTGGTACAAGACGCGTCCCGCGGCCGAGCAGGAGAAGGCGCGCGCCGGCATTGCGCCGGAGAAGGAGAAGACCGTGCTGGCCGCGTGGCATGCCAAGGCGGGGCGTTAAGTGACCACTCCACGGGACGGCGCTCCCAAGAGCATCCTCGTTCTTGGCGGCACCGGGTATATCGGGCCGCATCTGGTCACGCACGCGTTGGCCCGCGGGCATCGCGTGACATTGTTCAATCGCGGCAAGACGAAGCCGGGGCTTTTTCCCAACGCTGAGCAGCTGATTGGCGATCGCAACACGCCCACCGGGCACGATGCCCTCAAGGGACGCCGGTGGGACGTGGTGTACGATTTGCCCACCACCAACCCCGAGTGGATCGTCAATGCGGCCGCGGCGCTGAAGGGAAACGTGTCGCAGTACGTGTATGTCTCGAGTACCGGCGTGTACAAGGATTACACGCGGTCGTTTCCGGATGAGACGCATCCGCGCATGGACCAGGCGCCGATCAACGGGCCGGACGCGGCGGCGGCGAGCTACGGCGCCAAGAAGTCGCGCTGCGAGCAGCTGCTGGAAGCCGCGTTTGGCGACCAGGCGACCATCGTGCGCCCCGGGTTGATTGTGGGGCCCGGTGATCTGACGGACCGCTTTACATACTGGCCCGTGCGCATCGAGCGTGGCGGCGAAATTCTGGCGCCGGGTACGCTGGATGATCCGGCGCAGTGGATTGATGTGCGGGACCTGACCGAGTGGATGGTGCGTCTGGGTGAGCAGGGTACCGGTGGGGCGTTCAACGCCGTGGGGCCACGCACCACCTGTGGCATTGGCGAGCTGTTGTACGGCATCAAGGCGTGCTTTGCCAACGATGCGCACTTCACCTGGGTACCGCAGCCGTTTCTGACCGCCAACAAGTTGCGGTCGTGGGGCGACATGCCGGTATGGAGCTACACGGGCGCAAGTACGGTGGCGTTTTGCACCAGCGTGATTGAGAAGGCGTTGGCCGCAGGACTGACCTTCCGGCCGCTGGCCACCACGGTGCGCGATGCGCTCACCTGGTATCATGCGCGCCCGGCTGAAGAGCAGGCGCGACTCCGAGCGGGAGTATCGCCGGAACGGGAGCGTGAGGTGTTGGCCGCCTGGCATGCACAGCAGGGCAAGGGATCGTGAGCGAAGGGGCACGCCGTACGCCACCACTATTGCGGCAACTGATGTCGCGGCTGGGCACCGTGGAAGAGGGAGAAGAACGCGGGACGCTGCTGGCGGCGATGTATTTCTTCTTCGCGCTGGCCAGCTACTTCATTCTGCGGGCGGTGCGCGACGCGGCCGGTGTGGCCGCGGGGACCGACAAGCTGCCGTGGCTGTTTACCGGTACGCTGGTGACCACGCTGCTCATGAACCCGGTGTACTCGGGCATTGTGGCGCGATTGCCGGTGCGTCGGTTCATCCCGATCGTGTATCGCGTCTTCATTGCGTTGCTGCTCACGTTTGCCGCCATCATCAAGTATGGACCGGCGTCGTGGGAGCCGTTTCTCGGGCCGGCGTTCTGGATCCTCACCAGCATCTATTCGCTCTTCATCCCCTCGGTGTTCTGGGGGTTCATGGCGGATACGTTCCGCCCGGAGCAGAGCAAGCGGCTCTTCGGGTTCATCAGTGTGGGTGGCACCCTCGGCGCACTGGTAGGCGCGTTTCTCACGTCGCGGCTGGCCCAGGTGGTGGGCACGCCGGTGCTCATGGTCATGAGCGTGGCGCTGCTGGAGTGCGCCGTGCAATCGGTGAAGCGCTTTCCTCCCAGCTTCCGGGTGGAGACGCGGCAGCGCGATGAAGCCAAGCGCAGTGTGGGGGGGTCGTCACTGGCGGGAATTACCCATGTGCTGACCAGTCCGTATCTGCTGGGCATTTGCGCCTACATGCTGCTGTTCACCATTGGCTCCACGATCCTGTATTTCCAGCAGGCGGAGATTGTGGGAGCACGTTACGCCGATCGTGAGGCGCGCACGGCGTTTCTGGCCAGTGTGGATACGGTGGTGCAGAGCCTCACCATTCTGGCGCAGCTCTTCGTGACGGGTCGCGTGATCAAGTGGGTGGGAGTGGGCGCCACGCTGGCGATTATGCCGGTGCTCAGTCTGGTGGGATTCACCGCGCTGGGGACGTGGGGTACGCTCGCCATTTTCGTGGTGTTTCAGGTGCTGCGCCGCGCGGGGGAGTATGCCTTTGGCAAGCCGGCGCGCGAGGTGTTGTTCACCGTGGTGCCGCCGGAAGACAAGTACAAGGCCAAGAACTTCATCGACACCTTCGTGTACCGTGGCGGCGACCAGATTGGGGCGTGGTCGTACGCCGGGCTTTCGGCAGCCGGCATGGCGGTGAGCAGCATTGCGCTGCTCGCGGCGCCCATGAGTGCGGTGTGGCTGGTGGTGGCGTTCTGGTTGGGCGCGCGGCACTCGCGGTTGGAGAAGGGTGAGTGAGCCTGCCCGTCGCTCCTGCCGCTGCCGCCTGTGTCATGTGTGGCGCCCCTCGTCAGCCGCTGCCGCATGTGCCGGCGCTGCTGTGCGGTGCGCCTGGCTGCACTCACCGTCTGGCGGCCATTCCGGCGTTCCAGAAGTGCCGGGTGTGCACCCGCCCCCTGAACCCAACACAACTGGCCGGCGGGGTGTGTGCCGATGCGCGGTGCCGCGAAGAGTGGCTCGTGCAGCGCCCCCTGCGGCAGGAACGCGAGGACTGGGCCCAGCGCACCGAGGGCGTGGAGCAACGGCGTGACCGCGCCGCCGCCCGCCGGGGGATCCCACAGGATGAGCGCGCGTCATGGCGGGTGGCGCTACTGCCGAAAAACACCGATCGCTCCTCGCGGCTCCCGGATCGACGATGGCTGGCGTTCGAAGAGCACGTGCGCACCTGTCTTGCCGACGCGCGTGAGCGCCTAGCTGCCGGTGAGGTTGCGCCGTCCCCCGTGCCGCCAACAACGGTGCCGGTGGTGCCGGTTCTGGATGATGCGACGCTGGCGCAGCAGGAGGCGGAGCAGGCGCTGCTGGGGGCCGCTTGCGCCGCCTGTCGCGGGGTGTGCTGCAAAAGTGGCGGCGAGCACGCCTTCGTTCGGAGCGACACCATGGTCGGCTACCTGCAGCGCTTCCCGACGCACGACGACGAGGCCATCCTGGCGCTCTATCGGACGTACCGGCGCCCGCGCACCATGACCCACGGCTGCGTATTCCAGGTGAGCGATGGCTGTGCGCTTCCGCGAGACCTGCGGGGGTACACCTGCAATGCGTTCCATTGCCGGGGGTTGAACATGATCCGCGACCAGTACGCGCCCGGCGATCCGGTGCGGGCGTATTTCGTGCACACCACGGATGGCGGCCTCTCCGGAGGCCAGTTCGTGCAGATCGAGGGGCGGCGCCGGTAGTTGGCGTGGGCAACGTGCTGGTTCGTCAGCCACTTGACGCTGTTAGGTGAACGGCGTATTGTCCCAGTATGACCACCTCTGCTATTCGCTCCGCTTCGCTGGCCCGCCGGGAACGGCAAAAGGCCGAGACGCGCCAGGCCATCCTGGACGCGGCGCGTGAGCTGTTTGTGGCCGAGGGCGTGGAAGCCACCACCATGCGGGCCATCGCTGCGAAAATCGGCTATACCCCCACGGCCATCTACCACCACTTCCGCGACAAGGACGCCTTGCTCGTGGAGCTGTGCCTCGCCGACTTCTCGGCGCTGGGACAGGCGATGTTCAAGATCGGCCGCATCGAGGATCCGATCGAGCGGCTGCGTCGGCTGGGATTGGCCTATGCCGACTTCGCGCTCGATAATCCGAGCCAGTATCGTTTCATGTTCATGACATCATACCAGCAGCAGCTCCTTGATGCGGCTGGTAATGAAGTGCCCATGCCCGACGAAGACGCCTATCAGTTCCTCTTTGACACGGTCCAGGAAGGGATTGATAAACAGCTCTACCGCCCGGAACTCACCGACGCCGTGGAGCTGGCGCAGATGTTCTGGGGGGGCATTCACGGGATCGTGGCCCTCTGGTTCACCCATTGCAACGACCCGCACATCACCCTGCGCGATCCTCGGCAGGCCGTGCGCACCATGTGCGATTCCATGATCCGCGGCAGCTTGCGAAACCCACGCTGACCTATCACCGTTAGGTCAAAAGATTCTGGGCGCTTCGGCGCCCCTCTTTTGGCCCATTCACTTAACAGTGTTATTCCAGAAAGCGATGTTCACCATGAAATCGATGTTCTGCTTGCGCTCCAAGGCGACCATCGCCCTCGCCATCGCCGGACTCATCAGCCTCGGCGTCCTCGCCCTCGTACCGGACACGGTGCAGGCCCAGGGCCAATCGCCGGCATCGCCAGCCACATCGGCTCGAGCCCTGCTCGATGGCTACGTCACCGAGGCGCTCAGCGCGAATCTCGCCATTGCTCAGCAGAACGCCGCCATGCGACGGGCCAACGCCACCGTGCGCGAAGCCAACGGCCGCTTTCTCCCAACCGTAGGGGTCAACGCCCGCTACTCGGAGTTCAGCGGCGTCGTGAACATCGGCGACTTCATCAACCCCGCGTACTCCGCACTCAATCAGCTCATTGGACAGGAACGGTTTCCCACTAACGTGGCCGCCACGTTGCCCTTCCGGCAGGAAACCAAGCTCGAGATGAGCGTCCCGCTGTACAACGACGCACTCTTCGGCGCCCGCGCGGCGTCGCGCGCGCAACGTGATCTCGTTGGGAGCGGGCGCGCTGCGGCCATGCGACAGCTCGCCGCCGACATTCAGCAGGCGTGGCTGGGCTACGCCACCACGGTACGCGCCGTCGAGACGCTCGAGGCCACGCTCCCGGTGCTCGATGAGAATGTGCGCGTCAGTGAACGCCTCATCGCCAATGGACAGGCCACCCCCGACGTGCTGCTGCGTGCCCGCGCCGAGCGCAGCGAACTGCTGCAGCAGATTGCCGAAACCACGCGGCAGCGCGACGCCGCGCGCCGCGGCTTCAACCTGCTGCGAAACGCTCCGGATGATGCCGCGGTACAGCTCGCCAACGACAGCACTCTGCTGGCCGTCGCCCTCCAGGATCGCGACGTCCTCATTGCACATGCAATGCAGCGGCGCGAAGCCGTCGCCCAGACCGGTGCACTCATTGACCTCGCGCGCGCACAGGAACGCGTGGCCGGAGCCGCCTTCCTCCCCAACGTCGCGCTGGCTGCCAGCTACGGCGTGCAGGGCGATCGCTATCGCTTCAATCGCAACAACGATGTGGCACTCGCGTCGGTGGTGCTGGGATGGAACGTCTTCAACGGCACTCAGGATGCGGCTCGCCGCGAACAGGCACAGGCCTCGCGCAGCGAAGCCGAGTATCGCAAACGCGAAACCGAACGGGCGGTCCGTGTGGAGGTACAGAATGCCCTCGACGCTGTGAACGCCGCCCAGAGTTCGCTCGCCACCGCCAACGACCGGCTCGCCGCCGCTCAACGTGCCTTCACACTCGTGCAGCGGCGTTACGCCGAAGGACTCGCCACGCAGATCGAATTTCTGAGTGCGCGGTCGGCCTACACCAATGCCGCACTCAATCAGGTGATCACGCAATTCACCGTGGCCACTCGCGTCGTGGATCTCGAGCGCGCAGCAGCCCTTCGTGCGCTTCCCAACTGAGCAACCCAACTGATGCCAGCACCTGACGGCCCCATGCCCATCATCACGCCAATGCGCCGAGGACCCTTCGCCATGACCTTCACCATGCCACGTCACCTTCTGCAGCGTCCCACCATTCTTGTAAGCGCCGGTGCGCTCGGCCTGTTGACTGCCTGCGGCAGTGAACCCGACACGCCCCCCGAATTGCGGATGGCCCCCGTCCCCGTCACGGTGGCCACCCTCACCGACAGCGATTCCACGGCCAGCGTTGTGGCAACAGGGCGATTCGGCTCGCGCGACGAAATTCCGCTGGGCTTCAAGATGGGTGGCGTGGTCACACGTGTACTGGTGGACGAAGGCGCGACCGTACAACGCGGCCAGGTGCTCGCCATGCTCGACCTGCGCGAGATTGACGCCGCCGTGGCCAAAGCGCAGGTGGCGGCCGACAAGGCGCAGCGTGATCAGGCGCGCGTCCAACGGTTGGCCGCCGACAGCGTCGCCACGCTTGCCCAAGCGCAGGACGCCCAGTCGGCCCTTGATGCGGCTCGTGCCGACCTTTCGAGCGCCCGCATGAATCGCGAGTACGCCATTATCACGGCTCCCGAGACGGGGACGGTGCTGCAGCGCCTGATCACCCCCGGCACCACCGTTGGTCCGGGGACTCCGGTGTTCATGCTGGGCGGCTCACGTCGAGGTCGCGTGCTGCGCGCCGGGCTCCCCGACCGTGATGCACTGCGGGTGCGCGTCGGCGACAACGCAACGGTGCACTTCAACGCACTGCCGGACCGCCAGTTCAGCGGCAAGGTGGTGCTGGTCGGGCGCAGTGCTGACCCTCGCACGGGTACCTATCCGGTGGAAGTGGCGGTGTTGAAGGCGGAGGCGCTCCCCAGCGGTCTGGTTGGCCAGCTCACGATCGCCGTGCGCGGCGTTCTGTTGTCGTCGCTGTTGCCGGTGGATGCGCTCCTCGAAGCGGACCGCGACTCGGCCACGGTGTACACCGTGTCGAGCGATAGCGCGCCTGGTGCTTCTCTCACGGCGCATCCGCAGCGAGTGCAGGTCACGCGGTTGGAGGGCGATCGTGCGGCGATCAGCGGACTGCCGGCCAACGCCCGCGTGATTACCCGTGGCGCCGCCTACGTTACGCCGGGCGCTCCCGTGCGCGTGATCACGTCGGCGACCCTCGACAGCATGACACCGGCGCGCAGTGTCACCCGGAGCCCCGCGCTGGCACTCCGCACGGGAGGAATGGTTCCGTGAAGCTGCTCAGTGCGCTCACCGAATTCTCCGTCAGGCGGTGGCAGTTCACCGTGCTCATCTTCCTCATGTTTGCGGCACTGGGTGCCGTAAGCTGGATGAGCATTGCGCGAGCGGAAGACCCCGACTTTCCCGTTCCCGTTTTCACGACGGTGGCCGTGTATCCCGGCGCCAGTCCGGAAGACATGGAGCAGCTGGTCACGGAGCCAATTGAGAAGCAGCTCAAGACGCTGGAGGATGTGAAGAAGCTGGAGAGCACCAGCTCGGATGGCCTGTCGGTTATCAAGGTGGAGTTCGAGGCCACGGTCGACGTGGAACGCAAATACGATCAGGTGATCCGCGAGGTCAATGCATTGCGCGCCACCCTGCCGGCATCGCTGCAGCGCCTGGAGGTGAAGCGGAATGAAAATTCCGATCTCAGCGTGTTTCAGTTGGCGCTCGTGGCACCGTCTGCACCGTGGCAGCAGGTGGATGATGTGGCCAAGCGCATTGAGGATGCCCTGGAGCGCGTGCCCGGCGTGAAGAAGGCCGAACGCTGGGCCGCACCTCCGCGGGAGATGCAGATCACGCTGGATCTGGGGCGGCTGTCGCAACTGGGGCTCACGCCCGCGCAGCTGCTGAACGCCCTGGGGAGCGACAATACGCAGATTCCCGGCGGTTCTGTCGATGTGGGCACCCGTCGCTACAACATTGCGACCACCGGTCGCTACCGGAGTGCCGCTGATGTGGAGCGCACAGTTGTGGCCGGCGCCAATGGGGCCACCGTCCGCGTGCAGGATGTGGCCACCGTGCAGTGGGCAGACGGCGATGTCGTGCACATGGGTCGGTGGAATGGTCAGCGCGCCATGTGGGTGACCGTGTCCGTGCAGAAGGGAAACAACGTGTCGGCCGTGAAGGCCAACGTGTGGGAGGCGCTTGATGCGCTCGAGCGTACGTTGCCCGCCGGCATCACTTTGTCGCGCGGATTCGATCAATCGGCGAACGTGGACGAACGCCTGTCGCGACTTGGCTGGGATTTTGCCATTGCCATTGGCCTCGTGCTCATCACGCTGCTGCCATTGGGCACGCGGGCGTCCATCATCGTGATGATCTCCATTCCCACCTCACTGGCCATTGCCGTCATCCTGCTGTACGCCACTGGCTACTCCATCAATCAGCTCTCCATTGTGGGGTTCGTCATTGCTCTGGGGCTGCTGGTGGACGACTCCATTGTCGTGGTGGAGAACATCGCCCGCTTTCTGCGGGAGGGATACTCGCGCACCCAGGCCGCCATCGAGGCCACGAAGCAGATTGGTGTGGCGGTGCTCGGCGCTACCGGCACCCTCATTTTCGCCTTCCTCCCGCTGTTGTTCCTGCCAGGACTCGCGGGCAAGTACATCCGGTCGCTGCCGCTGGCCGTGGTGTATGCGGTGCTGGCTTCACTGTTTGTCTCGCTCACGATTATTCCGTGGCTGGCCAGTCGGCTCATGCCGTCTGAAGAGGGCGCCGAAGGGAATGCCGTGCTGCGGTGGCTGGATGGCGGCATTCATCGCACGTATGCGCCGCTGCTCAAGCGGGCCATGGCGTATCCGCGCGCCACGCTGGTGGCGTCGTTCGGGCTGGTGGTGGGGGCGTTTGCCCTGGTGCCGGCGGTGGGATTCAGTTTGTTCCCCAAAGCCGGAACGCCACAGTATCACGTGGACATCACCACGCCTGAGGGCACGTCCCTGCGTGAGACAGACCGCGCGGTACAGTATGCGGAGGCCGTGATTGGCGGGCATCCCAATACCCGCGGGATCTTTGCCAACGTGGGCAAGGACAACCCCGACGTGTACTACAACGTGTTTCAGCGGGCAGAGGCGCCCAATCGCGCTCAGATGTTCGTGCTGCTGAACCAGTATGACAACGACGCCACGCCGGTGATGCTCGATTCGCTGCGCGAGAAGCTGTCGCTCTATCCGGGTGCCCGCATTGAACTCAAGGAGTTCGAGAATGGTCCGCCCATTGATGCCCCCATTGCCATGCGCATTGAGGGATCCAATCTCGATACGCTGCAACGCATTGCGGCGCAGTATGAGGCCGTGCTCAAGAGCACCGAGGGAACGCAGTATGTGAACAATCCGGTGCGGCTGCGCCGTTCGGATCTGCGGCTGGTGGTGGACAAGCAGAAGGCGGGGCTGCTGGGGGTGCCGAGTGCTGAAGTGGAGCGCACGCTGCGCTTGGGCATCGCGGGGCTGCAGGCGGGCAGCATTCGCGCCGACAACGGCGACGAGTATCCCCTCACGGTGCGACTTGCTCACAATGGTCGCCCGGCCCCCGAAGCGCTGGAGCGCATCTTCGTGAGCAGTGTGAACGGGGCCATGGTGCCGTTGTCGCAGATTGCCACGCTGCGCTTCGTGAGCTCGCCCACCACCATCGATCACAACGATCGTACGCGCGCGGTGACGGTGACCAGCTATGTGCGCTCGGGGTACAACACCGACGCGGTGACCCGCCAGGTGATTGAACGGTTGGGCAACATCACGCTGCCAGTGGGTTATGCGCTGGTGCCAGCGGGGGAGATTGAGAGCCGCGAAGAAAGCTTCGGAGGGATTGGTGGCGCCGTGGTGGTCGCCGTGTTTGCCATCCTCGCCATTCTGGTGCTGGAATTCCGCGACTTCCGCACCACGCTGGTTGTGGCCAGCGTCATTCCGCTGGGTGTGGTGGGCGGCATTGTGGCGCTCCTGTTCAGCGGCTACACGCTGAGCTTTACCGCCATGATCGGCTTTGTGGCGCTGGTCGGTATTGAGATCAAAACGAGCATTCTGCTGGTGGATTTCACCGACCAGCTCCGCCGAGAGGGGGTGGGGCTCGACGAAGCCATTCAACGGGCAGGCGAGGTACGGTTCCTGCCCATTGTACTCACCACCATGACCGCCATTGGTGGCATGCTGCCGCTGGCGTTTCAGGGCTCCGGCCTGTACTCCCCGCTGGCCTGGGTCATCATTGGCGGTCTGGTGAGCAGTACGCTTATCGCGCGCCTGGTCACGCCGGTGATGTACAAGCTGCTCGCGCCGGCGCTGGTGCGTGACGAGGAGCTGGCTCGCGCCCCCTCAGGTGGGTTCGCCGTGGGGCAGGGCGGCGAGCTTCTCGCCTAAATCGGCAAAGCCACGCGCGGTGGCCAGTTGAGCAGGCGTGGTGCCGTCTTCCATGACCGCATGGGGGTCGGCACCGCGCGCCACCAGCAGTTCGCAGAGCGTACCATCCCCGCGGGACGCCGCCAGATGGAGCGGGGTAATGTTCTGCGCGCCCCGTGACGCCACATTGGCGCCGGCGAAAATGAGCCGCTTTACGATGCTGGGTTTGGTGGCCCCGGCCAGCGCCGCGTGCAACGGCGTGTTGCGGGTGGCATTGGTGGAGTGGGCATCGAGCGGCGCCCCGTGATCGATGAGCAGGGCCACGGCGTCGTCCTGCCCAAAGAAGGCGGCGAGGTGCAGCGGTGACCATCCGTCACTGCTACGCCGCACACGAGCGTCGTCGTCCTCTTCAATGGCGGCACGCAGGGCGGTCACGTCGCCAAGGGCGGCGGCTTCGCAGGCGTCGAGTTTGCGGCCGCGCAGCAGGAGGGAGGCGACATCGGTCGCTCCCAGATAACAAGCGTGCAGCACCAGGGATTCGCCGCCAGGGGCGCGCATAGACGCGCGCGCCGGATCTTCATCCAGCTGTCGCATAATGGCCAGCTGATCGCGCCCGCGGATAGCCGCGAGCAGGGCCTCGGGAGCCGTGGGGGTCATGTCCCTATCCTGCCGTTCGGACTCGTTGGCGTCAACTGGCGACGAGGGTTCCAGGGCGAAAACTGTAGCGGTGCCGTGATCCGGTTGTGACGGGAAGGTGGTACTGTTTGCCATGCCACGACATTCCCTTCTTTCGCGCGCCGGTGCCATGGGCGCAGCTCTGCTCCTCGCGGCCTGTGCCGGCGCCGGTCCCGGTCGCGTTACAGACGTTGCCGTCATGCCCACGGTTCGCCCCCTGGTCATTGCCCACCGCGGGGCCAGCGGACACCGCCCCGAACACACCTTGGCTGCCTATACGCTGGCCGTGGAGATGGGCGCGGATTTCATTGAGCCCGATCTCGTGAGCACGAAGGATGGCGTGCTGGTGGCGCGCCATGAGAATGAGATTGGGGGCACCACCGACGTGGCCGACAAATTTCCTGCCCGTCGCACCACGAAAGTGGTGGATGGCGACACAATGCGCGGCTGGTTCACCGAAGACTTCACGCTGGCCGAACTGCGCACGCTGCGGGCCAAGGAACGGCTGCCGTTCCGCTCGCACACGTACGACGGCCAGTTTGCCATTCCCACCTTTGACGAGGTGCTGGCGCTGGCCGATTCGCTGGGACGGGCGCGCGGTCGGGTGGTGGGCGTCTATCCGGAGACCAAGCATCCCACCTATCACCGCGCCATCGGGCTGCCGCTGGAGCCAGCGCTGCTGGCGTCGTTGCGCGCCCGGGGGCTCGACCGGGCCAATGCCCCGGTGTTCATCCAAAGCTTTGAAGACGGGAACCTGCGCGCCCTGCGGCCGCAAACGAAGGTGCCGTTGATCTACCTGCTCAGTGGTGGGCCTATGACCGCCGACAAGCTGCGAGACATTGCCACGTTTGCCAACGGCATTGGCGCCAACACCCGTATGCTGGTGGGCGGTGACTCGGCGGCGGTACCAACCACGCTGGTGCGCGACGCACACGCGGCGGGGTTGCAGGTACACGCGTGGACGCTGCGGTCGGAAGCGGTATTCCTCCCCAAGCGCTACGGTGGGGATCCGCTGGCCGAAGTGCGGGAGCTGGCCAGTCTGGGTGTTGACGGCATCTTTGGCGATTTCCCGGACGTGGTGGTACGGGGGTTGAAGCGGTAGCGTTGTGGCATGACCACGAACCGCGACGACAAGGATCTTCCGCTCCGCGATGACATCCGCCTGCTGGGCCGTTTGCTTGGCGATGCGGTGCGCGATCAGGAGGGGGAGGCCACGTTCGACCTGGTGGAGCAGACGCGTCAGGCCGCCGTGCGCTTTGCGCGTGAGGGGCGGGCGGAAGACCGCGCGCGGCTGCACGCGCTGCTCGATACGCTGCCACCGGCCACCATGCTCAGTGTGGTGCGGGCCTTCGCCTATTTTCTGCAGCTGGCCAACATTGCGGAAGACACGCATCGGGCACGGCGGCGGCGCTCGCACGAAGCCATGGGGTCACCGCCGCGCGAGGGGACACTGGCCTTTGCGCTCGATGCCGTGCGTGCGGCCATTGGCAACGACGCCGTCGCACGCGAGCGGCTGCAGCAGTTCTTCGCCGAGGCGCTCATTGCACCGGTGCTCACGGCGCACCCTACCGAGGTGCAGCGGCAGAGTACACAGGTGGCCATGCAGCAGGTGGCCGACCTGTTGGAACGCCGGGATCGTATGGTCCTGACGGCGGAAGAGCAGGCGGAAAGTGACATTGCGCTGCAGCGTCAGGTGCTCACGTTATGGCACACGCGGCTGGTGCGTGGCGAGCGGCTGCGAGTGATTGATGAGGTGAAGAACGGGATTGGGTACTACCGCAGCACGTTCTTCACGGAGGTGCCACGTCTCTATGCCAACACGGCAGCGCTGTTGCACGAGCGCTTTCCCGGGGCGGATTTTCCGCTGGGGACCTTCCTGCGTGTGGGCAGTTGGATTGGCGGCGACCGTGACGGCAATCCGTTCGTTACCGCTGATATTCTGCGCGACACGTTGCGATTGCAGGCGGCCGCCGCGTTCGACTTTTATCTGGAAGAAGTGCACGCGCTGGGTGGTATGCTCAGTATCTCGCGTACGTTGCACAGCATTACGCCGGAGCTGGACGCGCTGGCCGCGAATTCCCCGGACAAGTCGGTGCAGCGTCTCGATGAGCCGTATCGTCGCGCGTTGAGCGGCGTGTACGCGCGTCTGGTGGCCACCATGCGCCGACTCGAGCTGCCGCCACCCACGCGGGCGGCGTTGGGAGAAGGGGTTCCGTACGCTGAGGCGGTCGAGCTACGCGCCGATCTACAGGTGGTGCGGGACGCCTTGGTGCGTACCCAGTTGCCGCTGCTGGCCAGTGGACGTCTGCAGCGGCTGCTTACGGCCGTGGAGGTGTTCGGCTTCCATCTCGCGCCACTCGACCTGCGCCAGAACGCGGATGTGCACGAGCAGGTAGTCGCCGAGCTGCTGGCGCAGGCCGGCGTGTGCGCCAACTATCTCGCCTTGACCGAAGAGGCGCGGGTGGCACTGCTGGCCGCCGAGCTCGCGGGCACCCGTCCGGTGTATTCCCCGCATTTGGTGTACAGCGAAGATGTGCAGCGCGAACTGGACATCGTGTTTGCAGCACGCGCCATGCGGGAGCGTTACGGACACTCGGCCTTGCCGCACTACATCATTTCCAAGTGCGACGGCGTGTCGGACTTGCTGGAAGTGGCGCTCATGCTCAAGGAGGCGGGGCTGGCCACCGGAGGGGCAGCGCCCTCGCTGGGGCTCGATATCATTCCCCTGTTCGAGACGATCAGCGACCTGCAGCGCGCCGGCACAACCATGAGCGCGGCGTTTGCGCTGCCCATCTATCGTGCGCTGGTGCAGTCGCGAGGTGATGTGCAGGAAGTGATGCTGGGCTATTCGGACAGCAACAAGGACGGCGGCTTTCTCACCAGTGGCTGGGAGCTGTACCAGGCCGAACTGGCCTTGATGACCGTGTTTACCAGTGCCGGCGTAAAGCTGCGCTTCTTTCACGGGCGCGGCGGCAGTGTGGGGCGTGGTGGTGGCCCCAGCTACGACGCCATTCTGGCGCAGCCGTCGGGGGCCGTGAGTGGCCAGATCCGTCTCACCGAACAAGGCGAGGTGATTGCGTCCAAGTATGCCACGCCCGATGTCGGGCGCCGCAATCTGGAGCTGCTGGTGGCGGCCACGTTGGAAGCCACGCTCACCGATCACGAGAATCAGGCGGACAAGGCGGTCACCTTTCACCCGGTCATGGACCGATTGTCGGCGCTCGCCTTTCGCGCCTATCGCGCCCTCGTGTACGAAACGCCGGGGTTCACGCAATATTTTCGCGAGAGCACACCGCTGGCGGAAATTGCCACGCTCAACATTGGCAGCCGCCCCGCGTCGCGCAAACCGTCGGACCGTATTGAGGACTTGCGCGCCATTCCCTGGGTGTTTGCGTGGGCGCAGTGTCGCTGCATGCTCCCGGGTTGGTATGGGTTTGGCACTGCAGTCGCGCAATGGCTGCAGGAAACACCTGATGGTCTTCCGGTGCTGCAGCGTATGGCCACGCGCTGGCCGTTCTTCCGCACGTTGTTGTCGAATGTGGATATGGTGCTGGCCAAGAGTGACCTGCGGGTGGCGTCGCGCTATTCAGAGCTGGTGAGCGACGATGCGTTGCGAGGGCAGATTTTCGGCGCCATTGAAGCCGAGTGGCAGCGCACGCGTGAGGCGTTGCGGCTCATTACCGGTGAGGAGCAGTTGTTGGCGGATAATCCGCTGCTGGCGCGCTCCATTGCCAACCGCTTTCCCTATATGGACCCGCTCAATCACCTGCAGATTGCCCTGCTCAAGCGGCATCGCGATTTGCTGGCGGCAGGGGGCAACGTGGATGAACATGTCCGCCGCGGCATTCATCTGACGATTAACGGCATCGCGGCCGGGCTGCGCAATAGCGGGTGAGGGAGAAAACTGATTACTGAGAACTTCAACTGAAGACTGAAAACTTTAACTGAGGACTGAGAACTTCAACTGAGGACTGAAAACTTTGACTGACAACTGACAACTCCCCGGCCGCCTACGCGATATATCTCGCGAGCCGCCGGGGAGTTCTCAGTTCTCAGTTCGAGTTGTCAGTTGTCAGTCTGAGTTTTCAGTTCTCAGTCAACAACGTCCTCAGTCCATCGCGAATTCACGGGCAAACGCGACGTTGAACTGGAAGGTCTTGGCCTTGCTGCGCGTTTCCATGGCATCGGCGATGCGCTCGAGGCGCGCGGTGATGCCCATGATCTTTTCCTGTGCCTTCTTGCCCATCTCGTTGAGCCCTTCGACCTTGTCGAGCGCCCAGAACTTGATGAGATCGTCGACGATCTTGATGTAATCGCGCGGGCCGTAAATGCCGGCGCGGCGGATCACGTCGCCCATCTCGCGGAAATGCGGCATGCTGACGCCCGGCATATCGATGCTGGGCATGACCATGGACGCGGAGAACATGGCGGTGTTGGGATCACGCTCCAGCACGCGCTTGAAGATCTCGCGGTAGAACACGTAGTGGCGCGCTTCTTCCTTGGCCACGTTGGAGAGCACTTCGCCAATGAGCGGCTCATACTCGCCGGCCAGCTTGCCGGTGTTGGCGTGGCTCACCTGCGTGGCGCGCTCCTGCAGCGACGTGTAGACGAACACGCGGTACGGATCCTTGTCCCAATCGGGCTCGAAGCCGGCCTTGAGATACTCGAACTGCATGCGCTCGAGCACCGGGTTGTCGAGAATGCGGCTGTCGTGCGCGTAGTCGTGCAGCACGGCGCCGTGCCGGTCTTCTTCGGCCGTCCAGAGGTTGTTCCACTTGGCCCAGAAGGTGTCGCCACCCAGGTAGGTGGCCAGCAGGCGGTGGAAGTGCGGCAGCCCTTCTTCGGTGAGCGTGTTGAGCGCCAGCGCAACGCGGGCCGGCATGCTGATGCCGCGCGCACGTTCGCGCAGCATTTTCACATGTTCGTCCGGATCGGTGTCGGGGGCTGGGGCGAGCAGTTCAGACGGGAACCAAAGGATGCGCTTCGACTCGTGCGACGCCATCAACTGCTCCACGTCACTCTCGAGGTCGGACAGCACTTCGACCTTGGCCAGCGTTTCTTTTGACGGTATGTACATGCAATCCTTAGGGAGGGCGGGTATCACCGGAAAGATACCGGTGGGACCAGCCGGAGACCAATCAGCCCGGCAGGGAGACGACGGGTGTCCCCGCTGTATGCCGCGACCTGCTCTCTGAAGAACGCAGCAGCCTTCTCAACCGTTCGCCCTTTTCGCCCATGTCAGACACATATCGTCCCGATTTTGCGGCGTTCATGTCCCGCCGCGATGCGCTCACACTGGGCGCCGCCGCCGCGCTGACCGCGCTGATGGCGCCGCGCGACCTGATGGCGCTGCAGCACGGTGTGCTGACCCCGGTGCTGCCCGCGGCCGACCGCCAGGGCGCACTCATCACGCGACGCATCCCGTCCAGTGGGGAACTGCTGCCGGTGATCGGGATTGGCACCGCACGGCGCTACGACGTTGTCACCCCCGAAGACAAAGCCCCGCTCCGTGACACCCTGCGGGAATTTCCGCGCCTCGGCGGGAAGGTGATCGACACGGCGCCCGGCTACGGACAGGCCGAAAGTGTGACAGGGGAGCTGGTGAGCGAATTGGGGATTCGCGAGCAGCTCTTCCTGGCCACCAAGGTGTCGGTGCGCGGCACCGACGCGGCGCCCGGGGTGGCGCAGATGGAGGAATCGTTCCGGCGTCTCAAGACCGACCGCATTGATCTTATGCAGGTGTGGAATCTGCAGGGGCCCGCCACGCTGCTGCCGGTGCTGCGGGAGATGAAAGCCGCCAAGCGTATCCGATATGTGGGCGTCACCACGAGCAGCGATCAGCAGTATC